>NZ_CP047639.1:3665202-3979222 GCF_011046025.1 Proteus sp. ZN5
TCAATCCCACATCATTAGTAAATACAAAATAAAGCGCCTTCTAAGGCGCTTTATTTTTTGCAGTTTACCCTAGTTCAAACCGTAATTTGCTATTACGAAAATCAAACTCTCTGGCTGGTTTCATATAGAACGGCTCTATTGCTTGTTCTTGTATTAGATTTGTAGGATTTAATTGTTGATAATCAGAATAAAAACCATGATTCTTGACCCACATAACTAAATTTAATGAAGGCTGATAAGAATAATCAGCGCCATACTCTTCACGCCTACAAATAAAACATGCCGTCTCTCCTTTATTCAAAGTAAGAGAAAGAGACTTGCGCGGAAAATTAGTAATAAGCGCCCCTTCATCGTTTATCGCTTCAATATTAAAATGATGAGGTGCTAAGCCACGAATATTTTCATATTTTAACTGTGAATTATCACCACTATAACTGTTTGTTTTAATTTCATCTTGTTGAAAATACCAGCGATATTTCTCTTCATCTTTTTCTTTATAAAGATAATCACCACTTATTTTCATTATGGTGTTTGTTTGTGGTTTAGTGATCTTAGCAAATAATTCAGAATTGAGTTCAGACGATAACAGTAACGAATCAGGCTTGATAATAAGCTCTGGTTCGCACTGAGTGCGTTTAACATACTTTTTGTGAACTCGTTCTAAGTAACGATATTCAAGTGCTTTAGAACGCCCCTGGTAGAAAAAGGCATCTTTAGGAAATTGAGTACGTAATGTGCCTTTACCTACAAAATAAAATTCTCGAACAAAAAACTCTAACACTAATTTAGGTGATGAGAATTTGTGATTTTCCATAACAGAAGTGTACTCCGTGTATTAAGCATAAATTTAATCCATTACTGTGCTAACAATATAAGAAGATAAGAAAATAAAACAATGGAGTAGAGAAAAGAAAAATAATAAAGGAGATAGAAATAAAAAAGAGACAATAAATCAGAATGCGAATTTTCTGATCTATTGTCCCCTAACGTCATGAATTGACTATCGCTTAGATATGCAGCTCTTTTAAAGTCTCTTCAGGCAGTGCTAATTCATCGTTATGATTAATGCCAATGCTATGAGATAAAATATCGCGTGCAATATCTTGAGCTTCTGTCAGTGAATGCATTTCATAGGTACCACATTGGTACACGTTCAGCTCTGGGATATGGTTTTGATCTTTTACTTTCAGAACATCTTCCATTGCGGCTTTCCATGCATTAGCTACACGTTGCTCTTCTGGTTGCCCAATTAAGCTCATGTAGAAGCCTGTACGGCATCCCATTGGGGAAATATCAATTATCTCAACACCATTACCATTAAGATGGTTACGCATAAATCCAGCGAACAGATGCTCTAATGTATGAATTCCTTTCTCAGGCATGGCTTTTTTATTAGGCACAGTAAAACGTAAATCAAATACCGTGATGGTATCACCTGATGGCGTTTTCATCGTTTTAGCAACGCGTACAGCAGGTGCTGACATACGAGTATGGTCAACAGTAAAGCTATCCAATAAAGGCATAAAAAACCTCCTAAGAAAAATTTAAATATTTTTAAGAAAAAATGAAACTTTCTGCAAGTAGCCCGGTCTTAGTAATGAATACGCGCAAATTGTTATCATCCCTATTTCTCTATAGAATTTTTTAGCCACACAAATCTTAGTGTGGCTTTTTTCTATCTAAGTTTAGGAAGCCACGTTATCGGCGTTTGTCCCCGCATGGATCTTCAAATACTCATCAAAAGAAATGGTATCACTCTTTTCTAACTCTTCTTGACGTTTTATGGATGAAATTCTCTCATGTTCAAAAGCTTCATCAGTTAACGTTTCATAAGGTGTTTTAATTAATTCTTGGTAATATTCTTCAGCTAAAGACAAGCCGAAACCACCAATGCCTTGCGTTTTAATTTTGTCTAAAAGTCTGCCAGAGAAGGTTAATTCAGGATTATCGAACATTTCCTCTAACTTAACGCAAACTTCCATATATTTAGTGCCTGAACAACAATCAAGAACGTTAGCAACACGTTCTAAATCAGCAAACAAGGCTTTACCAACTTGTGCTAGTGGCTCTTTTCTTTCGCCACAACCCATTCCAATAACTTGACCCGGCTTACGCCCTTCTAGAATAACGTTATTCCAATTTGAACGGCAGCATGCTAATTCAGAGGCACTCATCTCTGGAGCATCAGCTAATACACACCAGATCAGAAATAAATCAAGGAAACGAATTTGAGTTTCATCAACACCAATTGGCGTAAATGGATTGATATCGAGTGAGCGAACTTCGATATATTCAATACCACCACGTAATAATGCATCAGAAGGTGATTCATCACCTTTAACCACACGCTTAGGACGAATAGGTGCATAGAGTTCATTTTCAATTTGTAACACATTGGTGTTTAACTGAATATACTCACCGTCTTTCTTAACACCTAATTTAGCAAACTCTTCAGAAGGTTTATGAATCGCTTTTTTCAGCCCTTTGACATATGTTTCAAGATGATTAAAGGTGATATCTAAATCGCTTTGAGATTTATTGGTATACCCTAAATCACTTAAACGTAATGAAGTTGCATAAGGCAAATACTTCGCGCCTTTAGGCGTGCTTTCAAATGGTAGATTCGTTTCTCTTCCTCTCAAGAAAGATCCACAAATTGCTGGTGATGCACCAAAGAAGAATGGAATGATCCAGCCAAAGCGGTAGTAGTTGCGAATAAGACGTAAATAACCGTCTGAAATCGCCTCTTTTCCACTCTCTTCATCTTTTACATTTGCCCATGCTTGCCAAAACTCGATAGGCAAAGAGAAGTTGTAATGCACACCTGAAATAGTTTGCATTAACGCACCATAACGATTTTTAAGCCCTTCACGGTAGAGTGTTTTAAAACGCCCAACATTAGATGTGCCAAATTGAGCCAGCGTAATCTTATCTTCAGCTTCAATAAAACAAGGCATACTCATAGGCCACATACGTTCATTATCTAAGTGACGTGCTGTATAGCGGTGTAAATCACCTAAAAAATGCAGGGTATGTGCAATGTTGTCATCAACAGGTGTAATAAACTCTAATAGAGACTCTGCAAAATCAGTCGTGATCCATTTATGAGTTAATGATTTACCTAATGAAATAGGATGCTCTGTCGATGCTAAATTGCCTTCTGGCGTAACTCTTAAGGTTTCACGCTCTATACCACGGTGGATGCCACATAAAACTTTAGGGTGTGCTTCCAACCAAGAAAGCGCTTTTGATACGTCCGGGATCAAAGGTGACCTCCCGCGTTGATTGATGTTAGTAAATAGATAGGAGTTACTTTATCGCAAAGTCACTAAATTGTCGCTGATTAGATGATGTTAGCATTGTTAGTTGGTGCTAAACAAAGACGTTATATGATGAAAAATAAGAGAAGCTAGAAAGCAAAAAGCCTCGCAGTAGCGAGGCTTTTAAGATGGTGCATCCTGGAGGATTCGAACCTCCGACCGCTCGGTTCGTAGCCGAGTACTCTATCCAGCTGAGCTAAGGATGCAGGTCTGACGTTTTTGCTAGAAATAATTAAACGAAGGTATCTAATAAAAGATGGTGCATCCTGGAGGATTCGAACCTCCGACCGCTCGGTTCGTAGCCGAGTACTCTATCCAGCTGAGCTAAGGATGCGTCGTAGTTATCTTTCTAGCTGCTCATATTGCAATTGGCAATCTGAGTAATGAGATGGTGCATCCTGGAGGATTCGAACCTCCGACCGCTCGGTTCGTAGCCGAGTACTCTATCCAGCTGAGCTAAGGATGCGCCGTTGTAATACTTTACGCTTTTAATGCAAATTATTCACCATTTGCACCAAAATAAAAACCCCATACATTAATCATGGGGTTGGAATATGGTGCATCCTGGAGGATTCGAACCTCCGACCGCTCGGTTCGTAGCCGAGTACTCTATCCAGCTGAGCTAAGGATGCGCCGTTGTAATACTTTACGCTTTTAATGCAAATTATTCACCATTTGCACCAAAATAAAAACCCCATACATTAATCATGGGGTTGGAATATGGTGCATCCTGGAGGATTCGAACCTCCGACCGCTCGGTTCGTAGCCGAGTACTCTATCCAGCTGAGCTAAGGATGCAAATCTAAATGGCGGTGAGAGAGGGATTCGAACCCTCGATGCAGCTTTTGACCGCATACTCCCTTAGCAGGGGAGCGCCTTCAGCCTCTCGGCCATCTCACCATATTTAGAACCACTCGAAGAAGTTCTTACTGAACATCTCGTCTCTGTGTGGCGCACATATTACTTTCTCAGCCTAAGAAGTCAAACAATTTTTCTCAACTTTTTACGAATATACGTTTGTTTGAACACTTCACAAACAAACTGATGCGTTTATCATCAAGATTGGCTAAAAAAGTCCTAAACACAATGATATCGCTGATGAAAAATCATTCAAGTATTTTATTCTCTTAGTAAATAAATTTATTCACTCAGCAAATAATTGTGAAGCGAATGATTAGAGGTAAAAAGACTTTCAATTCTGTCAATCAGAATAAACGGATAGTGCAATAATAAATACAGCTCAAGAAGAGCAAAGATAGGAACAAAGAAAGGAATCAAAAGTCTTATAAAGAGAAAAGCGCCCAAACCCGGCAAAAGTGTGGACGCTTACGAATGAATTGTAACTAACTAAAAATAGGAATTGGTTTAGTAGTTATCAGTAGGCTGAGTTTTCTCGGCCTGAATTCGTTGATAGATCTCTTCACGATGGACAGATACTTCTTTGGGTGCGTTTACGCCAATCCGTACCTGATTACCTTTAACCCCTAAAACGGTTACGGTCACATCATCGCCTATCATAAGCGTTTCACCAACTCGACGAGTTAGAATAAGCATTCTTTGCTCCTTGAAAATTTACAAGAGTCGGGTCTCTAGAATTTCCCGGCCATTATCCATCATACATTGTCAATTCGTATAATCATTATTTATCACAAGTAACTCATACTTCATAACAAAATATAAATTTAGTGATTGATTATTTAACGGATTACCAATATCTCTATAAGGCGTTATCCCTATACAAACAGGGATAGCGCCTTTTTTCAGGTTGCTATCGCTTATAGATGCGATTCAACCCACTCGTCAACACTTGCCAAAGCTGCGGGTAAGGCTTCAACGTCAGTACCACCAGCTTGAGCCATATCAGGGCGACCGCCACCTTTACCGCCAATTTGCTGTGCTACAAAACTAATTAGCTCACCAGCTTTAACTTTAGCAGTTAAATCTTTAGTGACCCCAACAATTAAGCTCACTTTACCATCAGAAATAGTAGAAAGCACAATAATTGCAGAACCTAATTGATTTTTTAAATCATCAACCATTGTTCTTAACATTTTTGGCTCAACACCATTAAGCTCACGAACTAAAAGTTTGATACCTTTCACGTTTTTAGCTTGGCCACCTAAAGAGGAACTCTCCTGAGCAGCTTGCTGATCTTTTAGTTGTTGAAGTTCTTTTTCTAATAAACGATGTTTTTCTTGGACTGTTTTGATTCTTTCGACCAAGTTTGTACCATCGCTTTTTAGAACTTGTGCAACAAGAGAGATAAGATCTGATTGTTCATGAATACTCTCAATTGCTGCAATACCAGTAATCGCCTCAATACGACGAATACCTGCTGCCGTACCTGACTCACTGACAATGCGGAATAAACCAATATCACCCGTTCTAGAAGCGTGAGTACCGCCACAAAGCTCAGTAGAGAAGTCCCCCATGGTTAAAACACGAACTCGTTCATCGTATTTTTCACCAAAGAGTGCCATTGCACCTTTTTCTTTTGCGTCTTCAAGATCCATTAACTCAGTGACAACTGGTGAGTTAAGACGGATTTGCGCATTTACAATGTCTTCAATTTGTCGTAATTGTTCTGGTTTAACCGCTTCAAAATGAGAAAAGTCAAAACGCAGATATTTATCGTTAACTAAAGAACCTTTTTGAGTAACATGCGTACCCAGAACTTGGCGTAATGCTGCGTGCAATAAGTGCGTCGCAGAGTGATTTAAACGAATAGCGTCACGACGAGCAATATCGATAGTGGCATTGATTTTATGGTTAACAATAAATGACCCTACGTTAACTTTACCAATATGACCAATAGCTTTACCGTATTTTTGCGTATCTGTGACTTCAAACAGACTATCTTTGCCTGTTAGTACACCTTTATCACCAACCTGACCACCAGACTCTGCATAAAATGCAGTTTTATTTAAGAAGATAATACCTTCTTCACCTGCTTTTAATTCAGTGACTGATTGCCCATTATGGAAAATAGCGGTAATTGTGCCCTGCTGTTCATCATGATCATAACCAGAGAACTCACTGCGGCTATCCACTTTAATTAAACTATTATAGTCAGTACCAAAACCACTGGATTCACGAGCACGTTTACGTTGCTCTTCCATCGCGATTTCAAAACCTTTTTCATCAACTTTGATATTTCTTTCACGACAAACATCGGCAGTTAAATCGATAGGGAAACCATAAGTATCATAAAGACGGAAAGCAGTTTCACCCGGAAGAACGTCATCTGTTAATTGAGCAAGCTCTTCATCTAATAGTTGAAGACCACGTTCTAATGTACGAGCAAACTGCTCTTCTTCCGTTTTTAATACTTTTTCAACGATAGTTTGTTGACGTTTTAATTCTTCACCAGCTTCTGCCATAACTTCAATTAATGGAGCTACTAACTTATAGAAGAAGGTGTCTTTTGCGCCAAGCATATAACCATGACGTACTGCACGACGAATAATACGACGCAATACATAGCCACGACCTTCGTTAGAAGGAATAACACCGTCGCAAATAAGGAATGAACAAGAACGAATGTGGTCTGCAATAACACGTAATGATTTATTACTTAAATCAGATGCATTAGTAGCTTTAGCAACTGATTCAATTAACAAGCGGAATAAATCAATGTCATAGTTAGAGTTTACATGCTGTAAAACAGCCGTAATACGCTCTAATCCCATACCAGTATCAACAGAAGGTTTTGGTAATGGGTCCATTGTACCGTCTGATTTACGGTTAAATTGCATGAAGACGATGTTCCAGATCTCAATATAGCGATCGCCGTCTTCTTCTGGTGATCCAGGAGGTCCACCCCAAATGTGGTCACCATGATCATAAAATATTTCTGTACAAGGTCCACAAGGGCCTGTATCACCCATTTGCCAGAAGTTATCTGATGCAAATGGTGCGCCTTTGTTATCACCAATACGGATTATTCTTTCTGCTGGAATACCAATTTCTTTATTCCAAATATCATAAGCTTCATCATCGGTGGCATATACCGTTACCCAAAGTCTTTCTTTAGGTAAGTTGAACCACTCTTTGCTTGTTAATAATTCCCAAGCAAAATTGATCGCATCATGTTTGAAATAGTCACCAAAGCTGAAATTACCTAGCATTTCAAAGAAGGTATGGTGACGAGCGGTATAACCCACATTTTCTAAATCGTTATGTTTACCACCTGCGCGCACACAGCGTTGCGCGGTTGTCGCTCGGGAATAAGGTCTATTATCCAATCCAAGAAATACATCTTTGAATTGGTTCATCCCTGCGTTTGTAAACAGCAATGTTGGATCGTTATTTGGAACCAAAGAACTGCTAGGTACTATTTGATGTCCTTTAGTATGAAAAAAGTCGAGAAACGCCTGACGGATCTCAGCGGTGCTTTTGCTCATAATTATCCCGAAATCAAGCTGGAAAAACAGAAATTAGAAATCTAGTTAGAGGAGGTTTATTGTTACCTCTACTTAGCCAACGAATACATAAGTAGGGATAAGATAGAATTTCTTCTGTCAGAAGTAAAACCCCCGATAAACTTATTCGTGTTGACATTGTAAATCGTCTAGTTTTTTTCTGAAAGTGGGATTGTTATCTGAGAATGGGTCTTTTCTCTATTTAAGAGCAATTATCTTGGAAAATGTTAACCACTTAAAGTATTTTCATTTTGTAATTATTAAAAAGTATTTGTTATTACTGATTTTTTATGGAACTACTCTCTATACGTTTCTTTTCTCCAAATAATCTCTTTTTCTCATGGCAACTAGTCATAAACACATAAGCACCATTACTTAAATAAGATATTAAGAGCACGATAACTTACTAAAATAAAAGCGCTTGTCAGTATAAAATTCACCTTACATCTCAACAAACCTTTAAATACAATTTAAATTAGATCCAAATATCTTGAAGATATTTATCTTTATATGTCAATTATTTACTATCTGGTGCAACCAGATTATCGTAATGATTCTTATTTAGATTAATTATTGGTAAGGATATATCACCAAAATTTCACTATATAAAATTTCATACAACTATAAAAAATAGATTAGTAAAAAATATCGTTATATTAAATAAAGTAGTGTTAAAGGCTATTTTTTATAGGAAGAAAACAAAATAAGACTAATTTTAACCTTATTTTGAATAAAAAATACGACATATAGCAAAAAGGAAGCCTTTTTAGAGCTTCCTTTTTAAGTGAGTTAAATCACATTAAATGACTAGTGTTTTACAACTACGATAATCGTAATTTGTTTTAATACACATTTAATTTAGCGATTTAGTTTAGGCATTGGCAAAAGAATTATTCTTCTTTTTCTTCAATATCTGCCGCATCATCGCTATTGTTAGTAAAATCAGCTGCGCTAGTAAATTCGCCAGCATGATTTAATAACATTTCACGTAATTTAGTATTTAACTCATCGTACATTTCAGGGTGTTCTTTTAGGTAAGTTGTTGCATTGGCTTTACCTTGACCAATTTTCTCACCATTGTAGCTGTACCATGCTCCCGCTTTCTCTACCAATTTATGTTTAACACCTAAATCAATCAGTTCGCCAAAGGTATTAATACCTTCGCCATACATAATTTGGAATTCAGCTTGTTTAAATGGCGCTGCAATTTTGTTTTTCACTACTTTAACGCGAGTTTCACTACCAACAACTTCATCGCCGTTTTTAACAGAACCGATACGACGAATATCTAAGCGAACAGAAGCGTAGAATTTAAGTGCATTACCGCCTGTTGTGGTTTCTGGGTTACCAAACATAACACCGATTTTCATACGAATTTGGTTGATGAAAATAAGTAATGTGTTGGAGTTTTTCAGGTTACCCGCTAATTTACGCATAGCTTGGCTCATCATACGAGCCGCTAAACCAACGTGTGAATCACCAATTTCGCCTTCGATTTCTGCTTTTGGTGTTAAAGCGGCAACGGAGTCAACAACGATAACATCAACAGCACCAGAACGAGATAATGCATCACAAATTTCTAAGGCTTGTTCACCAGTATCAGGCTGAGAACACAGCAGGTTATCAATATCTACGCCCAGTTTTTTAGCATAGATAGGATCTAAAGCGTGCTCAGCATCGATAAATGCACAAATTTTGCCTTCACGTTGAGCAGCTGCGATAACTTGTAGAGTTAACGTAGTTTTACCAGAAGATTCTGGGCCATAGATTTCAACAATACGACCACGTGGTAAACCACCAGCACCTAAAGCAACGTCTAATGATAAAGAACCCGTAGAGATGGTTTCAACGTTCATGGAACGATCTTCACCCAGACGCATGATAGACCCTTTACCAAATTGCTTTTCAATTTGACCAAGTGCTGCGGCCAATGCTTTTTGTTTGTTTTCATCAATAGCCATGTTATCTCCCTCTGGGCAGTGAAGCATAAATATGGGTCACTACCATTAAAACGTATATGATTTTGCTTGTTGAAATTTATTATACTGTATAATCATACAGTATCAAGTTAATTATTAATAATTTCTTTAAGGATTGATTTTAAAGAAAAAATAACAGATTCAGCTCTTACTTGCTCTCGTGAGCCACTGAATATACAGTGTTTTGCCGTAGTTTGAATACCCGTTGACGTTTTCATTGCAAAGCCGAACCAAACTAAACCAACAGGTTTTTCTTCACTCCCACCACCAGGGCCTGCAATACCACTCACTGATACTGCAAAATCTGCATTAGCTGTTATCAGTGCCCCTTTAGCCATTTGAAGAACAACTTCTTCACTCACCGCGCCGTATTTAAGCAAAGTTTGCTCATCAACGCCTATCATTTCATGCTTTGCTTCATTGCTATATGTTACAAAGCCACGATGATAATATTCAGAACTTCCTGCAATATCCGTAATAACTTTCGCAATCCATCCGCCTGTGCAAGATTCAGCCGTTGTTATCGTACTCTTCTTTTCAATTAACACTTTACCCACTTCAATACTTAGGCGGGTCATTTCATCGTAATTTATCATTAAGGTTCATCTAACCTCTATTCTAAATCTCACTGTTTAAGATTTCTTTCTGGTGCAATCCCACAACCATAAACCACCAATTGCTAAGGCAAAAATAGCACCAAAGCCAATCCCAATAGCAACGACAGATACACCAATGCTCGTAACCAGTGAGAATAATCCAAGCATTAATAGCATTGCTGTATTTTCACCAAGATTCTGTACAGCGATAGCATTGCCAGCACCCACACTGTGCTTTCCTTTGTCTTGTAATAGCGCATTCAGAGGAACGACAAAGAAACCACCAAAAACACCGATGATGATAAGAATTAGATAAGATGGAATAATTGAAGTTTGCAATGAGAAGTAAACAACACCAAGGCCAATTAAAATACCAGCAGGCATGCAGCGACGTACTGTTTTCAGTGTCACAAATTTAGCGGCTAATCCAGCACCGACCACGATCCCAATAGCAACCATCGCATTTAACACAGTTGGTGTCGTATTATCAGTCATACCTAAAGCAATAGGTACCCATTGAACAAGTAAGAAACGCAATGTAACTCCTGCGCCCCAAAACATACTGGTTCCCACTAAAGAAAAGCGACTTTCTTTATCAGCCCATAAAGTACGCGTAGCCTCAAGAAATTGGATGAACATTTTTTTAATGTTCCAACCACGACCAATTTGAGCTGCTGATAATTTAGGTATGCCAAAGTTAACAAATACAGCTAAAGCATACATTGCCGCGCAAACACCTAATGCAAAAACAATGCTCCAGTCAGAGAGTAAACCACCAATAACTGATCCCAGTAAAATAGCAGCAATGGTAGATGCTTCCATTAAGCCATTTGCTTTAACTAAACGCTCGCCATCTGTTAACTCACCCAAAATACCATATTTAGCAGGAGAATAAACAGCGGCACCAATTCCAACTAAGGCATAACCAAGGAAAGGATCTGAGCCTACACAGATAAGAAATGCGCCTACGAATTTTAAAAGGTTGCCACTGAGCATAACCCTGCCTTTAGGATTACGATCAGCAAACTGCCCTACAAAAGGTGCTAAGAGAATAAAAGCCAGCACAAAGACCATTTGTAAAACAGGCTGGCTCCACTCTGGGTAAAGTGCCGATTTAAACTGAGCAAGGATCGCAAACAATAATGCATTGTCAGCAAAAGCAGAAAGAAATTGCGATATCAATACCGCTTTCATTCCTCTACTCATTAAAGGAGGCTGGCTAATATTCTCTGACATTAGTTATTTTCCTGTTCAGCAAGTTTTTTCAATGAGACAAAATCCGTTTTCCCACTCCCTAAAACAGGAATTTCTTTGATAAAACGAATATCCTTTGGTACAGCAATTTCAGCAACACCTTCCGATTTTGCCAATGCTGACAGCGTACTACGATCCAATTGTTTATCTGTTGTGAACAGCACTAATGATTCGCCTCTGCGTTTATCACTTATTGTCACAACAGCGTGCTCACCTTTAGATGCTTTACGCGCAAGTTGCTCAACACCCTCAAGAGAAACCATTTCACCTGCAATTTTTGCAAAGCGTTTTACGCGCCCTTTAATAGTACAAAAACCTTCGCTATCAATAGCAACGATATCACCGGTGTCGTACCAACCTTCTTCGTCAATACCTTCAGCATTAGTTGCGACAGGAACTTCCAATTTTTCAGGTGATTCTACACGTAAATATCCCATCATTACGTTAGGGCCACGTAGTTGTAGTCTACCGCCTTCAGCAATACCATTCATTGGAATTAAGCGCCCTTCCATACCGGGTAATAAACGCCCCACTGTATGAGCTTTGGCACTCATAGGCACGTTGATTGAAACAACAGGTGCGCATTCTGTTACTCCATAACCTTCTAAAATGCGAATACCGAATTTCTCTTGCCATAAAACACGGGTCGATTCAGAGAGTTTTTCAGCCCCAGCAACCACATATCTAACTCTGGCAAAATCATAAGGATGGGCAAATTTTCCGTAGTTTCCTAAAAAGGTTGATGTACCAAATAACACCGTACAGTTTTGGTCATAGACCAATTCAGGCACAACTCGATAGTGTAATGGACTTGGATAAAGAAAAACGCGTGCGCCCAAGCAAATTGGAGTCAGTAAGCAAGCGGTTAAACCAAATGCATGGAATAACGGCAATGCTGACATAAATTTGTCTTTTGGCGAAAAGTCAGCAATAGCGCGAATTTGATCAACGTTAGCCAATAAACTTGAATGACTGTGAACAACACCTTTAGGCGTTCCTTCAGAGCCTGATGTAAATAAAATAACGGCAGCATCATTTGCGTCTTGCGGTAACATCGCTTTTTTAGGCGTAATCAGATGTTTGAGGATCCAGCGTTTATCTTCACTGGTAACAGTATCTTTTAGATCCTCAAGGTAAATCCAATTCGCTTCAGGCGTTTGCTCAGGAATATGTAACAAGTTCCCTTTTTCTAAAAATTGGCGTGATGTAAAGATGGTTTTGATTGATGCGGCTTTCATCGCATTTTGCACACCTAAACTACCTGCAGTGTAGTTAAGCATTGCCACAACACGTTGACGCATTGTTGCACCTAATAGTGCAGCCGCAGTTACTGTTGTATTTGGAAGCAGTAAGCCTATACGCTCTTTAGGCTCTGTATAGCGCTCAATCAATCGACTGATCCCTAACGTTTTCTTCAGTAACCCTTGATAAGAATCTTCTTTTAGGTTGATATCAGAAATTAGTGGACTAAATCGGCCATATTGAGACATAGCCTGTAAAAATGCTTCATACAGTGTGATATTAGGACGTGTTTGCATGATGGCTTCCATCATGATATCACGCATGGCTTCACCCGCTAATCGGCGACGCTCAGAAGATTTTTCAGCTTTTGGCATCGGTAAATCAACAGCAGGGAGTACCTTGATGGTAATTCTAGGAAAGAATTGAGACTTTACTCGTAAGCTTTTACGTACTCGTGAAAAATAGCTGAATTCAGCTCCTTCAATTCTAACAGGAACAACTTTAGCGCCTGATTTTGCGGCAATAAAAGCAGCACCTTCATAAATTTTCATCAAACCATTTGTTACTGTGATCCTTCCTTCTGGGAAAATCACAACAGGACGACCTTTATCCACTTCTTTAACTAATTGACGAACAGCCATTGGGTTGGCGGGATCTAAAGGTACGATATCAGCATAACGGCCTAACCACCTTGTCGTTTTTGCAGAAGCAACAGAGGTATAAACAGCAAACACAGGATTAATAGGCAGGAATAAACGTAATAATATACCGTCAATAAAAGAAGTATGATTTGGTGTAATTATACATTTTTCATATTGTGAAAACTGATTAACAAGTCCTTCAATTCTTATTCTAAATAAGAATTTAAATAGTGTTTTAAAAAACGCTATCAACATCATATCCATATCTCATTTTGCTATAATTAGCCTTACTATAAATAGGATGTGATGAAAATAAAATAGATGTTCCCTGTTTTATCCTTTATATCAGACGACTTCTTAATTATTTCGTGAGTTTTGCGAGAATTACCTCAATAATCTCATTAATAGGTAATCCAGCATCGACAATAATATCAGCACATTGCAAATATAAAGGTTCACGTTTAGCCAAAACGTCATTTATTTCTGAAACTAACGTTTTCCCCGTCAAACTTGGTCTTTGTGCTTCATTTGGATCTTGAGATAAACGCTCAACTAAAGTTTCAAGAGATGCCTGTAAATAAATAATAACACCTGAAGATTTCATATAAGCACGATTTTGATCTGCCAAAATCATACCGCCACCTGTTGAGATAACTTGATTAGGTTGGCTAACTTGGACGAGCACTTCTGATTCAGTTTGTCGAAAAAACTCCCAACCATTCTCTTGAACCATAGAAGATATAGTTTGTTGATATTTTTGAGTTATCCAATCATCTGTATCTACAAATTTATAATTTAACGCTAGGGAAAGTGCTTTACCTACTGTTGTTTTTCCTGCACCTCTAGGTCCGATAAGGTAAATTGTACTATCCATAAAATGCACTATCTCCATAGTGTGTTCCCTTTCAGGGGTGTAATTAAAAATTTACATACTGTAAAGTATGAAATATCATACCTGATGTAACAAAAAAATAAAGCCACACTTTAGAAAAGTATGGCTTATTTATTCGTATTAATAATTAACTACGAATTGTATTATCGCCGTAGCCAATCCATTTGTAGGTTGTTAGGGCATCTAATCCCATCGGACCTCTAGCATGTAATTTCTGTGTACTAACAGCAACTTCGGCGCCTAAACCGAATTGTCCGCCATCAGTAAAACGTGTACTTGCATTAACATACACAGCAGCCGAATCAACTTGACGAACAAAGCGATCAGCATTAGCAATAGATTGCGTTAAAATAGCGTCAGAGTGTGCAGTACCATAATGGCGAATATGGCTAATTGCTTCAGTTAAACCACTTACCACTTCTACATTTAAATCAAGTGATAACCATTCATCGCAATAATCTGCATCTTTCACATCAACAACAGTAGCTCCGCCTTTTTTCAGCCCAGCCAATGCCTTTTCACTTGAATGCAAAGTCACTTTTTGAGCTGCCATAGCATCACTTAATTGTGGTAAAAATAGCGCTGCGATATTCTCGTGTACTAAAAGCGTTTCTAAAGAGTTACACGCGCTTGGGCGTTGTACTTTTGCATTTACGATAACCGTTAATGCTTTTTCTAAATCTGCGCTTTCATCCACAAAAGTATGGCAAACACCGATGCCACCAGTAATAACTGGAATGGTTGATTGTTCGCGGCAAAGTTTATGCAACCCAGCTCCGCCTCGTGGAATAAGCATATCAATATACTCATCCATTTTTAGCATTTTAGCGACTAACTCACGATCTGGCTTATCAATTGCCTGAATAGCGCCGGCTGGAATATCACATTTTTCTAATGCTTGTTGAATTACCGCAACAACCGCTTGGTTAGTATGATGGGTTTCTTTTCCACCACGAAGAATAGCCGCATTACCTGTTTTCAAACATAAAGAAGCGACATCAATCGTGACATTAGGACGAGCCTCATAAATAACACCCACAACCCCTAATGGCACACGACGACGCTCCAAACGTAAACCACTATCTAGCATACGGCCATCAATAACTTGACCCACAGGATCTTCTAAGCGACATACTTGTCTTACATCATCGGCGATTGCTTTTAAACGTGCGGAATTAAGTAATAAACGATCAAGCATAGCGGCATTGATGTTGGCTTCACGAGCCGCTTGCATATCTTTTTCATTTGCTGCAAGAATTGAAGCTTCTTCTTGTTCTAATAAATCAGCCATCACTAATAATGCCTGATTCTTTTGCTCTGTTGATAGTTGAGCTAAATGCCAAGATGCCTCTCTTGCAGATTTACCCATTTGTTCTAACATCCGAAGGCTCCTTAGCTAACAATCATATCATCACGATGCACAGCAACACTGCCATACTCGTAACCTAAAATTTGACTTATTTCTTGTGAATGGTGTCCTGCAATTAAACGCAGTGCATCACTATTATAGTGTGCAACACCATGAGCGAGATCTTTACCTTGTAAACTTTGAATGCGAATAACACATCCACGAGAGAAATCGCCTTTAATCTCTTTGATACCTTTTGGTAAAAGGGAGCTACCTTTTTCTTTAATTGCGTTTTCAGCCCCTTCATCAACCACTATCACACCAGCAATTGGCGCACCAAAGATCCAGCGCTTACGTGCTTCTAATGGGCTTTGTAAGCCATGGAATAACGTTCCAACAGGTTCATCATTGATAACTTTAGCGATAACTTCAGGTTGTACGCCTGCCGCGATAACAACATCAATACCTGCTCGTCCTGCAACAGTTGCAGCTTGCAGTTTTGTTGCCATACCACCCGTACCTAGCCCAGATACGCTATCACCCGCCATTTGGCGTAACTCATCATTGATATCAAAAACTTCAGGGATCAGTTTAGCATCTGGATTACTACGAGGATCAGCCGTGTAAAGCCCTTCAATATCCGTTAGTAATAACAGTTTATCAGCGCCACCTAAAATAGCAGCTAATGCTGACAAGTTATCGTTATCACCCACTTTAATTTCCGCGGTAGCAACAGCATCATTTTCATTGATAACGGGAATAATGTGGTTATCTAACAACGCATGTAATGTATCACGCGCATTCAGGAAACGTTCTCTATCTTCAATATCAGCACGCGTTAATAGCATTTGACCAATATGAATACCATAGATAGCAAACAACTGTTTCCATACTTGAATTAAAGCACTTTGCCCCACAGCAGCAAGTAACTGTTTTGACGCAATAGTTGCGGGTAAATCAGGATAATTCAAATACTCTCGTCCTGCTGCAATTGCACCAGAAGTGACAATAATAATCCGGTGCCCTTTTTCGTGTTGTTTAGCACATTGGCGAACCAGCTCTACAATATGAGACTGATCCAGACGTCGTGAACCACCAGTAAGTACACTTGTCCCTAATTTAACAACCAGCGTTTGGCTGCTACTCATAACATTTACCATTCTTGTTGATTATTTAAAAAGATAATACACTGTTTTATCAGGAGAGAAGCGTTATGCCAACTGACATAACGCAAAATCTATGAAAAGTTGCCCTAACACAAAATTAGGGCTGAATGGGAAGAGGAAATTTGTTCATTTTTTCATCTGGGATGAGTGTCATTTCTAATTCACTCGCCGCGAGTTGAAGAAATTCATGAAAACGAATAAGTGTTTCATTGATTGACTCAACAACATCATTCTTACTTATGTTCTGATGGAGCCAATCACCATTTTTATCGAATAGCCCAATTTGATAATGATAAATCAACTGTTCATTATTACGTTCTAATTCCATCCACCAGCCCCAAAACTCTCGTTTTTCCGGCGCGACTTTTTTATTTACACAGACTGCTAAACAGTCAAAAAAGAACTGGCTCTCTTGGCATTGTTGCTCTCGGATATATGGGCCGATTTGAGCAAAACGCTTTAATAACTTACCTCGGGTAGGGTTCAAAGATGAAGTCATAAATTCAGTCTCCTTAGAAACTCTACTGTTATATAATCTAATATAATTAGCAAGTTATTGTTCAAAATTAATTATATTAATTTATCATAGATCCAATCTGCGCTTTTTTGTAACGCTAGCTCTAAACCTTCATAAAGCGGTTTATCGTTAATAGCAAGAATGTCACCATCCATAGAGGAGCGTGCAATTAATTGCGAATCCTCTTTCGGGCTCATTTCATCCCCTTTCCAGTAAACCCCCATCATAGGAACAGGCATGCGTCGTCCAATCAAACCTTGGTTTTTCAAGGAATAACTGCTTAACGATAATCGAAGGTTATTTTCATCAATATTCCATAACCCTAAGCGGCTTGCTAACACATCAAGATACATCACAGGAATTTTTTTCTGTAATTCAGCTTGAGTAAAGAAAGTGTGGATCAACGGACCTAAGGCAACAACACCTTTAATCAATTTTGGATAGATATAAGCTAAACGCACAGCAATATTACCACCAAAGCGAAAGCCCATCACACCAATACGAGTATGATCAATCCAAGGTACTTCAGAAAGTTGCTTTAGAACTTCACCTTGTAAATGGCATGTATCTTCCGTTAGTTTTTGTTTTACTGAATAACCAATTGCAGGCATATCCAGTGTTAACATTGCAATACCTTTAGGGGAAAGATAATCACGGAAGAAGCTAACATAATCGCTTTGTAAGCCGTCTAATCCACCGCAAAATAACACTGTAGGATAAGGGCCTCTGCAATCTTTTGGTAAATGCAGAAAACCTGTTGTCGTCCCTTTTCCTTCTAATTTAAATGTCAGTTTTTTGACTTCAAAAGAAGAAAATTTCGTCGCATTCTCAAAGGCTTTCATCGACAAAATAACGGCTTGATCTGCTAAGAAATCACCATTAATAAAGGGATATGCGGCAATACTATAAAGATGTGCGGCTTGTAGCCAACAATCTGCCGCGGCATCACCGGACTCTTCACGTAATGCTTTTTGTTGCCAGATCATCGCTTGATGTGACCACTCAAACGACCAACCACCTTTACGATACCCAACAACGGTATCAATAAATTTATCATCACTACGAGGGGCATCCTGTACCGCAATTCGACTTAAAACCTCTTCTATCTCAATAGGAGAAATTCCACGCCAAATCCAAAGTAAACGTTGAATTGTCCGATACCAATTTTGCTGGCTCGTACCATTAAGCACAGTATAGGTATTAATATTCGATTTTGGATGGGTGTACTGAATTAGTGTTGAGGTTTCAGCGTGTTTTGCTCGTGGTTTAAATAAAGTTTCAGAAAGATTCGTATCGTTTGCCATATCACTCTTCAAATCAGTGGATATCGTATAAAGAAGCTTAAAAGTATGGTTTTATCATAGCATGAAATCGACTTGAACAATGTGTATCACAACAAGCAACCGCACGAAGACATCATAAAAAGGGAGAGAAAGAAGCTTAAAAACAAAAATCCCCGCCTAAGCGAGGATCTCAACTAAACCAGCAAAGTGAATGCTATCAACTTATTTTTGATCGCAAACAGGTGGAATAAAGGCAACACCCATATCCCAAGGCTGTTCAATCCATGTATTTTGTGGAATATCAACCACGAAATCATCCACTAAAGGACGCCCTTCTGGTTTTGCAAAGATAGTGACGAAATGCGCTTTTGGATACATTTCACGGATAACTTTAGCAGTACCACCAGTATCAACTAAATCGTCAACAACGATAAAGCCTTCACCATCACCTTCTGCTTTTTTTAAGATTTTGAGGTCGCGCTGATGATCGTGGTCATAGCTAGAAATGCAGACTGTATCCACATGACGGATACCTAATTCACGAGCAAGTAATGCAGCAGGGACTAACCCCCCACGGCTGACAGCAATAATGCCTGTCCACTGTTCGACTGGTAATAAACGTTGCGCCAATTGACGGGCATGTATTTGCAACATATCCCACGTTACAACATATTTTTCGCTCATAATATTGTGATCCTAGCTACTTGAATTTCGAGAGAAGCTTTTTTGCGGAAAAAAAGGTTGCGCGAGATTATAGTGATTTGAGCGCCTAAAAACCAGAGAAAACGTGAAAACAGATGAGATTATCCTTATTTTTTTCTGTAATGCCTTTTTATGATTAAAAAACAAACTATATAAAAAATGAATACAAATAGAGATCTAATTTCTTAGATAGAGATGTGAATAGAATGACGCATTCATCAGAAGAAAGTGATATTCTCAACTACATTGGCGTATAACGCTCAGAATAATAAAGCTAGCCCTTAAAAAAGCGGTAGGCTATCAATAACACAGATGCTGTTAGAGGAGATCCATCGTGTCTGAACTATCTACTCTATCCCCACAACCACTATGGGATATTTTTGCAAAAATTTGTTCGATTCCACATCCATCACATCATGAAGAAGCCTTAGCTTCCCATATTCTTTCTTGGGCAAGTGAAAAAGGTCTTTTTGCACAGCGCGATGCAGTTGGCAATATTTTAATTCGTAAACCAGCAACTAAAGGCATGGAAGATCGTAAAGCCGTTGTTTTACAAGCACACTTAGATATGGTGCCACAAAAAAACAACGACACCGTTCACGACTTCACTAAAGATCCGATTCAACCTTACATTGACGGTGAGTGGATCAAAGCTAAAGGCACTACATTAGGTGCTGATAATGGTGTCGGTATGGCATCTGCATTAGCTGTTTTAGCTGACGATACTGTTAAACACGGCCCATTAGAAGTCCTGTTAACCATGACTGAAGAAACAGGCATGGACGGAGCATTTGGTTTACAACCAGGTTGGTTACAAGCAGATATTCTTATCAACACAGACTCTGAAGAAGAAGGTGAAATCTACATGGGCTGTGCGGGTGGTATTGATGTTAAAACCACAGTAAGCCTTTCTTACGATGCAATCCCAGCAGGTCACGTTGTTAAGCAACTGGTTCTGAAAGGATTAAATGGCGGTCACTCTGGTGGTGATATCCATTTAGGTTTAGGTAACGCAAATAAATTATTAGCGCGTTTCTTAGCGGGTCATGCAGAAGAATTATCACTGAAATTAATTGATTTTCACGGTGGTACACTGCGTAATGCTATTCCTCGTGAAGCAAACATTGTTTTTGCAATTCCAGCGGATAAAGCAAGCCAACTAGACGCAGTAAAAGAGAAATTTGAAGCTCTTTTAAAAACTGAATTAGCTATTGCTGAAAAAAATCTGAAAATTGAATTAATTGATACAACAACAGATAAAAAAGTTTTCACCGCAGATTGCCAAGAGCGCTTAATCAACCTACTTAATGCTATGCCAAATGGCGTTATTCGTATGAGTGACGACGTTGAAGGTGTTGTTGAAACTTCCTTAAACGTAGGTGTTGTTAGCATTGTTGACGATAAAGTAGAGATCTTGTGCTTAATTCGTTCTCTGATTGATAGCGGTAAAACTTATGTTGTTAGCATGCTGACAGCATTAGCAAAACTGGCTAAAGCGGATATCGAAACCAAAGGCGGTTACCCAGGTTGGAAACCAGATGCAGACTCTCCTGTTATGCATTTAGTTCGTGACACTTATCAACAACTGTTTGATAAAGTGCCAAATATCATGGTTATCCACGCAGGTCTTGAATGTGGTCTATTCAAAAAACCTTACCCTGATATGGATATGGTTTCGATTGGGCCAACAATCCGTGGTGCTCACTCACCAGACGAACGCGTTCACGTTAAGAGCGTCGGTCAATACTGGCAATTATTAACTGCAATTTTAAAAGCGATCCCAGCTAAATAATTTCGCTTTAATGTTAATAATGGAACCCGCTTAATTGGCGGGTTTTTTGTGCCTAAAACTATCACCAAAAAATAAATTATCCTCTCAAATCACACGTAATTTCCCTTAAAGATCATAATTTATTCCTTATATAGCCAATTACATAATCGCTTATTCCATTATGGAATAAGAAAATAAATCTTAATAAATTAAATATATAGAATGCTAATCATTATCATTAGCATTAATGTTTTTAGAGTGATATTTTCATGGCCTCCGAATTTAAAGTTAAAAAATAAAAAACTAAAGGGTTCTATTGTGTCTAATAAAAATTACGTTGCTAGCGTCTTTCTCGCCTTGCCTCTAAGTTTACTCTCTGTTCAAATTCATGCGGCCGTCAATCAAAATATACCTGAAAAGATAATTGTTACGGCATCTCCATCGCAAGATCCTCAAGCGCCTGTTTCCGGTTTTGTGGCAACAAAAACGCTATCAACAAATAAAACACCAAGTGAAATTGAAAAAACACCACAATCCATTAGTGTGATTACGCGTGATCAAATGGATGCTCAAGATGTCAGTTCAGTTTCTCAAGCATTACGTTATACGCCCGGAGTTTTCACAGAATATCGTGGAAGTTCTAATCGTAATGATGAGGTTTTTATTCGTGGATACAGTTATGCCCCTCGTTTTCTTGACGGCCTAAGTTATGGAATGGGAGCTTCATCATCAACTGGAGCAATTGATCCCTGGTTATTAGAGCGCGTTGAAGTGGTCAGAGGACCTGCATCCGTTCTCTATGGTCAAGTCAATCCGGGTGGCCTTGTGGCAATGACAAGTAAAAGACCAACCGCAACCCCTATTCACCATATTCAAGTACGAGCAGGCAATGATAAATTAGCAGAAACTGCTTTTGATTTTTCAGGGGCATTAAGTGATGATAATCGTGTGCTTTATCGCCTAAACGGTGTTGCAAAAACACAACACACTCAAATAAAAAACTATAAAGAAGAACGTTTTGCTCTTGCTCCTGCTATTACTTTTTTACCTAATGAACAAACTCGCTTAACACTACTAAGCTTTATTCAGCAAGAGCCTGAAGCTGGGTATCGTAATTTTTTACCTGCTTATGGTACGGTTAAAAGTACTCCGGCTGGTACGATCCCTTTTGATTTTGATGTTAACAATCCCGATTACCATAAGTCATGGCGTCAACAATATGGTATAGGCTATGAATTTGAACACGAATTTAGTGATTCACTAAAAATTGTACAAAATGCTCGATATAGCCATATTAATCAAAAATATAAATATCTTGTATTTGGCTCTTTAAGAAAAGATAACCCTTATGTTCTTGAACGCCGAGCGCAACAAGAGCAGCGTGAAACAGATACTTTAGGAATAGATACTCGCTTGCAAGCCGACTTTACCACTGCAAAACTTAATCATACTGTGATTGCTGGTATTGATTATCAATGGAGCAAAGATCAAGATAATTTGCTTCGAGCAATGGGACCAGAGTACGATCTTGATTGGCGTGATCCTAACTACCACTATCCAATCGATATGAGTTTACAAAAACCTGCGACCGATCAACTACAAAAGCGTGACCAAATTGGGTTATATCTACAAGATCAGATCGAATGGAAAAATTGGATCTTACTTGCAGGATTACGCCAAGATTGGGCTCAAGTTCGTACTCATGATTTCTTAGCTAAAAGCTATGATCAGCAAGATGATCATAAATTAACGGGTCGTGCAGGGCTTTTATATGCTTTTGATAATGGTATTTCGCCATATATTAGTTATAGCACCTCGTTTGAACCTAATTTACAAACTCGTAGAGCTCCAGGAAGTGCTCCTTTTGAACCTAGTGAAGGCCGTCAATTAGAGGCTGGAATAAAATACCTGACACCAAATGAGCAAACATTGGCAACACTCTCTATTTATCAATTACAACAACGTAATGTTACCAACTACAATGCTGAAAAAGCGTATTTTGAACCAGTGGGTGAAATTAGAAGCCGTGGTGTTGAAGCACAAATTAATAGCCAATTAACTGAAAATATTTCATTTATCAGCAGTTATGCTTATACCGATACTGAAGTAAGAAAAACCATTATTGCGGGAACACAAGGAAAAGAACTCCCTAGAGTTCCCAAGCATATGGCATCACTTTGGGGTCAATATGATGAAACCTCTGGGCTATTTAATGGCGCTAAAGCGGGTGTTGGTGTCAGATATGTGGGTGTGTCTCAAGGCGATACCAAAAATACAGTTAGTGTACCCGCAGTTACACTTTACGATGCAATGATTGGTTATTCATTAGGTGAGCTATCACCTTCTTTTAAAGGTGCTGAAATTCAGCTTAATATGAATAATATTGCGAATAAACATTATGTTGCATCTTGTGCTGGTGATACTGCGTGTTTTTATGGCATTGGCAGAACAATGACAGCAACTATGAATTATCGCTGGTAATACTATAGAAATTAATTAAATAGATTAACTAAGTTAACCATAGTCAATCTGTTGATCGACTATGGTTTTTTAATTTTTATAGTGCTAAAAGAAGTTGTCGTTCTATTTGTGGATCTTGCAAGGTGACATGAAATCCGATCAAACGCACACCTCTGCCATTTCGACGCTCATGCCATGCTTGGTAGGCAATATTGATTAAATCGGCTTTCTCTAAAATAGGATGAGTATGCTCTTGTGTCGTTAATTGAAAATCATCAAATTTTAATTTAACACCTTGCCTTGCTATCCTTAGGTCTGGTTTAACTTTTGTTAATCGTCTTTCTAATTCGCTATATAATCCATCAAGTAATACCAAGCAATCATCCCAAGAATTAATATCTGAGGAAAAAGTACGTTCAACTCCAACTGATTTTCTAAGTCTATCTGGGTTAATTTCACGCTCATCGATGCCATGACTACGTTCCCATAAATTTTGACCAAATTTTCCAAACACTTTTACTAAAGAAAAGACATCAGTACGGCGAATATCAGCGCAAGTTTCTAACCTCATTTCTTGCAAGCGCGCAAATGTCACCTTACCTACACCGGGTATTTTATTAAGTGGTAATTTTAAAATAAAATCATCGACTTGCTCTGGTGTAATAACAAATTGTCCATTTGGTTTATTCATATCAGAGGCAATTTTTGCAAGAAATTTAATCGGAGCAATACCTGCGGATGCCGTGATATTTAACTCATCAAAAATTTGTTGACGAATTTCTTTAGCCATCAACGTTGCTGAACCATGACAATGCTTACTGTCAGATACATCAAGATAAGCTTCATCAAGTGAAAGAGGTTCAATAAGGTGAGTATAGCGAGAAAAAATTTGGCGTATTTTGGCTGATGTCTCTTTATAAAGAGCCATTCTGCCGGGCAATACTTTTAAGTGAGGACATAACTTCAATGCGGTTGCCGTTGACATCGCACTACGGACACCAAAACGACGGGCAGGATAATTCGCCGTACAGATCACTCCTCGACTAGAAGCATTGCCTCCAACTGCAATTGGGATCTCTTTTAGTGCTGGATTATCTCGCATTTCAATCGCAGCATAAAAACAATCCATATCAACATGAATAATTTTACGCATACAATCACCTCACTTTATTTACTGTTTAAATATACAGTAAATAGATATTAACTACAATTTTTATTCGCTCTTACCTCCCTCTATTTGGGGGTATTTCTCATAAAAATCTGAATTAGTCTGTTTATTTATAGAATTGTCACAAAGTGATGATAGATTGTTTTTGCTCGTTGATTAATTACATTAATTTTAAATATTGTTTTGTAACTACATATAAAACAAGGAAATAATTTTTCATGATCAAATTATTCATCGCTATTTCTCTCTTTTTTTATTCTGTAATTCTTATGGCATCTCCTAAAATTATCGCTCATCGTGGTGGCACAGCTGATGCCCCTGAAAATACTGAAATTGCTATAAAAACAGCGCTCTCTAATCAAGCTGACGCAATTTGGATCACTATTCAATTATCAAAAGATAATATTCCTGTTCTTTATCGCCCTAGCGATTTAAAAAGCTTAACGAATGGGCAAGGCAGTGTTTCTGAATTTACTGCACAGCAACTGAAGCAATGGGATGCCGGCTATAAATTTGGTGAAGCTCAGCAATTTCCTTATCGAAATAAAGGTGTCACCATTCCGACATTGGATGAGATCTTAACTCAATTCCCCACAACACAGTTTTATCTGGATTTAAAATCACCAGATGCTGATCCAGCAATCCAAGGGGAAGCATTAATAACCGTACTTCGTAATCATAACGCACTGGAGAGAACTCGCGTCTATTCTACAAACACCTCATTTCTTGATGCCTTACCGACAAATGTACAACGTTTTGAAAGCCGTGATATCACTCGTGATATTTTAGCCAATATCACAATGAGCCATGTTTGCCTGTTACCTGAAAATTTAGATATTACTCGTTGGTATGGGTTAGAGCTTCACCGAAAAGTCGAAGTTGTTGAGAAGTACACATTAGGTGAAGCGCGTTCCGCTTCAGTTCTGAGTTGGGATAAAGATGCAATGTCTTGTTTTCGTGCTGGTGGCAATGCTCATATTGTTCTTTTTGGGATCAACACAGAGAAAGACTATATTCAGGCTACTGAATTAGGTGCTGATGAGGTTATGGTCGATTCACCCGCAAATATGAAAGCATTTAGAAAAGAGTAAATAAGTCGATTTAGGCATTCACTTTTATCTTCACTTCATTCTCTTCTACACTTAATCATGTTATCTGATGGAAATAAGTAAGGAGGAATAAAATGTTAAACAATAAAATTTCGGGTGATTGGAATTTATTCAAAGGAAAAGTAAAAGAAAAATGGGGAAAAATCACCCATGATGAACTTGATGTTATCGAAGGCACTCGAGAGCAATTGATTGGTAAACTTCAAGAGCATTATGACTATTCCTACGAAGAAGCCAAAAAAGAAGTTTTAGAGTGGGAGGGACAAAACCCTTATCCATGGAAGTGATCCTTTGACAAAAAGTTTTATTTTTTATGATCTTACTTTAGTTCTATTAAAAATTTTTTAGAATGAAATAAAAAAGAGTGATGGCAACTAAAATCCATCACTCTTTTTTTATCGAAGAATATTTCTTATTGTTAAAGAATTCGATTCTTTTTTAGTAGCTCTTCTCGTGCGGACTCTTTTGCCATACGTTTTTTACGTGCATCACATGGCTCAGGGCAATCGCACTCTTTTTCTATCCCCATAGCCCCTAAACCACCACAACTACCTTGAAGGCTCTTACGCTTTACAATATATCCTAACGCCATTCCAAAGAAGGCAATTAAGAATAAGATGAAGGCAAAAAGAAATATTTTTAACATAACCTTCTCTCCTTAAATTCTATTTTTTCAAGAATGGGGCGAACGCTTTACTATAACGCTCTTCAAACCCATTTTCAGTTTTCACTATCATAAAGACAGGAATATTTAGCTCGTTTGCTACTGCTAACCCTTTTTCAGGCCCTAAAACATTCAATCCTGTTGAAAGACCATCAGCACTCATGCAAGTTGGCACAATCACAGTGATAGAAACAAGGTTATGTTTAATAGGGTGACCAGTGGTTGGGTCAATAGTATGTGAAAAACGGACGCCATTTTCTTCAAAATAGTTACGATAATCACCTGACGTGGCAATTGAATTATCACCCGGTTCAATAATTAACTGAACACTCTGTTTTGTGCCATCATTTGCCGGTTTTTCAATCGCTATACGCCAAAGCTTATCATTCCCATTCACGCCTTGGGTTCTTACTTCACCACCAATATCAACCATATAGTTAGTGATATTCTGTGAAATTAAATATTCAGCTACAGCATCAACACCATAGCCTTTGGCAATTGAAGAAAGATCGACATAAAGTTCAGGGATCTTCTTAATTAATGTATTACCTTCAACAGCAAGGTAATCAATACCAATCCACTGTTTACGTTTTTCTAATTCATCTTCAGAAGGTTGATGCGTAAATCGGCCTTCTGGGCCAAATCCCCATAAATTAACTAACGGCCCCACAGTCACATCTAAAGCACCATCAGTCATTTTATTAATGCGAATAGCTTCATTAACTACTTTAGCTGTCGCAGGTGAAACAGGAAATGGGGTATTAATTTCACGGCTTTGATTGAAACGACTGAGTTCAGACTGGGGACGATATGTTGACATTTGATCGTTAACTTCTTCAAGAATACGATCAATCTCTGTTTGTAAGACGTTTTGTGGAGGTGAATTACTATCAGGAACATATTTAATCGAGTAATAAGTTCCCATGGTTTCGCCTTCTAATACCTGCTGTTTTTCACCGCATGCAGATAATAGGACTAATGCAGACAGCATCACTATCCAATTTATCATCTTTCTTTTTAACATAACTCTCTCTTCTGATCATGAGCGCCCACATAAGTGGGCGCTTGTCATTTCATTCATTTATGCTTTATCGGAAGTTAGGATCAACCTCCAAAGTCATCCAGCATAATGTTTTCATCTTCAACGCCTAAATCTTTGAGCATTTTAATAACTGCAGCATTCATCACTGGCGGTCCACACATATAGAATTCACAATCTTCTGGTGCAGGATGATTTTTGAGGTAATTCTCAAACAACACGTTGTGAATAAATCCAGTATAGCCAGTCCAATTATCTTCAGGCAATGCATCTGAAAGTGCGACATTCCATGTGAAGTTTTCGTTTTCTTTTGCAAGCATATCGAAATCTTCAGTGTAGAACATTTCACGAACAGAACGTGCACCATACCAAAAGCTGATTTTACGTTTAGAATGTAAGCGTTTTAATTGGTCAAAGATATGTGAACGCATTGGCGCCATACCCGCACCACCACCAATAAAGATCATCTCAGCATCTGTTTCTTTCGCAAAGAACTCACCAAATGGCCCTGAAATTGTCACTTTATCGCCCGGTTTTAATGACCAAATATACGATGACATAATTCCTGGTGGCACATCAGGATTACGTGGCGGAGGTGTCGCAATACGCACGTTTAACATGATGATGCCATGCTCTTCAGGATAGTTCGCCATTGAATAAGCACGCACCGTAGTTTCTTTAACATCAGAAACATAACGGAACAAATTAAACTTATCCCAATCTTCGCGATACTCTTCAGGTACATCAAAATCTTCGTAACGAACCGTATGAGGAGGGCATTCGATTTGAATAAATCCACCAGCACGGAAAGGTACAACCTCACCTTCAGGGATTTTTAATACTAATTCTTTAATGAAAGTGGCTTTATTATCATTTGAGATAACCTCACATTCCCACTTTTTAACACCAAAGATTTCTTCTGGTAATTCTAATTTCAGGTTATTTTTTACGTTTACCTGACAGGCTAAACGACAACCTTCTTTAGCTTCACGTTTGTTAATATGTGAAAGTTCTGTCGGTAAAATATCACCGCCACCTTCCAGCACTTTAACGCGACACTGACCACAAGAGCCACCGCCACCGCAAGCTGATGAAATAAAAATACCTTCATTTGATAATACATTAAGTAATTTATCACCTGCTGGTGCATCAAAACTTTTTTCTGGGTCTCCATTGACCTCAACTGAAATATCCCCTGTATTGACCAGTTTTGATTTTGCGAACAAAATCAACGCTGTTAATACCAATACAATCAGGGTAAACATCACGACACCTAGAATAATTATATCCATGAGTTCTTCTCACCCTTTATAGCTGAACACCAGAGAAGGACATGAAACCTAATGCCATCAACCCTGTGGTGACAAAAGTAACGCCTAACCCTTTCATACCTGCCGGTACATCCGCGTACTTCATTTTCTCACGGATAGAAGCCAGTAATACGATGGCTAACATCCAACCAATCCCAGAGCCGAAACCATAAACAATAGATTCACTAAAGTTATAGTCACGTTGTGCCATAAATGACACACCACCGAAAATGGCGCAGTTAACGGTAATAAGTGGCAAGAAGATCCCTAGTGCGTTATACAGCGCAGGGAAATAACGGTCTAAAATCATCTCTAGGATTTGTACCAGTGCCGCAATCACACCGATGAAAGTGATAAAGTTTAAGAAACTTAAATCGACACCTTCCATCAATGCATTATCACGTAACACATAGTTATAAACTAAGTTATTCAACGGTACAGAAAGACCCAGAACAACGGTAACAGCGATACCTAATCCAAAAGCTGTTTTTACGTTTTTAGAAACGGCGAGGAATGTACACATCCCCAAGAAGAATGCGAGCGCCATATTTTCAATAAAAACAGCACGAACAAACAGGCTTATATAATGTTCCATGGCGATTAGTCCTCTTCAACCTGTGCAGGTTTTAATGTACGTAATCCCCAAATTAGCAAGCCAATAATAAAGAACGCACTTGGTGCTAACAGGAATAAACCGTTTGGCTGATACCAGCCACCATTTTGGACAGATTCCATTACTGTAATGCCGAATAATTTACCAGAACCAAAAAGCTCACGTAAAAAACCAACAAGGATCAAGATAACGCCGTATCCTAAGCCGTTACCAATACCATCCATAAAACTTTCAACAGGAGGTGCTTTCATCGCATAAGCTTCAGCACGACCCATTACAATACAGTTAGTAATGATAAGGCCTACGAAAACAGAAAGTTGCTTAGAGATTTCATACGCATAAGCTTGTAGTATTTGGTCAACAACGATAACTAATGAAGCAATAATCGCCATTTGAACAATAATACGAACACTACTTGGTATGTAATTACGAATTAGTGAAATAAAGAAGCTTGAGAATGCAGTAACCAAAGTTACCGCTATTGTCATCACTAATGCGGTTTCAAGTTTTGTTGTTACCGCCAATGCAGAGCACACACCTAATACCTGTAAGGCAATCGGGTTGTTATCTAACAATGGTCCAAGTAAAACTCGTTTAATTTCTTTTGTATCAGCCATTGATCTCTCCTTCACGAACTTTTTTCAGGAATGGGCCGAAACCTTTTTCACCTAACCAGAAATCGAACATATGCTGGATACCATTTGAGGTCAGTGTTGCACCAGAAAGTCCATCAATACCATAAGGATTGCCAGCCGCTGCGCCACTACGCACAATCTTAATTGCAGGTACGCCTTCTTCATTAATTAAGCGCTTACCTTTCCACTGTGCTTTCCACTGAGGGTTATCAACTTCACCACCTAAGCCCGGCGTTTCGCCATGAGCATAATAGGTAATACCTTTAGAAGTCACACCATCAATATCAACCGCAATAAACGCATACATCACAGACCATAAGCCAGAACCATAAACTGGTAGAACGACTTCTGTAGTTTTGCCTTGTTCATCAAGAACAAAATACACTTCTGCGGTATTTGCTCGTCGGCGAATTTTAGCTGCATCGTCTGCTGGAGATAATGCAATGGAAGTATCATCACTACGTAATGCCGCGTTTAAATCAAAATTGCCTTTGCTATCAGTCAGCTCACCGGTCTGGAAATTAACAATTTTTGCTTTAATACGAGTGTCATACACTTTCAGTACATCTGCCGCACTCATTTTAGGTACGAGCAGACCCGCAACATCAAGAATATTACGTTGTTTATCAAGAAGTTTTTGTTCTTCTTGTTTAGACTTCAGTCCAACAGCAGCTCCTGCCACTACCACGGAACACACTAGACATAGAATAAATACAACGAGGAACGTTCTTGCGACGCTATCTTTGTTTTTCTCTTTAGCCACGAGCTTTTCTCCGCTTAATATTCGCCTGAACAACCACGTAATCGAACAGTGGTGCAAATAAGTTTGCGAATAAGATTGCCAGCATCATACCTTCTGGGTAAGCCGGATTGACGACACGAATAAGCACAGCCATTACGCCAATCAAAATACCGTAAGCCCATTTACCTTTATCAGTAAACGATGCGGATACTGGATCTGTTGCCATAAACATCATACCGAAAGCAAAGCCACCTAATACTAAGTGCCAGTGCCAAGGCATTGAGAAGAGAGGATTGGTATCTGAACCAATGAGATTAAACAGGTATGACATTGCAATCATGCCCACCATTACCCCAGCGACAATACGCCATGAAGCAATGCGAGCAAAAAGAATGACAGCACCACCGATTAAAATCATCAGTGTTGAAACTTCACCGATCGACCCAGGAATATATCCAAGGAAAGCATCCATCCAAGAGATAGGTTGTTGAGTGACGGTATTTACTAATGCACTTTCACCCGATACAGACCATTGTGATAATGGTGTTGCACCAGAGAAACCATCAGCAGCAGTCCAAACCAAATCACCTGAAATTTGAGCTGGATAAGCAAAGAACAGAAATGCACGACCAGCCAATGCTGGGTTTAAGAAGTTACGCCCTGTCCCACCAAAGATTTCTTTCGCGATAACAACACCAAACGTAATACCTAATGCAGCCTGCCAAAGTGGTAATGTTGGCGGTACTATTAAGGCAAATAAGATTGATGTAACAAAGAAGCCTTCGTTAATTTCATGACCACGAATAAAGGCAAAAAGAACTTCCCAAAATCCGCCAACCGCAAAAACAACTAGATAAATAGGTAGGAAGTAAGTTGCACCAAGTAGCATCTTACTTGCCCAACCCGCATCTGTTGTTAATGATGCACCGAGGTATTCAGCAAGGCGATAGTGCCAATCTGAAGCAATGATTTGCTGTAATTCAGCACCACTATATAACTGATTAAGTGCAGGGATCGCTTGATGACCAACGTTATACATTCCCCAAAACATTGCTGGGAAAACGGATAACCAAACTAAAATCATCATGCGTTTCAGGTCAATGGTGTCACGAACATGACCACCATTACGTGTGACAGTACCTGGCGTATAAAATACCGTGGTCACTGCCTCATAAAGTACGTACCATTTTGCTAATTTGCCACCGGGCTCAAAATGGTGCTCTACTTTTTCAAATAAATTTTTCAAACCCATGAGTTACCCTTCCTGCTCAATTTTGGTCAATACTTGGCGCAGTGCTGGGCCATACTCATATTTGCTTGGGCAAACATAAGTACATAATCCCAAATCTTCTTCATCCAATTCCAAACAACCTAATGCTTGAGAACTGTCAGTATCACCTACAACTAAATCACGTAATAAATGCGTTGCCATAATGTCTAACGGCATCACACGCTCATAGTTACCAATTGGTACCATTGAACGTTCGCCACCATTCATTGTGGTTGTAAATGCAAAGCGTTTATTTTTTAAGAAGTGACCGATAGTAGTACGAGTGATAGAAAATTTATCGCTACCCGGCATACCCCAACCAAATAACTCTTTATCACGGCCTTCACGTAATACAGAAACTTGGTTATGGAAACGACCTAAATAGTGATGAGCCTCATCAGATTTCCAGCCCCATAATACAGAGCCAGAAATAATGCGGTTTTCACCATCAACTAATTGTTCTTTTGTTAACTCATAGAGATCAGCCCCTAAACGAGTACGCACTAAACGAGGTGCTTTTACTTGAGGGCCTGCTAATGCAACAACACGTTCTGTATATAAAGAACCTGTTGTAAACAAATAACCAATAGCAATGACATCTTGATAATTTAAATGCCAAACCATTTTCTTAGCACTAACAGGTTCTAAGAAATGGATATGCGTACCAACTAATCCTGCTGGATGTGGGCCTGCAAATTGGTTATAGCTAATCTGTCCGTCATTTAATTTTGTCGGTGATTTTTCACCATGACAAACATAGATTTTACCTTCGGTTAAACGAGTTAAAACAACAAGACCATCATTAAATGCCTTCTCATTTTGCTCAATAATAACCATAGGATCTGCTGCGAGTGGATTTGTATCCATTGCAGAAACAAAAATGGCAACAGGTGTTGTGCCTAAATGTGGAGTACGGCTATAAGGACGAGTCCTTAACGCAGTCCACATTCCCGAATTAACAAGGTTAGTTTCAACTTGTTCGCGGGTCAGTTCTGAGAGCGTTGAGCTATCATAACGGTTAAAGGTAATTTCTTCGTCGCCATCAATTTCGATAACGATAGATTGGAACACACGACGTTCGCCGCGGTTAATTGCAACGACTTTACCACAAGCTGGGCTGGTGAAAACAACACCGGCATTCTTTTTATCTTCAAAAAGAATTTGCCCTTTCTTTACATGCTCACCTTCCGAAACCATCATAGAAGGACGCATACCGACATATTCTTCACCTAGCAATGCTACGCGTCGAATCGCGGGTCCGTCTTCTATCACTTGGGCAGGCGCTCCTGCAATTGGGAGGTCGAGTCCTTTTTTAATTTTAATCATAAGATTTGCACAAGTTTATCAGTTAAACCCTAAGCTACAAATTCACCCCGAAAATGTAGCGACTCTGTAATAAAAACATCTTAAGGTGTTTTTGAACCCTAAGTTATTTATCTCCGATAATTGTTACTATTTTCTCTTATTCTGCCGAACTGAATTTTATCATCTCAGCCTAAACCTGTCTGACTATTCGAGTGATTTAGCTCAAGCAAATGGGAATATTATTTTGACTGAAACGTTAACAACTCGTATAAACCGAATTAAAATATCATCTTTTTCGACGGGCGATTAAATTTCATACAGAATATTTTGTAAAAGAAAAGAAACCATATCAGATTTTAATTTACAAATTTATTGCTTAATAGCAATCTACGATCTACTTTATCAACAAATTTTAAGCTAATTTTCAGATAAAACCATGACCACTCACGCAAAACAACTAATCAGTTTTTTAACATTAATGTTAATTCCCCTATTAGTTAACGCTGAAAATAATTCAAGTTTTCTAATGAAACCTATTAAAAAAAGTACAGGCCAGCCTATCTATATTCAAATTTTCAAAGAAGAAAGCTTACTTGAACTTTATACGGAAAAATTAGATGGGCAATTAGAAAAAGTACGTACTTATCCTATTTGTAGCTATTCTGGAGGTCTTGGACCTAAAAAGTTTCAAGGTGATTTAAAAAGCCCAGAAGGTTTTTATCAGGTCAATTTCTCGCAATTAAATCCGAACAGTCGATTTTACCGAGCTATTAACCTAGGATTTCCTAATCAATATGATAAATCAAAAGGATACACTGGTGATTTTCTAATGATCCATGGAGCATGTAAATCGGTTGGTTGCTATGCAATGACAGATTTGGTGATGGATGAAATTTATCAGTATGCTGAATTGGCGCTACAAGGTGGTCAATCTACGATTAATATTCATATTTTTCCGTTTAAAATGACCGCTGAAAATATGGAAAAACACCAGTATTCAAAAGATTTGGATTTCTGGCAACAGCTGATGCCTGCGTACCAATATGTTGAAGAGCACAAACAGATCCCAACAGTTATTGTTCAAGATGGACGATATTTGGTTAATCACACTTCAACACCATCTAATGGTGTAAAACCAGCCCTTAACTTATCACAAAACAGTGAAAACAAATGGTTACAGAATACGCACACCACGATCAAATAAGACAAACTCACCAGCAGGAATACGCTGCCAAGATTCATTACCAGTCAGTGGTAATGTTGAAATAACAGAAACCACATCATCTGATTGTGTGTGTTGCTGGAAATCAATTTCTACATCTTGATCTAGCAATTTGGCTTTGCCGAAAGGCGCCTTACGCGTGATCCAGTGTAAGTTTGTTGAGCAATATGCCATGACAAATCGACCATCTGACAACAGCATATTAAATACCCCTTTTTGCTTTAATTGAGAGGCTAAAATAGCGATAAAACGAAATACAGCAGGCCAATTCACAGGGGTTCGTTTATAACGATTTTCAAGTTGATTTAAGATCCAGCAAAACGCTTTCTCACTATCCGTCTGCCCTATCGCCCGAAAACGCCCTGTTTCAAGAGATTGATAGCCTTTTAGTTGACCATTATGCGCATAAGTCCAGTTTTTTCCCCATAACTCACGGGTAAAAGGATGGGTGTTTTCTAAAGAGACATTACCTCTATTCGCTTGACGAATATGAGCAATTACAGCCTCTGATTTAATTGGGTACTCTTGAACAAAGCGAGCGACTGGCGATATTGCGCTGGCTTGAGGATCTTTAAATGTACGACATCCCAATCCTTCGTAGAAAGTAATTCCCCAACCATCTTTATGAGGCCCTGTCTTACCACCTCTTGGAATTAGCCCACTTAGACTGAAATTAATATCTGTCGGTACATTTGCACTCATGCCTAACAACTCACACATCGCTCACTCCTTCTTGCCGATGTTTATCGCTAACTTATAGCAATATCAACCAATTATTTTTCCATTTCTTTTTCAATTAATTGGATCAGAATATGGATAACTTTGATATGGATTTCTTGAATACGATCAGCGTAACCGAAATGAGGTACACGAATTTCAATATCTGCTGTACCATCCATTTTTCCGCCATCTTTACCCGTTAGCGTAATGACTTTCATGCCTTTCTCACGCGCAGCACTAATTGCTTTGATGATATTGCCTGAATTGCCTGAGGTTGAAATACCCAGCAGAACATCACCTTCTTTACCTACAGCTTCGACATAACGAGAGAAGATGTATTCATAGCCAAAATCATTACTCACGCATGAGATATGACTTACATCTGAAATAGCAATGGCAGGATAACCTGGGCGATTTTCACGATAGCGTCCGGTTAACTCTTCTGCAAAATGCATTGCATCACAATGAGAGCCACCATTACCGCAAGATAATACTTTACCACCTGCTTTAAAAGAATCAGCTAATAACACGGCAGCTTTTTGGATAGCTTCAATATTTGCATCATCTTGAAGAAAGCGAGAGAGTGTATCTGCTGCTTCTGTTAATTCACCACGGATAAGATCTTGGTACATAGGATTTTTACTCCAGAAAGGGTAATCGAAATTTTCTGTTTCTCAGTGTAACGGATTAAATGTCATGAAAGAAGATACCTATTATCGACAAATGCTAACTTCTCTCATTTACGAATAATTTGTGAGCTATATTGTAATTAGAATGTAAATATATTGATAAAAGTTAGTGACTGGATTAGATCTAAATAACAAACAACAGGTCTGACCTCTGATCTCTTGCTAAATACAGGAGTTTATTATGACACTACTCAGTATCGTACTTTTTATTATTCTTATTGGCGTGCTTAGCTATCGCAAATTCGGTATTGCGGTAAGTAGCCTTGCACTTATTGCTTATACATTAGTAATGGGTATCGCCAATATTTGGAGTTACTGGTTACTTCTCCCCGTTGCATTGGTTTTATTACCCTTTACTATTCCTTCTATTCGTAGAGCCTATATCTCAGTACCTGCACTTAAAGCATTTCAAAAAGTCATGCCCTCTATGTCTAAAACAGAACAAGAAGCCATTGATGCAGGTACAACATGGTGGGAAGGCGAGCTTTTCCGTGGTGCTCCCGATTGGAAACAACTTCATAATTACCCTAAACCACAGTTAACAGCTGAAGAGCAAGCTTTCCTTGATGGGCCTGTCGAAGAAGTTTGCCGTATGACAAACGACTTTGAGATCACTCATGAATTAGCTGATCTACCTCCTGAAATCTGGCAATACCTTAAAGACAATCGCTTCTTTGCGATGATCATTAAAAAAGAGTATGGCGGATTAGAGTTTTCAGCCTACGCTCAATCACGTGTATTGCAAAAACTGTCCGGAGTATCTGGTATTTTAGCCATCACCGTAGGTGTACCTAATTCTTTAGGCCCCGGCGAACTACTGCAACACTATGGTACTGATGAACAGAAAAAACGCTATTTACCCGGTTTAGCCAAAGGAGATGAAATTCCTTGCTTCGCATTAACAAGCCCTGAAGCGGGCTCCGATGCAGGTGCTATTCCTGACAGTGGCGTAGTCTGTATGGGTGAATGGCAAGGAGAGCAAGTTCTTGGTCTTCGTTTAACATGGAATAAACGCTATATCACTCTTGCCCCTATCGCAACCGTATTAGGATTAGCATTTAAATTACGCGATCCTGACCATCTATTAAGCGATGACGAAAACCCGGGTATTACCTGTGCGTTAATTCCAACTGATGTCAAAGGTGTTGAAATCGGTCATCGTCATTTCCCTCTGAACGTGCCATTTATGAATGGACCAACTCGTGGTAAAGATGTTTTTGTTCCTATCGATTACATCATTGGCGGACCAAAAATGGCAGGTCAGGGTTGGAGAATGCTGGTGGAATGTCTCTCTGTTGGTCGAGGCATTACTCTACCATCAAACTCTACTGGTGGATTAAAAAGTGTGGCAATGGCGACTGGTGCTTATTCTCGTGTCCGTCGTCAGTTCAAAATTCCAATTGGTAAAATGGAAGGTATTGAAGAGCCATTAGCTCGTCTGGCTGGTAACGCCTATCTTTTAGATTCTGCGGCAACCTTAATTACTACGGGTATTATGCTAGGTGAAAAACCTGCCGTATTATCCGCTATCGTAAAATATCATTGTACTCACCGAGCACAGCGTGGCGTTATTGATGCAATGGATATCGTTGGTGGTAAAGGGATCAGTCTTGGCCCATCAAACTTTGTCGCACGTTCTTACCAAGGTTCTCCAATTGCCATCACGGTTGAAGGTGCCAATATTTTAACTCGTAGCATGATCATTTATGGTCAAGGTGCTATCCGTTGCCATCCTTATGTATTAGATGAAATTGCAGCAGCACGAGATAACAACCTACACGATTTTGACCGTGCTTTATTTGGTCATATCGGTCACGTAGCAAGTAATACCTTACGCAGTCTGTGGTTAGGTATCACCAATGGTCGCTTAAGTAATTCGCCAACTAATGATGAAACTCGTCGTTATTATCAACAAATTAACCGCTTGAGTGCCAATATGGCGCTGTTGTCTGATGTTTCAATGGGAGTTTTAGGCGGAAGCTTAAAACGTCGTGAGCGTATTTCAGCGCGTTTAGGTGACATATTAAGTCACATCTTCCTCGCTTCTGCTGCGCTTAAGCGTTATGAAGATGAAGGCCGTCATACTGCAGATTTACCTCTCGTACATTGGAGTGTGAAAGAGTGTTTATACCAAGCTGAAAATGCAATTGATGAACTGCTACGCAATTTCCCAAGCCGTGTTGTTGCAGGCACTATACGAGCAATTATTTTCCCACTGGGTAAAGCTCAAAAATTACCTTCAGATAAATTAGATAGCAAAGTAGCACAACTTATCCAACAACCGTCTGAAACCCGTGATCGCATTGGTAGAGGTCAATACTTAACACCAAGCGAACATAATCCACATGGTTTAATGGAAGAAGCACTACTGGATATTTTAGCGGCTGAACCTATTTTCGACCGTATTTGTCGCCTCTATGAGAAGAAATTTAACTTTACTCAATTAGATAAATTAGCGGACAAAGCACTGGCTGATAAACGAGTAACTCAAGAAGAAGCCGATATCTTACGTAAAGCAGAACAGAGTCGCTTACGGAGTATCAATGTTGATGAGTTTGACTTTGATGCATTGGCGGTGCCAGCAAAAAAGCCGAAAGCTGACAAAGTCAAAACAGACAAAGCAGCCTAACAATCGAGATAAAGGGAGATATTTTTCCTGATAGAACACAAACACCTCATCACTTTTAGTCATGAGGTGTTTTTTTTATTAAGAGCTAGTTATTAAGCCCCCAAAAATTAATTAGAGATCTAACTCCAATGCTAATAACTCTTCAATTGTTTGGCGACGACGAATTAATTGAGGAACACCCTCTGTTACCAATACTTCAGGAATAAGTGGTCGACTATTATAATTCGATGACATTGACGCACCATACGCCCCTGTATCATGAATCACTAAGTAATCGCCTACCTGTGCTTGAGGCAATAAACGAGGAACAACAGTGCCTCCCTCTAGCTGAGTAAAAACATCACCCGATTCACATAGTGGGCCTGCCACGATCGTCTCTTGTAATTCTGTCTTTGATTTTATTTGACCATGATTATCTAAAACTGAAATCTGATGATAACTGCCATACATTGCAGGACGCATTAAATCACTAAATCCAGCATCCACCAGCACATAGCGACGGCTTCCCATTGATTTAACGGCCCTCACTTGTGAAATTAACACACCAGATTCAGCCACTAAAAAACGTCCCGGCTCAATCTCTAACTCAACAGAATGCCCTAAGTGTTGTGCAATGCGCTGACGAGCTTTATCCCATAAAGAAAAATAGTGATCCAAATCAACCGTTGCATCACCTTCTTGATAAGGCGTTGATAATCCGCCTCCTGCCGAAATAGCTTGAATATCGACTTGAGAGATAAGCACTTGATCTACCATTGCATCGCAGACACTAGCAAGATGTTGATAATCAACACCTGAGCCAATATGCATATGAAAACCCACTAGAGTTAGATTGTATTGCTGGATCACAGCTAACGCTTCTGGCACATCTTCATACCAAATACCATGCTTACTGTTTTCACCACCTGTATTGGTTTTTTGACTATGACCATGACCAAATCCGGGGTTAACTCTGATCCAAACTGCATGACCTTGATTGCGCTCACCTAATTGACGAAGCATATCAATAGAACCTGCATTAACAGGAATATCTAACTCAACAACACGTTCAATAGTTCTTTCATCAAGTAAATCAGCCGTAAAGACAATCTCACTTTTTTCTCTACCACCTTGATAGCCAGCAACTAAAGCGCGCTCAATTTCCCCCAACGAAACAGAGTCAACTTTAACACCCTGTGCTTTCATTAAACGTAAAATATGAATATTGGAGCATGCTTTTTGAGCAAATCGAACTACATCAAAAGATTTAAGCTGGGCAATACGCCGAGAAATAGTATCGCCTTGATAAATCCATAATGGCGTTCCATAAGTTTGTGCTAATTGGTATTGAGCCATAGTTATTGATGTTGTCATGTTATCTACTCATAAAAGTCACAGGTGAATAAAATCATTATTTATGAACTTACAAGGGAATAAAAATATCAAATAAGCTAGACTCTATTCACCTGTGATATAGGAATATAAGATGAAAGCTCCTTTTAATTGGCGACATATTGAAATTTTTCATGCGGTGATGACAACACAAAACCTTACTGAAGCCGCAGAACTACTGAAAACGTCACAACCGACTGTCAGTAGAGAATTATCTCGTCTTGAGCATCTATTGGCATTTAAATTATTTGATAGAATAAAGGGCCGTTTACAGCCCACAACAGAGGGATTACGCTTTTTTGAGGAAGTGCAGCGTTCTTATTATGGTTTAGATAGAATAATTAACGCTGCTGAAAATATTCGCCATTTTAACCAAGCAGAATTGAATATCACCTGCTTGCCCGCATTTGCTCAATCATTATTACCTTCAATCTGCCGACAATTTCTAGATAAATATCCTGATGTCAATTTAACTATTGTTCCTCAAGAATCCCCTTTATTAGAAGAGTGGTTATCCGCTCAACATTACGATTTGGGATTGGTAGAACACACACAAACACCGGCTGGAACGCAACAAGAAACCGTACTCACACTCAATGAAGTCGCAGTTTTACCCAAGTCACATCCATTGGGTAAAAAAACATTATTACACCCTGCTGATTTTCAAAATGAACGTTTTATTAACCTGTCAGCCAATGATAGCTACCGACAATTAATTGATACTGTATTTATTAAAAATGGAATTGCACGACAGTTAGTGATGGAAACGCAAAGTGCCGCCTCTATTTGTGCAATGGTAAGTGAGAATATTGGTATTTCAATTGTTAACCCTATTACCGCACTTGATTACTTAGATAAATCTATTTGCCTTCGTCCTTTAAGCTTTACTATCCCTTTTACCATCAGCTTAATTACTCCATCACATCGCCCTTCATCACAACTTGTTGCCTATTTTATTGATGTGATGAAAGAGAACTTATCAGATTACCCTAAACGGTTAATCCAAGCTTTTACCCGATAAAGCAAGCCAATAAGGTGATGATGAAAACCACTCAACTAAGAAATCCAGCAATACTCTGACGGCAGCAGGCATATTTTGCCGGCTCGCTAGAACCGCATAAATTCCCATCGGCTGAGCGTGATAGGCAGACAAAACTTGTTCTAACTCGCCACTTTCAATATAGGGTTTGGCTGAATAATAAGGTTGTAGCGATATACCAGCCCCTTTTAACGTAGCTTGCAATAAAACAACTGATTCATTTGCGCTTAAATTCCCCCCAACAGGTACTGAATAACGTTCATCACCTAAATTAAATTCCCACAAACTACGGCCAAAAAATCGGTAAGTTAAACATTGATGCTGAGCGAGTTCATCTGGCGTTTGAGGTATACCTTTTTTTGCTAAGTAATCTTTATGGGCACACACCACAGAAAGACATGTCGCAAGCGAGCGTGCGATTAAATTAGGCTCTAGGTGATTCGTAATACGCAGTGCAATATCAATACGTTCTTCCACCAAATTCACAGTTTGATTAGTGATTTGTAAATCAACCGCAATTAAAGGATAACGCTGCATAAACTCACATATTGCCACTGACAAAATACTATTTGCTAATGATTGTGAACTGGTAATACGAACAAGCCCACTGATTTGATGACGTTCTTTCGGAATATTAGCGGGTATACGTTCAGCCATTTCTAATAACTGTAAACTCTGTTCGTATACCATTTCACCTACTGATGTTAGGCTTTGTTTGCGTGTCGTTCTATGCAATAAACGCACTCCAGCCCACTCTTCCATCTCATTTAAATAGCGCGTCACCATAGCTCTAGACATACCTAGATAATCAGCAGCTTTTATCATGCTTCCCTGCTTCACAATGGTTACAAACACTTCTGATGCTTTTATTTTATCCATTTTATTTACTCGATTTACGCAACAATCAATTGCCTAAAATAGGGTTTTTCTCTTGTTTTATGCAACCTATTATAGTCAGCAACAACAATATGGAGAAAACAAAAGATGAAAAAATTACTTCCTTTAACACTTGCAACTACCGCCTTATTCTCAACATCGGTATTAGCTACTGATTTAACATTAGATATTTATAACCCAGGAGAAGCGAGCATTTTCCCTGTTTCTTCCGAAATTATTTATGGCGATAAAGATGCCGTTTTAATTGATGCACAATTTCAAAAAAATGATGCTCAAGCATTGGTTGATAAAATAAAAGCCTCTGGAAAAAACCTGACTTATATCTATATCAGCCATTCTGATCCTGACTTTTATTTTGGGTTAGATGTCATTACTGATGCATTTCCAAATGCTAAAGTGATTGCAACCGCACCCACAATTAAAGCCATTAATGAAACTCAAGCAGGAAAACTTGCTTATTGGGGACCTGTACTTAAAGAAAATGCCCCTCAAAAAATCATCATTCCTGAAGTACTAAAAGGGGATAGTTTTTCTCTAGAAGGTGAAACCATTTCGGTCAAAGGTTTAGATGGGCAATCTCCAGATAGAACATATCTTTATGTTCCAAAACTTAATGCAGTAATGGGTGGTGTTTTAGTCTCTGAAAATATTCATATTTGGTTGGCAGATACTCAAACTGTGGAAGAGCGCCAACATTGGGTTAGTGCGTTACAGCAAATCAAATCACTATCCCCAAAAACCGTTATTCCAGGTCACTATTTACCAAAAGCAACGCATAATCTGCAAGCAGTTGACTTCACAATGAATTACCTGATTGAGGCTGAGAAAAATCTTGAAAAAACGAAAAATTCAGATGAATTTATTGCAGCGATGGAAAAAAATCATCAGAATTTAGCAGATAAATCAAGCCTAGAACTTAGTGCAAAAGTACTAAAAGGAGAGATGCAGTGGCCTCAGTAGCAAGCAATACAGGCAGTACTAAAATATTGCACTATGTTTATGATCCTCTTTGCGGTTGGTGCTACGGCATTGCGCCCCTGATTGAAGCAGTAAGCAATACATTTCCAAATTCCATTAAGTTACATGGTGGCGGATTGTTTACACCAGCAAGAGCTGTAACGGGGGGGCAATCATGGAAAGAGCATGTTACGCCAATTGATGAGCGTATTAGTCAATTATCAAGCCAAGTTTTTAGTCATGCATATCATGATGCTCTTGGTAACACTGAAATGGTATTAAACTCTCTGTTACCTATTTCAGCCGTTCTTGTTGCTGAAATAATGGGAAAGCGAGATGTTTATTTACTAAAAGCCTTACAAGAAGCCTATTACCTTGATGGCTTAAATATCAGTGATAAAGACACTTTGCTATTTATTGTGAAAAAACTTGGTTTTGATGTTGAGCAGTTTGCATCTTTACTGGCTGAAATTAGCGAAAAACAAATTCAGCAACATTTAAGCCAGACACAACAATTAATGTCTCAAGTTAATGGTCGCGGTTTTCCGACTCTATTTATTGAAGATAACCAAGGTTACCACCTAATATCGGTTGAAAAATATTTAGGTGATACAAAACGTTGGCAGCAATTTATAAAAGAAAACCTATAATCTTCTTTTCAGTGTGCTGATTAATTTCCGCACACTGCCTTCTTTATTTCGATTCTTGTTATTTTCTTTTTCACTCATATCTAAAAAGGATTAAATTTATTTAAAATCAATTAGTTGAAAAAATTGCAAGATGAGAAATTGAAACCTAACACCATCAATGTTGAAAATGAAAGACAAGAGCCAAATGCCACTTTTTTGATATGATCTTTTGTTGTGATTAATACTGCACAATACACACTTAACCCTAGAAAAGAGCCAAGCAAAAGAATATATGGCAATTTCTCAAACCCACACCATGCCCCAATAGCACCAAATAATTTCACATCACCAAAACCTAAAACACATTTTTGGCAGATAAAATATCCCCATAAATAGATGCCATAGAAAAGCCCAACACCACCTAAAAAACCATAAAAAGCATGATTGAAAGGTACTAATCCATATACTGTGAAATTACACAATAACCCTAAAAATATTAACCAATAAGTCAAAGAATTAGGCAGAAGAAAATAATCAGCATCAAAGAAAGAGAGCATCAACAAATAAAAACGTAATACCGAAAATATTATCAATAAAGAAAATGAGTTAATTGAAAAAAACCAATATAAACAAACAATAAAATAACTCAGCGTAAGTTGTTTACGTCGAGTTTTAGGTAACAAAAATAATAACGGAAAAGGTAGGCAAAACTTAATAAAAACAAGAAAATCATTCAAAAAAGGAAACAAAGGTGTTTTTATAAAACAATAACGGCTTAATGACATAAATATCTACTCCTTAGATACATCGTTATCCTTGTTAAACGACTGTATAAGAGACTCCATTTAATACCGAGAATTTTCTTTAGAATGACAATGAAAACATGAAATTTTGCGACAAAACACGCAATAAGATCCACGCTATAATAATGACAAAAGCAAAGTGATAACTTGCATGCCATAATGTCATGCGTATGATGCATATCACATATTTTATTTATCACGGTTAACCATCTTTTACGTAAGGGTTTCACGTTATGCGTATTCCTCGCATTTATCATCCAGAACCACTCACAGCAGGCACTCAAACAGCATTAGATGAAGAAGCATCTAATCATGTTGGGCGTGTATTAAGAATGTCTACAGGGCAAAAACTGGCACTGTTTGATGGTTCAAATCAGGTATTTGATGCTGAAATCATAGAAAGCACAAAAAAATCAGTCACTGTGCAAATCAATGAAGGCATTGTTGATGATAAAGAATCCCCTCTTGACCTCCATTTAGGACAAGTACTTTCACGAGGCGAGAAAATGGAGTTTACTATTCAAAAATCAGTTGAGTTAGGTGTTAATACGATCACTCCACTGATCTCAGAACGCTGTGGTGTTAAACTTGACCCCAGCCGTTTAGAGAAAAAACATCAGCAATGGCAAAAAATTATTATCTCGGCATGTGAACAATGTGGCAGAAATAGTATCCCACAATTAATGCCAGTAATGTCATTAGAAGAATGGTGTGCTCAAGATGATGGTAGTTTAAAACTCAATTTACATCCAAGGGCTAACCAAAGTATTAATACCTTACCCTTACCTGTTAAAAAAGTGCGCTTATTGATTGGCCCTGAAGGTGGGCTTTCCCCTGAAGAAATCGCCATGACAGCAGAGCACCATTTTACTGATATTTTATTAGGTCCTCGTGTATTAAGAACTGAAACAACAGCGCTCACCGCAATCACCGCTTTGCAGGTTCGGTTCGGCGATCTGGGATAAAGGAGAAGTAATGATTAAATTAGGTATTGTGATGGATCCAATTTCATCCATCAAAATCAAAAAAGACACCAGCTTTGCCATGCTATTAGAAGCGCAACGTCGTGGCTGGGAAATTCATTATATGGAGATGAACGATCTTTACCTACATCAAGGTGAAGCACGCGCTCACACTCGTTTACTCAGCGTAGAAGAAAACCCAGAAAAATGGTTTGAGTTTGGCAAAGAGCAAGATATTGCTTTAGGTGAACTCGATACCATCTTAATGCGTAAAGATCCGCCTTTTGATACCGAATTTATCTACGCAACCTATATTTTAGAGCGCGCTGAAGATATGGGAACACTGATAGTTAATAAGCCACAAAGCTTACGCGACTGTAATGAAAAACTCTTTACTGCATGGTTCCCAACATTAACACCTGACACCTTAGTGACTCGTGAATCTAAGCATTTACGCGCTTTTCATGAAAAACACGGTGATGTTATTTTCAAACCATTAGATGGTATGGGTGGCGCATCAATCTTCCGCTTGAAAAAAGACGATCCTAACGTAGGTGTTATTATTGAAACATTGACAGAACATGGTCATCGTTTCTGTATGGCTCAAAATTTCCTACCTGAAATTGTCAATGGTGATAAGCGCATTCTGGTTGTCGATGGCGAACCTGTTCCTTATTGCTTAGCGCGTATTCCTGCAAAAGGTGAAACGCGAGGCAACTTAGCTGCTGGTGGCCGTGGCGAAGCTCGTCCATTAACAGAAAGTGATTGGGCTATTGCGCGTCAAGTTGCCCCTATCCTTAAACAGAAAGGTCTTATTTTTGTTGGGCTAGATGTTATTGGCGATCGCTTAACTGAAATTAACGTCACAAGCCCAACATGTGCGCGTGAAATTGAAGCTGCTTATCCTGATGTTTCTATTACAGGCATGTTAATGGATGCAATTGAAGTGCGCTTAAACAAGAAAAACTAACTTTTAGACACTGAGATTAAAGGGTTTAAAAGTATGAACCTAGCCCCCACATATTAATCTATAAGCGGTATACATTAAGAAATACAATGTATAAAGGGCTAGGTTTTTTTAATAAAATGATCAGGGAACAGTACTACTATTATGAACTTACTTAACCATTTTCTTATTGCTATGCCTTCATTAAGCGATCCGTTATTTGAACGTTCGGTCGTCTATGTGTGCGAACATAATGAAAACGGTGCGATGGGCTTAATTATTAATAAACCTATCGAAGATATCTCTGTGGAAGGTGTATTAGATCAACTGGAAATTTTTTCGACTGATAGAGACGAAGCGATTAGCTTACAAAAACCCGTGATGTCAGGAGGCCCTGTTGCAGAAGAGCATGGTTTTATCTTGCACACTCCGGTTTCAGGTTTTAGTTCTAGTATCAAAATTAGTGATAGCACGATGATCACAACTTCCAAAGATGTATTAGAAACCTTAGGTACAGCAAGACAACCAGAAAAAACATTAGTCTCTTTGGGTTATTCTAGTTGGGAACAAGGCCAATTAGAGAAAGAAATTTTAGAAAATAGCTGGCTAATAGTTGAAGCTTCACCTCAAATTATTTTTGATACCCCTATTGCTGAACGTTGGCATAAAGCCGCTGAATTAATTGGAATTAATATCCACACCATTTCACCGATAGCGGGTCACGCATAATGTCAAACAGAACGGTAATGGGCTTTGATTTCGGCACAAAAAGCATTGGTGCCGCTATCGGTCAAGAAGTTACAGGAACAGCAAGACCTTTGGCCTCATTTAAAGCAAAAGATGGTATTCCTGATTGGACTCAAATCGAAAAAATCATAAAAGAATGGCAACCTGATCTCGTGGTTGTCGGTTTACCTCTTAATATGGATGGTACCGAACAGTTAGTCACAACCCAAGCTAAAAAATTTGCCAATCGCCTTCATGGTCGATTTGGTGTACAAATTGCGTTGCATGATGAACGCCTTAGCACCGTAGAAGCTCGCGCTCATCTTTTTGAACGTGGTGGTTATCGTTCCTTAGATAAAGGCAGTGTAGATGCAGCATCTGCCGTTATTATTCTTGAAAGCTGGTTTGAACAGCAATTCTAAAAAATAGGTTCCAACGAGTCATAGTCGCCTACTTTTACTTATATGTTATCACTCCGCTTGAATTAAACCTTCATGTTGGCGTTGCTGCCGACTTAACATGAAGGTTTGCATACCGTATTCGCTACCTGTTTGCATTAATGTTGTCACTTGGTGGTATTTTCCTTCTCTAATTAGATGCGAAATACCCTGCGTAACCTGCATTATTTCAAATAACGCCACACGCCCACCTTCGGTTGAAGATACTAACTCTTGTGAAATTATCGCCCTTAAACTGCACGCTAATTGTGATGAAATCCATTGTCGCTCATTGCCTGTAAACACATTAGTCACGCGCTCAAGCGTTTGTACTGCCCCTTGAGTATGCAATGTTGCCAGCACCAAATGCCCTGTTTCTGCTGCCGTTAATGCCAACTTAATACTTTGTGCATCTCTTAACTCGCCTAACATAATGACATCTGGATCTTGACGTAATGCGCTCTTTATCGCATTAGCAGTATGTTGAACATCTCGCCCTATTTCCCTTTGTTGCACAATGCTTTGCTTATTGCTATGTATAAACTCAATAGGATCTTCTAATGTCAAAATATGCTGACGTTGATATTGGTTTAAATGATTGATCATTGCCGCTAATGTCGATGATTTCCCACTTCCTGTTGCCCCTGTCACCAAAATAAGCCCATGAGAATAGTTGTCTAAAAGTGTTGAAACCGACTTGGGTACTCGAAGTTTATCTAAAGAAGGAATTTGTGTTTCAATTATTCTTAATACAGCTGAAACACCCTTTTGTTGGCGAAATAAATTGACACGAAGTCGCTGCCCACAAGATAGCGTAAGTGCTGTATCAACCTGCCCTTCATTCTCAAAAGTGTGCTTTTGAGTGTTGCTCAAGAAAGGCAAGAACCATGCTAATAGACTATCGGAAGTGATAGGTTTACATTGATTTTGTTGATAAAGTATTCCATTGATCCGCAATCGTGGTACATCACCACAACAAAGGTGCAGATCAGAGGCGTTATGCTTTACACTATATGCAATTAAATTTTCCATTTTCATCTTATTATCTCCTGAGTTGCCATGAATACTATTAAACAGAATCTCGTCAATGTCAGGTCTCACATTGACACAGCAGCGCAGAAATGCGGCCGTTCTCCAGAAGAAATAACATTACTTGCAGTGAGTAAAACAAAACCTGCGAGTGACATCGAAAAAGCAATAGCGTGTGGACAAACAGAGTTTGGTGAAAACTATGTCCAAGAAGGTGTTGATAAAATCCATTATTTTGCTGATAACCACACCTTAGTTTGGCACTTTATCGGTCCTTTACAGTCAAACAAAACACGCCTTGTTGCTGAGAATTTCGATTGGTGCCATACCATTGATAGATTGAAAATCGCTCAAAGATTAAGTGACCAACGTCCTGACTCATTGCCACCATTAAATGTCCTTATTCAAATCAATATTAGCGATGAAAACAGTAAATCAGGTATTAATCTGACTGAACTTGATGGACTAGCGGCACAAATTTCTATTCTTTCGGGCATTAAATTACGCGGATTAATGGCGATCCCTGCACCTGAAAGCAATTATGACAAACAAGTTGAAGTACTAGACAAAATGCATCTCGCATTTAAACAATTGCAATCTCAATATCCCAATATAGATACCTTATCTATGGGAATGACAAGTGATATGGAAGCTGCTATTGCTTGTGGTTCAACACTCGTTCGTATTGGAACAGCAATTTTTGGCGCAAGAGATTACGCGACTAAGTAAAAATAGAGGTTTATATGGAACATCGTAACATTGCATTTATTGGCGCTGGAAATATGGCTCAAGCCATTATTGCGGGATTGGTTCAAGGTGGATATCCAGCAAATAAAATCACCGTCAGCTCACCTTCATCCATTCGCCGTGAACCACTAGAAAAAGAGTTCGGTATTCATAGTACTAATGACAATATTGATGCCGTTCAGAAAGCGGATGTTATTGTGCTAGCAGTAAAGCCACAAATGATGGAAGAAGTTTGTAAGCCCTTACAAAATATCGATATGAGTAAAAAGTTAGTCCTCACTATCGCTGCTGGCATCCCCGCGACTCGTTATAACGACTATTTTGCGACTCAATTACAGCTCGTTCGCATTATGCCAAATACCCCAGCTCTTGTAGGTAAAGGCTTAAGTGGTATGTTCGCGCACAATTCGCTTTCATCTCAAGATAAACAGTTTGCTGATGAATTAATGAAAAGTGTTGGAACAACCGTTTGGGTAGAGCAAGAATCTGCCATCAATGATATTATCGCCGTTGCTGGTAGTGCACCCGCTTATTTCTTCTTGTTTATGGAATCAATGCAACAAGAAGCAGAACGTTTAGGTTTTTCACCTGAAGTAGCAAGAGCTATTGTGCAACAAGCAGCAAGTGGTTCTACCGCCTTAGCAGAGAAACAACACATGTTGCCTTTCTCAACTTTACGTGAACAAGTAACATCAAAAGGTGGAACGACAGCGGCTGCACTTATGCAGTTTTATGAAGGTAAATTACCTGAAAACGTCGCTTCTGCCATGCAAGCTGCGATTAAACGTGCGCAAGAAATGGAAAAACAATTTTAATTTCATCAGGGCCAACTAATGAATTTTTTAAATTTCGTCATTCTGACTCTTCTTCAACTCTACACATCCGTACTTCTACTGCGTGTTTGGATGCAATGTGTCAGAGCTGATTTTTATAATCCTTTTTCACAATTTATCGTCAAGATCACACAGCCAATTGTTCGCCCATTAAGAAGTGTTATTCCTTCTATTGGTCCTATTGATACAGCTTCAGTTTTATTAGCCTATATATTAATTCTGTTAGGTATTATCGTCCCATCTTACTTATCAGGAACATCTATTCCTTTCTCTTTAATGTTCCCATTTGCCTTTATTGAACTGCTTACAGCAGCAGGTAAGATGATTTTCTGGTTGATCATTATCCGCGCAATCCTTAGCTGGGTAAGCCAAGGTCGTAATCCAATTGATCATCTTTTATTTCAATTAACAGAACCTTTAATGGCACCAATTCGTCGTGTCATTCCGGCGATGGGTGGTTTAGATTTCTCTGCAATGATTGTTATTCTTATACTTTACGCCCTGAATTATCTGCGTGTAGACGTTTTACAATGGCTACTTAGCGTAACGCTTTACTAAGGATAACACTCATGCAAAAAGTAGTTCTTGCAACAGGAAATCCGGGAAAGGTCAAAGAGCTGGCTTCTTTGCTTTCTGATTTCGGTTTAGATATTGTTGCTCAAACAGAGCTTGGTGTTGATTCTGTTGAAGAAACAGGCCTAACCTTTGTTGAGAATGCGCTGATTAAAGCGCGCCATGCGGCAAAAGTAACAGGTCTACCTGCCATTGCTGATGACTCTGGTATTTCAGTAAATGCTTTGGGAGGTGCTCCAGGAATTTACTCAGCACGCTATGCGGGTGTTGATGCAAATGATCAGCAAAATCTGGATAAATTGCTCAATGCAATGAAAGATGTACCTGCTGAAAAACGCCAAGCCCAATTTAACTGTGTATTAGTTTATATGCGCCATGAGAACGATCCAACTCCATTAATTTTCCACGGTATTTGGCACGGTGTATTAAGCACAGAAATGCATGGTGAAGGTGGATTTGGCTACGATCCTATTTTCTTTGTTCCTGAATTAAATTGTACTGCGGCACAATTAACTAAAGAGCAAAAAAATCAGCATTCGCATCGTGGTAAAGCACTTAAATTAATGTTGGATGCCCTTAAGAATGCTTAAGTTGCCTCCATTAAGTTTGTATATTCATATTCCTTGGTGTGTACAAAAATGTCCTTATTGTGATTTCAACTCACATACACTAAAAGGCGAAGTTCCACATCAGGAATATGTGCAACATTTACTCAATGACTTAGATGCCGATCTTATTCACGTTGGCTCCCGTGAAGTCCAAACCATATTTATTGGTGGTGGTACTCCTAGCTTATTAAGCGCTGAGTCAATGGCTGATTTACTCTATGGCGTTAAAGAACGCATTGCAGTTAGTCCTAATGCAGAAATTACTATGGAAGCTAACCCGGGAACCGTGGAAGCTGAACGCTTTGCTGGATTCCAACGTGCGGGTGTAAATCGTATTTCTATTGGAGTGCAAAGTTTTGGCAACGATAAGCTTATTCGCTTAGGGCGCATTCATGATGCTGATGAAGCTAAAAATGCTGCTCATTTAGCCAAAGAATTAGGCTTACGTAGCTTTAATTTAGATTTAATGCATGGATTACCAGACCAATCATTATCTCAAGCGCTTTCGGATTTACAGCAAGCAATAGAGTTATCCCCACCACATTTGTCTTGGTATCAATTAACCATTGAACCCAATACACAATTTGGCTCTCGTCCACCAAAATTACCTGATGATGATATGCTGTGGGATATTTTCTCAGAAGGTGACAAATTACTGACAGCCGCAGGTTATCAACAATATGAAACATCAGCATATTGCAAACCGGGCTTTCAATGTGAGCACAACTTAAATTATTGGCGTTTCGGGGATTATTTAGGTATCGGTTGTGGTGCTCATGGAAAAATAAGCTTTGAAGATGGTCGCATCATGCGAACAGTAAAAACCAAGCATCCTAAAGGTTTTATGGAAGGTCGTTATCTCCACCAGCAAAATTTTGTTGATAATGATGACCGTCCATTTGAATTTTTTATGAACCGTTTTCGCCTATTAGAAGCATTCCCAAGACAAGATTTCAGTGATTACACTGGGCTTTCTGAAGAAGTTATTCGCCATCAAATAGATGAAGCTTTGGCTTTAGGTTATATCAGTGAATCAGACACTCACTGGCAAATTACACCTCATGGCAAGCTGTTCCTTAATTCATTGCTTGAGTTATTTCTTTAATATTGCTGATTTCAAATAGCTAGCTTAAAAAATGCCCATACTGATTATTCACAGTTGGGCATTTTTATTTATTGCAAACCTTAAAACATCATAAAAATCTTAAGGCTAAATCAATTAAAGTGCGCTTTCTACCGCTTCAATTTGTTTAGTTAAGCTGTCTAAACCACCGCCAGAAAGATACCAAAGATCAGCTTGGAGATAAACAATACCACTATTTTTATAGGCTGATGTTGATTTTATAGCATCATCTTCAAACGCTGTTTTTTCTAATTTACCCGCGCCAATGGCCTCACTGCGATCAATAATAAAAATAACATCTGGGTTAGCTTGAACAATCATTTCTGATGTAACTACACGACGCTTGCCTTTCTCTTCTTCAGCAACAGGCGGTAATTCAGCTCTTTTAGCTTTAACAACATCATAAACAACACTTTGATTATTAGGCATTAAATTGCCAGCATTATGTAATAGTACTAAAACTTTTTTGTCAGATCCTGCTGCTTTTTTCTGAGCTTGCTCAATAACAGTATTTAATTTAGTAATTTGCTCTTGAGTCACTTGCTGTTTATCAAATAATTCACCTAATAATTTGATATTTGACTCAACTGAATTGAGATAATTTGCACTGTTAGTACCTAAATTAACGGTTGGTGCAATTTTCGCTAAAGCCTCATATGAGGCACCTTGGCGACCTGTAATAATAATTAAATCAGGTTTAATTTCGGCTAATTTTTCTAAGTCAGGTGCTTTCATGCCACCAACATTAGCAACGTTAGTTGCAATACTTCCTTTAATATAGTCAGGCGCATTACCTAACGGTAACCCAACCACTTTATCGGCTAAACCTAACTGAACTAAAGAATCATAAAGACCAAAATCAAATAGAACCACTTTTGAAGGATTCTTAGTGACTGACGTTTCACCCAACTGGTGTTTAATCACCATCTTGTCATTGTTCTGGTTAATAACTTGGTTAGGTTGGTATTCGATTGGTGTTTTGCTTAACGCAGAGAAACTGGTTACAGAAAGGATAGATGCGATAACTAAAGGAAGGATCTTCTTCATTAATTTTGCCCTGTTTAAGTGGAATACTCAAACAGGGCATTCTAAACAGGTCATCTCACAAGTCAATTGAATAAGAATGATTTTCATTATTATTTTCAATAATTGTGAGTCAACAATTTATTATGCTCTAAATAATTCAAGATATCGCTTGAAGCATGACGAGTATCATTATTTTTTTAGAGAATTAACAAGCTCCACCCGTTGACTTTCCATCTGGGTTATTTTGTTGCAAGCTTGCTGACCAAATTGAGTAAATGCAGCTTCTTGCTGTTTCCACTCCTGATCTATAATTTTTTGAAAACCATCTAGGTTGCCTAATAATCCGCCTAAGGCTTTTTTACTGTCGCCACCCGCGGCAGCTAATAACTGTTTTTTCCCCAATTCATTAATGCTGTCTTGCAACATCCCACCTAGGCTACTTTCTACAATTTCACGGCCTTTGGCTTCAACTTCTTTAATGGCTTGAGAATGGAACGTAATGTTATTCGGTTCTATGCTAACCACTTTATCCATTTGCTGATTGAGATCTTTCTCTAATCTACTTAATCTATTGAGGATATTACTATCTTTACCAAAGGCCTCAATCACCACTTTATCAAGTACTTTGCGAGAATCTTGCAGTTTTACCCCTGTTTCAGTTCTTAACCAAGGTACGTCTCGTCTTACTGTGGCTTGATATTTCTTTGCTAGTTCTTGTTGCTGTGGTGTCAATGAGGCACTTTTTTCATTTTGAAATAGTGTACCGTCAGGATAAATTACCATTAAACCATGTGAACCCGCGACTTCAACAAATTCAGAGGTTATGCGTAAATCATCTTTTGGCATTACAGCGCAATCAAAACTTGGTGATGCATTTGCTGTACTCGCAACAAAAAACAGTGTGACAGCAATATATCTTAAATTCATAACAACTCTCCTGAAAACACACCTAAAAAATTGAACGCCCTACTTTGTTTGCTAATAATTCAAGTGCTGCACAACCTGCTAATGAGTTACCTGATTTATCCAGCTCTGGTGACCAGACTGCAACCGTAAAAGCATCGGGAACAACAGCAATAATGCCACCACCTACGCCTGATTTTCCGGGAATACCGATACGAAACGCAAATTCACCTGCACCATCATACATGCCACAAGTTAACATTAACGCATTTATTTGGCGGGTTTGTCTTGGCGTAATAATCTGATTTTTATTACCCACACATATACCTTGATTAGCCAAATAGCTAAAACATCGCACTAACTCAGTACAACTCATCTCTATTGAACAATAGTGAAAATAGGTTTCCAGTACCGTAATAACATCGTTCTCAAAATTACCAAAAGATTTCATCAGGTAAGCGATAGAGGCATTTCGACTAAGATGCTCCATCTCTGATTTTGCGACCACTGAGTTATAACAAATATCAGGAGTATCAGTGAGAAAACGGATCACTTCTAACATTCTTTGCTTAGGCGCACTTAAGCGAGACTGCAACATATCAGTGATAACAATGGCACCTGCATTAATAAAGGGATTACGTGGTATTCCTTTTTCCATTTCTAGCTGAATCAAGGAATTAAAAGGCAGCCCTGATGGCTCTTTTCCTACACGTTGCCAAATTTCACTTTCTTCATAACGCGTTAAAGCAAGCGTTAAGCTAAGTACTTTAGAAATAGATTGGATTGAAAAACGCTTATCTGCCATGCCTGATTGATAGAGTTCACCATCAACCGTATAAACAGCTATAGCAAGCTGTTCTGGAGGTATTTGAGCCAATGCGGGAATATAATCCGCGACTTTTCCTTGCCCGATTAATGGGCGAATTTGTTGCAAAATATCTGACAGTAATGCGTTAGATAACGTTGTAGTCACAGTCCCTTCCCCAGACAGACAAGGGCATCCTTTTGGATGCCCTTGTTATTATTTGCTAAATGTATAACTTTCTATCAATCCCACCAAACATCAAATAGTTCAGAGGTTTGTACATCTTGCATTTTGCTTTCTTTTAGGAAGTTTTCGACTAATTGGCGATGTTCTTCTGTACATTTACCAATTTGTTGTAAGCAGATTAAGCCTTCCCAGCTCAGGTAACCACTTGCATCAAATGCCAGCCCGTTTGGCTCAATAACTTTGAGGATCAGTTCATCAACAAAACGATCTACTTCCTCAATTGGGGTATTTTCTGGGAAAGTCCATTTAACTGAGAAACCTAATTCCTGAAATTCATCGATACGCATTTTTTTGCGTAAGCGGCGACTACGTTGTTTAGCCATTATTTTACCCTCTTAAACATAAGATCCCAGACACCATGCCCTAAACGATGACCGCGTTTTTCAAATTTAGTCACAGGGCGTGTTTCTGGTCGTGGTACATAATCCTGAGTTTCTGACAAATTCTGATAACCTTCAACACTTGTCATTACTTCAAGCATATGTTCTGCATATGGTTCCCAATCTGTCGCCATATGAAAAACACCGTCTAACGTTAATTTTTTTAAAATTAATTCTGCAAAAGGCACTTGAACAATACGGCGTTTATTATGACGCGCTTTGTGCCATGGATCAGGAAAGAATAACTGAACCATTTTTAAGCTATTATCTGAGATCATATGATTGAGCACTTCAATCGCATCATGACACATGACTCTCAGATTGCTTAGTTGTTCTTCTTCAGCACTTGCAAGACAAGCACCAACACCCGGTGCATGTACTTCAATGCCGAAATAATTATTTTCTGGTGTATTTTTTGCCATAGTCACGAGCGATGCGCCCATGCCGAAGCCAATTTCTAAAATTACAGGCGCTTCGCGTCCAAAAACCTGACTGAAGTCGATGGGTTCCGGTTGATATTCAATTCCAAAGGCAGGCCACTGTGTTTCTAATGCTTGCTCTTGACGAGGCGTTAAACGACCTTGTCTACGAACAAAACTACGAACGCGTCGTAAAGCACGCCCCTCTTCATTGAATTCCGGAGAAATTACATTCTTGATCATGTCTAATACTGTCAGTCGTTAGGCCAATTATTTACTTAAAATCGTTATAATGTCGCAATAGTGCAACTTAACCGACATTATCCAAAGATCACTAAGTTTAGCAAGAGTCACACATAGAAGCATCACTCTATAAGATAAATATTAAGAGTGTTTACAGTTTATTCTCTCTGTGGTGCAATCTTACCTTAATCAGAACATGAGTTAATAAAATAAAACATGATGGAAGCTCTGCAATTTTCGCAAGTCGTACTCAATTGGTATCACAAATATGGGCGTAAAACGCTCCCTTGGCAGCAAGAAAAAACGCCTTATCACGTATGGTTATCAGAGGTAATGCTGCAACAAACTCAAGTTGCAACGGTTATTCCTTATTTTGAGCGTTTTATTGCACGTTTTTCTGATGTCAACGCATTAGCTAAAGCCCCTCTTGATGAAGTACTTCATCTCTGGACTGGCCTTGGTTATTACGCAAGAGCAAGAAACTTACATAAAGCAGCACAACACATTGTAGATAAACATCAAGGGCAGTTTCCTGATACCTTTGAATACGTTTGTGCCTTACCCGGTGTTGGACGTTCAACCGCTGGTGCTATTTTATCGTTATCATTGAAAAAGCCTTATCCAATTCTTGATGGTAATGTGAAACGTGTTTTAGCTCGCTGTTATGCCATCGAAGGCTGGCCAGGTAAAAAAGAAGTTGAGAATAAGTTGTGGGAGATCAGCGAAAACGTCACTCCAACCGAAGGTGTAGAGTATTTTAATCAGGCAATGATGGATTTAGGTGCAATAGTTTGCACAAGAAGTAAGCCTAAATGTGAATTATGCCCATTAAATACTGGCTGTATCGCTTATGCTCAAAACAATTGGGCGGATTATCCTGGGAAAAAACCGAAAAAAGTTATCCCAGAAAAAACAACTTATTTTCTTATTTTACAATATGATAATCTTGTTTGGTTGGATAAAAGACCACCAGCAGGAATATGGGGTGGGTTATTTGCCTTTCCTCAATTTGAAACAAAAGCGCTTTTAGAACAGTGGTTAACTGAGCATGGACTCAGTAATAATGAATCAGAGCAACTGATTTCATTTCGACATACGTTTAGCCACTTTCATTTAGATATTGTGCCAATTTGCGTAAAACTCTCAGCGTTTACCTCTGTGATGGAGGAGCAAAAAGGACTTTGGTATAACTTACAGACACCTGCAACCGTAGGGTTAGCAGCACCTGTAGAGAATTTACTTAGACAATTAGCCTAAGCTAATACCTGCGATATTGAGGATTTATTATGAGCAGAACTATTTTTTGTACTTTCCTTAACAAAGAAGCTGATGGACTTGATTTTCAGTTGTACCCAGGAGAAATTGGAAAGCGCATTTTCAATGAGATCTCAAAAGAAGCATGGGCTCAATGGATGGCAAAACAGACCATGCTTATCAATGAGAAAAAACTTAACACCATGAATCCAGATGATCGCAAACTATTAGAACAAGAAATGGTGAGATTTTTATTCGAAGGCCATGATATTCATATTGACGGCTACACACCACCTGAAAAATAATATTCACTTTTCCAGAGCCTTTAAGGCTCTGGTATTTTATTCACCATAGCGATGCAATTGACCATGAAAAAAATCCTTCTCTTGCTGATTATCGCCCCTCTACTCATTTCATGCAGTAGTCAACCACCAAAAACATTTGAACCCGATTATGCAAAAGACACCAATGCATTCGATATTCTTATGGGCCAATTTGCCAATAATATTGAAATGATTTGGGGTATGAAGGAAGTTTTAATCGCGGGGCCTAAAGACTACGTAAAATATACCGACGCTTATAAAACTCGTAGTCATATTAATTTTGAAGCCGGTACGATTACGATAGAAACACTAGGCGGTGACGCTCCTCAACTCCAATTGCATAAAGCGATAGTCACAACGTTATTAATGGGCGAAGATCCAGGCTCTATTGATCTCTACTCTGATGTTAATAATATTCCTCACAGTACAGAACCCTTTTTATTAGGACAAGTACTCGATAACACTGGGCAATCTATACGTTGGGAATGGCGCGCCAATAAATTTGCAGATTATCTGATTGCCAATAAATTACAAAAACGTCAATCCGGTATAAATACCATTTGGTATGTCACCCTTAATCTTGTTCCTAATCACCTTGATCAACGTGCTCATAAATATTTACCGTTAGTACAACAAGCAGCGGCTAAATATGGTGTTGAACCATCATTGATCTTGGCAATTATGCAAATTGAATCCAGTTTCAACCCATATGCGGTGAGTAGTTCTGATGCACTCGGTTTAATGCAGATTATGCCAGCAACGGCAGGTCGAGATGTCTTCCGAATGCAAGGAAAATCAGGACAACCAAGTCGTAGTTACTTATTTGATCCCGCTAATAATATCGATGCAGGTGCGGCTTATATCTCGATACTGCAAAATAGTTACCTTGGAGATATCAAAGATCCTGTTTCTCGCCGTTACGCCGTTATACAAGCTTACAACGGTGGTGCTGGTAGTGTGTTACGGATATTCCATAACGATAAGAAACAAGCTGCCGCTATGATTAATAACTTAGAGCCAACACAGGTCTATACCACATTGCGCAACAAGCACCCTGCTGATCAATCTCGTCGTTATCTTGAGAAAGTCAGTACAGCTCAACGTAACTATCGTTAATTGATAATTAGTCTAAAAAATAAAGCTTCCTCAATAAATTTGGGGAAGCTTTTTTGTTACTAAGGCTTAGTAAATGGCTTTCTCGTCATGTATTTTTTAAGTATCGCAAAAAACTATCAGCTTTATTTTTACTCATTTCCTGAGACAAATAGCGTTTTATTAGTCAATAAGTTTAAAAAAACAGCAATCGAACAGTTTTGTGATAAATAACGTTGACGAGCAAGGCGATATCGGGTTTAATACGCCCCGTTGCCCGAATAGCTCAGTCGGTAGAGCAGGGGATTGAAAATCCCCGTGTCCTTGGTTCGATTCCGAGTTCGGGCACCATCTTTTAGAAAAACCAGCCTTAGGGCTGGTTTTTTGCTTTCTACGCTTTATAAAATTTTGAGCTCTCTTTTTTATTAGAACTCAAAGTCTGCCTTGCTACCTTGATTCTTAACTTGTTCACTCAAAATATTATTTTTTCTTTATGCTTCTGATAATGACTTCATGTGAATTGCCACAGTATTTAGATAGCAATCTATTCTCTTTTTAATATAATGAATTCTTAAATTAATCTAATGTAATTAACTTTAGAATAAATTTAGCTTTAGGTGAACATGAAGTTTAATTATACAAAAAGGAAAATAATTAATGTCTAATAATATTTATTTAAGAATAAATGGAAATGTTCAAGGAAATATTTCAGCTGGATGCTCTTCTTACGATTCACTTGGCAATAAATACCAAAGCTCTCACTTAAATGAAATATTAGTTATAGCGTCCACATTTGATATATCAAGAAGACAAAATTTAAGTCATGCTCCTCTTTCTATAACCAAACATGTTGATAAGTCAACACCATTACTAATTACGGCAATTACAAATAACGAAATTTTAAAGTGTGAAATTGATTACTATAGAACTTCTCATACCGGCGCCCAAGAGAAATATATGACGGTTGTTTTAACAAATGCTTCTATTGTCAATTACTCACAAATACATGCAAGTACCTTAACTCAAAGTGATTCATTACCTAGCGAAATTATCATTATACAATATGAAAGTATTACCTGTAACCATATAATGGCAGGAACGTCTGGATATAGTATTTCTGAACTAAGTTAATCAGTAAAAATTTAATGGTGAATTTAATATCTTGATTCACCATTAATTAAATCTATTTTTCATAAAACATCAATATGATAAATTATTTTTTTTTGCCAAATGTCAGTGAGATACAAAGATAAAGAGCAAAAAACAGGCAACTATACCGAATAATATCTTTATTACCTGATCTTATAAATAACTCGCCAAGAAAATATTTATCACCAAATTTAAATATAATAAGGCAACTACTACCAATAAAATAAATAAACAATAGATATATTAAATTTAAAAACCTATTATCTTTATTAAGAAGATAAAGTTGCAACTTATATAAAACATAAAACAGTAAAAATGAAGATATATAGAATAGAAAAAGCTCCAACCAACCAAACGGAAATGGTGATAACACATCAAAATCATTCACCCTTATTCTCTTCCTCGTATAAATCATATGTAGAATAAATAGTCACTCCATCAAAGAAAAACTCAGAAGTAAGTGACAATCGCCCCATTGATTGCCATGATGCCATAAAATCACTCTTTATATAGTGAAATAGTTTCCATGAATCTTCTTTAAGAACTGGTTTCAATAATGATGCACCAGATAAACTTAAATCAACCACATTATAAAACATATCCGCTTCATTATCGCCATAACCTAAAGCTTTAGATGCTGCTCTATATCCGTTTCTTACAGGTCCACTATATTCTTCTCTAAATAATAAATAATATCCATTTTCAATCATACTATTTACACCTTGAGATACCATTCCAACCCCTAAACTACTACATAATGTTCCGACAGATCCCACACAAGAACCTCCCCCTCCATATATTTGCATTGCTCCGCTGACAAAACCTACTTGTTTGAGTATTAATTTATTATTTTCCTCATTTTCTTCTTTTTTACGTATTGTTTCAAAAAGTGCATATTGCATTATACTTCGATTTCTTAGTAAATTATCCTGTAACTCCAATCTTTCAATTTCATCGGAGATATTATCTAATCCTGCTGATAAACTTAAGCAATAACTACTTACCTCTAACTCTGTTCTAGCAATCAGTTGTTCTATATCATTTAAGAACATCATTCTTGTAAAAGAATCACCAATATATTGATAGGCAAATTTCATTGCTATTTTTCTTAAATAACTGGATTCTCTTCTTAATGTATCTCTATATACATCACTATAACTATAGTCTAGTTCATACTCAGTCATTTCTTTCACATCCTTATTGAAAATAAAAACTTAAGTAGTATCTTATCCAATTTATTGGCTGTTATAGTGTAATATTTAGCAAAACTTATCAATGGATAATAATTGTTTTTCCACTTTACCTGAAGCTAAAAGTTTATATTACCAAGATAAAAGAAAAAAATAGATTTTAACTCTAAATATATAAAATAAGGTGTTCATCATTTTAATAAAATTATTTTTAATGCCATTGGAATTCATTTATATTTATTTTATAGAAATATTAATTTTAACTATTAAATCTAAATAATATAAATAATAATATTTCATGCTAATAAAACCCTCTATCAATACTAATTCTTATTTTCATTTAAAACTTAAAATATAGACTCTTTTATACACTTAAAATAAAAGCGATCGCTTTTATAACATTTATCACACAAATTAAGTTCATTTAAGAAATACTCTAGATATATATCTCCTTTTAATTAATACCTACCTCACAGAATATGAAATTGACCTTAATTGTCATTGACGAAATATAGCTATAGCAGTAAATATAATAAGCAATGTTCATAAAAATAGTGACCATCTTTAAAGATGGCTTTTTTAATCCTTAAATTGTCTCATTTTTTAGACAAAGAGATATTACAAAAACCACGGGAGAATTCTCTTATGACTCAACAAGATACAGCAACTCATTATTCAATTGATGATATGAAAGCGTTAATTGAAACAATGCAAATTTATAAAAAAGATAACAGTGGCAAAGGGATCACTCGTATTGCCTATGGCGAAGAAGATGAAGCCGCGCATCTGTATCTGGCTGGTTTAATGAAAGAAGCCGGTCTTGAAGTTTATCGTGATGGCATTGGTACACTTTACGCACGCCTACCGGGTAAAGATCGCTCATTACCTGCAATAGGAACTGGCTCTCACCTTGATACTGTACCTCAAGGTGGTGCTTATGACGGAGCTTTGGGTGTTATCGCTGGGTTTTATGCCTTAATGCAATACAAACCACAGCAACTTAAACGCGACCTTGAGCTTGTTGTTTTTCGTGCTGAAGAATCTAGCCGTTTTGGATTTTCATGTATTGGTAGTAAGGTTTTAACCGGCAAAATAGATAGAGCTCGTTGGGAGCAAAATAGAGATGATGATGGCAATAATTTCTTTGAAGTTTTGAAATCATTAGGTTATCAGCACGATAATTTGGATAGTTGTTTAGTCAAAGAAGATCGTTATAGTGCCTTTGTTGAGCTTCATATTGAACAAGGCAAACGCCTTGAAAATGACAAAAAAACCATTGGTATTGTTAATGGTATTGCAGCACCGACACGTTTTTCAGTCACTGTTAATGGCCATGCAGATCACTCTGGAGCCACACCAATGTACCAGCGCCAAGATGCGTTAGTGGCAAGTGCTGGTATTATTACAGATATCAATCGTGCAGCATGTACTGAAGCTGTTTATGGCACTGTAGGTACAGTGGGTAAACTCAATGTTGTACCAAACTCCATGAACGTCATTCCAGGGCAAGTAAAATTCTCAGTGGATATTCGTGGTATTGATACTGAAAGTATTCAGCGTGTTGTACAACGTTTAAATAACAGTGTTGAAAAAGCAGAAAAAGATTTTGGTGTTGCTATTGATGTTCAACCAATTTCTGCTGAATCGCCAGTAAAACTAGATGATTCAATTTGCCAAGTTATTGAAAGCTTGTGCCAAAAACACGATATCAGCTATATGACAATGCTAAGTGGTGCTGGCCATGACTCAATGAATATGGCTCCACTTTATCCAACAGCAATGATTTTTACACCATCTGTTTCGGGTATTAGTCATCATCCTGATGAATTTACCGAATTTAGTGATATTGCTGTTGCAGCGGATTTATTAGCTGAAACATTAGGTACACTAGCAAATCAATAATGGCTCACTATTTGTTTTAAAAAATTAATAGCATCATCCCCTTTAGTGGCTTTTAACCATAACTTATCAAAGAGGGATTGGTACTGAAATATTGCCTCAGTTGAAGAAGTCACTGTCGCTATGCCCGTACTGACATTAGGAAATTCACCTAAACGGAACGGGCTAACGGCTAAAGAAAGAGGTACTTTATCTTGATAAAATAATTGGAAAGTTAGAGACGGCATAGTATCTGAAATAATTGCAATATTAAGATAACTATTTTTTTGTTCTAACTTTTCAATTAAATGAAGAATTTCATTTTTTGCTCGCTCTTTTCTTTCTTGTTGCAGTGTTTTAGTTAAATTAACTGAACCTAGCATGCCAACATAAAGAAATTTTTCAATTTGCTGTTGGCTAATAAGGTTATAAATATGGGGTGAATGTAAAGACTGATGTTTCTTACGCTCTTTTAAAATAGATAAAACTTCTTGTTGTTTTTCAGACAAAAGATTTAAGGGTGATGCCTCTGTTAGCATTTCAACCAATGTTTTGTCATAACAATCTGAAGTTAATAAGTAAGAGAAAGGTTCGAAGTGGGTATAAATATGTGAAGATTGAGTTTCAAGTTGGCGCATTCGTTCAAAAAAGCCATTTGCACTTGAATAATATTCAGTATTAATGCCTAACAAACTGGTCAATGAGGTATTTAATAATCTAGCAAGATTATCAAGTGTCTCAATTTTAACAATTTCGCCTTTTTCTAACCGATATACAGCAGCACGAGAAATACCCAAGCTTTCTGCTACATCTTCAGCTTTTAATGAAGAGGCTATGCGGTAAGCACGTAAGCGGTATCCAATGGCTTGGTAATCTATTTTTTCTCTAGGTATGTAAGGCATATTTATAATTAGCTCCCAAATGCACAAAGTACCAGGGTAAAGTAACGGCACAACAATAAGATGTTAGTTCAGATAGTTTAAATTAAACCAAAAATAAAAAGAATCACCTTCCTCACAATGAGGTAAATAAAAGAAGTTTGCAGTAAAAAGTTAGTCTATATCAATAAACCTGTCTCCTAGTAGATAACCTCACCAGGGTTAAAGTAGCAAAAACAAACAACAACAAAAAACTAAAAGGCGTTGTAATTGATATTACAGCGCCTTTTTCATTATTTAATTAACTAAATGCTCTAATACCATTGCACCAGCCCCTTGAGAAACTATTTCATAGGCGTGACTTGCTGGATAAACTTCTGTTTTTATATTTGGGAAAAGGGCGAGTTTAGTTTCAATCGTTTTTTTAACGGTATCAAAAAACGTATATTTAGGTATTAATGTTCCACCACAAACAACAATATCAGGTTGGAGCATTAAAATCGTATTTGCAATAGCAACTCCGTAGTAATAAGCCGCTTCTTCTAATGCATCAATACATAAAGGATCTCGCATTTCTATTGCTTGAAAAATAGTGTGATAGCTAATTTCATCATCACTACCCACCAAAGAAGTCAATAAAGAGTGCTTTCCTCGTCTTATTTGATGAATGATATTATTTTTTATGGCATCTAAAGAACACAGTGTGTTTAAGCAGCCATAAGAGCCACATTCACACAATGGCCCTTTTACATCAATTGTCATGTGACCAAAACAGTTCATTGCCACTGAGGTATCAGTTAAAAACTGATTGCCAATAATGGCACATCCTCTTACTTCGGTATCACAAGAAGTAAATAAAAATCGTTGTGTTTTTTGGCGGTAATATAAACGAAATTCAGCTAAAGCGGCAAAATGTACTCCACTTCCTACGGTAACGTAAGTAGGAATTTTTTTACGTAATAACGTCTCTAATTCACAAAATTCTTCATCGAGGGATTTTGATGCCAATTGATGCTCGACAACATGCTCAATAGAAATGCCTAATCCTAAAACTTTTTCATAGCTGATTTTATTTTTTAATAATAAATCATCAATTTTAGGTAATAGTTTTTCTGTCATTTCATCGGCAGATAAGTACGGTTCTGGCGATATTTTAATTTTATCCAGCATATTGAGCTTTAAGTCCATTAAAACAATCGTTGAATAGACTTTACTTAATTCAATACCAACTAAAAACACATCTTCTGTATTAATATTATACAAAATAGGTTTTCGTCCACCAGTTGACTCTCCTAACTCTGCGGTTGTAATTAATTGAAGAGCATTTAACTCGTCCAACAATCGTGCACAAGTCGCAGGCTTCATTTGTGCTAACTCGGTCAGCGTTTCTGTTTTTATTGGTCCATTTTCTGCCACTAATTTATAAAGGCTTTTTAATTTCAATGCTTTTGAAGTCTTAGAAGACTGAAGTTCTTTTAAATTTTTCAATAGCATAACGATATCCTTTATTAAATTATTGATCAGCAAAAAGAGGAATATCGCTATCTTACTGTAAAAAAAGCAATAGTTCCTTAATCAAAACAAACAATATGATCTTAATCTCAAAATGAGAAAAAGAAAGTTGTCCATTTTTGTTTATCAGGCAAAGTACTCTCAACCACTATTTAAAACGTAATGACGATTTACACAGGAGAGAGTCATGCATCAAGTTTCTGAAATTAATAAAGCAAAAGAATTTGTCCAATCTAAAACCACAGAAAAACCAACGATTGGCATCATTTTAGGATCAGGTTTAGGTCCTTTTGCCGATACATTAGAAGATGCTGTACATATCCCATATCACACTATTCCACACTTTGCAGCGTCTGGAGCAGTAGGACATGCTAATGAATTAGTGATTGGTAAAATCGCAGGAAAAACAGTTATTGCAATGAAAGGTCGTTTTCATTACTACGAAGGTGTATCACTCGATGAAGTCACCTTTCCTGTTCGTGTAATGAAAGCATTAGGTGTTGAAAAACTGATTATCACTAACGCATGTGGTGCTGTAAACACTGAATTTAATCCGGGCGATCTTATGCTAATTACGGATCACATTAACCTGACTGCAAATAACCCACTTATTGGGCCAAATAATCCTGAACTCGGCGTTCGTTTTCTGGATGTTAGTGAAGTTTATAACAAAGCAATGCGCCAAATTGTTCTTGATATCGCTAAAGAACAAGACATTACCTTACGTCAAGGTGTCTATGCATGGTGGACAGGTCCAACTTACGAAACACCAGCAGAAATCCGCATGATAAGAACATTAGGTGCAGATGCTGTAGGCATGTCAACTGTTCCAGAAGCATTGATAGCTCGCCATTCAGGTATTGATACCATTGGTATTTCATGCTTAACCAATATGGCTTGCGGCATTTTAGAACAGCCTCTTAGTCATGATGAAGTCATTGAAACAGCAGAACGCGTAAAATCTACTTTCTTAAAGCTTATCAGTGAAGTGATCTCTCGCTTATAACTTTCTACCAATAAGAGAAAAAGTGGATTATAGATAGCTGCCTGTAATTCACTTAAATCAATATCCCCAACAGTGGAGATAGTTATGGGTATAAAAATACAGCTCAAAGGCATGATGTTTATGCAATATTTTATCTGGGGAAGTTGGTTAATTACCCTAGGTGCATACATGATGCAAACATTAAACTTCACTGGAATTGAGGTTGGATTGGTTTATGGATCTAAAGGTATTGCTGCCTTAATTATGCCTGGTTTATTAGGTATCATTGCCGATAAATTTATTCCCGCAAATCGCTTATATATTATTTGTCATCTTATTTGTGCTGTTGCTTTATTCTTTGCAGCTTCAGTCACTGATCCTACTATTATGTTTTGGGTAATGTTTATTAATGCATTAGCATTTATGCCAACCATTGCACTTTCAAACTCCATTGGCTATTTTTGCTTAAATAAACATAAACTAGATTCAGTTGCTCATTTTCCTCCTATTCGTGTATTTGGGACGATAGGCTTTATTATTGCAATGTGGTGTGTCAGCTTATTTAGATTAGAGCTTAGTAATACTCAATTATATATAGCATCCGTTGCATCACTTTGCTTAGCGCTCTATTCATTCTGTTTACCTAAAATTCCAACAGTACAACATAAACAATCGACATCTTGGGCCTCCCGTTTAGGATTAGATGCATTTGTTTTATTTAAAAAACCTGTCATGGCAATATTCTTTTTATTTGCAATGTTATTAGGTGCAGTACTTCAAATTACAAATACTTTCGGCAGCCCATTTATTCACGACTTTGCCAAAAATCCTGAATTTGCAGATAGTTTAATTGTGCAATACCCATCAATTTTATTATCAGTATCACAAATGGCTGAAGTCGCTTTTATCTTAGCTATTCCCTTTTTCCTAAAACGCTTTGGTATTAAAAAGGTCATGCTGATTAGTATGCTTGCATGGACTTTACGTTTTGGATTATTTGCATATGGTGATCCCTCGCCTTGGGGTTTTGCATTGCTGATGCTTTCAATGATTGTTTATGGTTGTGCGTTTGATTTCTTTAATATTTCAGGATCTATCTATATCGAGAATGAAGTTAAACCTGAAATAAGAGCTAGTGCTCAAGGGCTATTTATGACCATGGTAAATGGCGTTGGTGCATACGCGGGTTCTATTTTAAGTGGTATGGTAGTCGATCACTTTACAGTAAATGGAATGAAAGATTGGCAATCTATTTGGTTAATCTTTGCATCATATACATTAATACTAACTATTATCTTTTTATTTGCATTTAAAGAGAATAAAAAAACAGCTTACTGATAAGTATTATAAATCACTTACCATTTTATATTAATGATAATAAATCTATAAAAGATTTATTATCATTTTTATTTACAGTTAAATTTTAAATTTAACACATATTAAATTACTTCTTTTTTTAAAAGAAAAACAATCATTAGTATATAGTATGTTAAATAACAAAAAATGGATTTTTAAAAAGGAAATAGGATGTCACATCAAAAATATTCAAATGGATTAGCTGTTATTATTGATATAATAAAAAGCCACGCGCCTTTAAAACGGTGGAATAAGAAAAATAAAGATGATGTATTTACAGAAATAACATATAGTTTTCCCGACTGGAGTACCTTAAGAGGAAACGAATATAAAACAATTACGACGTTAAACGAAAAACAAAAAGAAATTGCTGAAAAAACATTACAACTATGGTCTGACGTTACAAATATTAAACTTATTAAAAAAGATAATAAATATGATACTCATATTAAATTTGGTGTTTATAATAATATAAATGAGATAACAAAAGACGACTCTCATTTAGTCAGTGGTGTTGCTAGATTTCCATCTAATAATATCGTTTTAAATAAAAAAATTGAAAAGATCACGGATTATAGTAATGGTGGACAAGTTTGGATTAATATATCTTCAACCATCCGTATAGTAAAACTAAATAAAAATGAAATAACACCCAATCAAAAAAGAAAAGTAGATTTATTTAAAGAGAAATCAGATAATATAAAATACTATTATACAGAAACAGATTCACATATTACTTTATATAAAAACAATAATGAAAATGGCCATATCAATAATAAATTAAAAACATTAAAAAAGGGAAATGGAGAATATTATGTTTATATACATGAATTAGGTCATGCTCTTGGTATACCTCACACTTTTAGAGATAATTTTAATATCCCAGATATTGAAGAAAATAGTTTAAAACATTCCGTGATGTCATATCGAGCTCCTAAATTTGAACATGCTAATTTTGATGGTCTTTTTCCCATGTCTCCATTATTAATCGATATATACGTGATTCAAAAATTCTATGGCGTAAACACAACGACTCGAACGGATGATACTATTTATGGTTTTAATTCGAATACACAAAGAGATTGTTACAGCTTAACCTCACCAAGCAATGTCATTATCAGTTGTATTTGGGATGCAGGTGGTACTGATACTCTTAACTTTTATCAATATAACGTACCACAAAAAATAAACCTCAATGAAGGTACTTTTTCTGATATTGGAGGATTACAAAGTAATCTCTCTATCGCATATGGTACTGTCATTGAGAATGCAATTGGTGGAATGAATGATGATATTATTATTGGAAATCATACTAATAATCACCTTTATGGTAACAATGGTAACGATATTATTTATGGTAATAATGGCAATGATGTACTTCAAGGAGGGAGAGGCAATGATTGGCTTTATAGTGGTGAAGGAGATGACATTCTCTATGGTTCTGATGGAAATGATATTCTTTGGGGAGAAAGCGGTTGCAATCAACTCAATGGCGGAAAAGGAAGAGACATATTTATACTAAGCCTTAATAAACATAATAGCCATAATAAAATTATGGACTTTAATATAAATGACGACTTCTTGTTATTTTCTGATGAAAACAGACATCTTCTCAGTATTAAAAAACTAATTGAAAATAATAAAATAGCCATATCAATAAATTATAATACTGAAGAAAACATTACCGAATTATCTATTTCAAGAGAAATACAGTCTACAAAGTATATTCAAACAATAGACCTTATGGGAAATTTCGCTTTTGATGATATATTTAATAGCTAATATATAGAGCAAATAAAAATCAAAACAACCTTATGATATAACTTAGAACCATTAAATATAATATCTAAGTTATATTTTTTTCAATTAAAATAACAAAATAAAATAATAACAGAAAAAAAGATCCCGTTAGGAAAGGTAACTTTATTTTTATTAACTTAATTAAATTATTCTGACTTAAAACACACTTCACTTCACAATTATTTAAAAACATATTTTCCCCCTCTAGATTAATATCAATAAGTGGCTATCTTTATTATCGCTGGCACTCGCCAGATAATTAAACTATTTTCAATATGAAAATAAACTTAACCTAAACTTGATATCCGGAGGATATTATGGGTGCTTCTTTATTAAAAAAAGCAGTAGGACTATCTAATGTTTCTGATTTATTAGATAAGAGTGGAATTTTTTATAATTTCTCAGCTAAGACTCTACCTTCTTTTGATTATGATACCGCAGGAAAACATATCGCACGTGAAAACTCCACATGGAATGGGAAATATGTTATCGGCCAAGCAGCAGAAGTTACATATTCATTCCCAACTTGGGCAGGTAAAAAGTTTAATGACTTTGGTGATAAAAATCCCTATGGATTTAATTCAACACAGAAAGAACATGCAAGGCAATCTTTAGATGCATGGTCTGATATCGCAAATATTAAATTTACAGAAGTAGGACCAAATGTAAAATCAGATATTACTTTTGGGAATATTACGGATCCATATGGTAAGTTCCAAGCTTATGCAACATTACCAAATACTCATGATTATTATGGGCGTGATGTTTCAGGCCAAGCTTGGTTTAGTGATTATTATTATGCGGGTAATACAACGCCTGAATTAGGTAATTATGGTCGCTTAACTATTATCCATGAAATTGGTCATGCGCTAGGTTTAATGCACCCTGGAGATTATAACGCAGGGCAAAACGTACCTGGTTATTTAAAATCAGACTACGCTGAAGATAGTCGCCAATATACTGTAATGAGTTATTGGGATGAATATGAAACGGGTGCGCACTTCCAAGGTGCTTATGCAGGTGCACCTTTACTTCATGATATTTCAGCAATGCAATACCTCTATGGTGCAAATACAACAACCAGAACAGGCGATGATGTTTATGGTTTCAACTCAAACACAGGTATTGATTATTACACTGCAACAAGTAGTAACGATAAATTAATATTCTCCGTTTGGGATAGTGGTGGTAACGATACTTTTGACTTCTCAGGATATTATCAAGATCAAGTTATTGATTTACGCGAGGGTCATTTCTCTGATGTTGGTGGGCTACAGAAAAACATTTCTATTGCACAAGGCGTTACAATAGAAAATGCAATCGGTGGCTCTGGTAATGATATTATCTATGGAAATGATGCTGATAATATTCTCATCGGTGGCGGCGGTAACGACATACTGTATGGTGGCGGTGGTCAAGATACATTATGGGGTGGTACAGGTAGCAATACCTTTATTTATAAAGAGATCTCTGACTCTTTAGTTTCTGCCGCTGACAAGATAATGGACTTCAAATCAGGTATTGATAAGATTGATTTATCAGAATTAATCGAAAATACCTTTAGCCATAAATTCCTTAATTTTGTTGATAATTTTACTGGTCGCTCAGGTGAAGCAACCATTAAATATGATCAAGCAACAAACTCAAGTGAATTGGCTATTAATGCTTATGGCTATGGATATAGCCCTGATTTCAAAATTGACATTGTAGGATTTGTTAATTACGAAACTGACTTTATTGTTTAATTTGCCATTAGGTAGGAGAGAAGCATTTCTCCTACCTTTTTTTACCAATACGGAGCTATTTTTATATTTTTTTATTAAAAAAAAGATAGATTTATCACTCCGTATTGATAGAAAAAATGCAATAAATAGCAATAAACAGATAGGAATAAAATCAGGAATAACATTATGCCAGCAAGCAAACACAATAATGAAATAAAAAATATTATAAAACAGAGAAAGAAAGTATTTCTTTCCATTGGAATATTTACAGCCTTAATAAATATTTTAATGTTAGTTCCTTCCATTTATATGTTGCAAGTTTATGATCGAGTCTTACCTTCAGGTAATGAAATGACTTTATTAATGCTAACGCTCATTATGCTAGTATTATTTATTTTTATGGGAGGATTAGAGTATTTAAGAAGCATTATTGTCATTAGGATGAGTAACAAACTTGATTTATCTTTAAACTCAAGAATATATACTGCTGCATATCAAGCAAAATTGAACAAAACTCCCGGTACTAATTCCTCTTTAGCATTTAATGACTTAGTGACTATTAGGCAATTTATTACAAGTCATGCTATTTTTGCTTTTTTTGATTTACCTTGGTTCCCTATTTATCTTCTTGTTATTGCATTATTTAATCCATGGTTAGGATTATTTTCCTTATGCGGTGCACTCGTTTTATTTTCGTTGGCAATTCTTAATGAATATTTATCTCGATCATCATTAAAAAAGGCCAATGAGTTTGCTAGTCAAGCCCAAGTAATACAAGGTCATCATTTTGAACATCCACAGCCTATTGAAGCAATGGGAATGCTAGGTTATTTACGGAACCAATGGCAAGTTGCTCACTTTAAATATCTACAAGCACAAACTCATGCAAGTGATAATGCAGCTGGTGTCAATGCAATAACAAAAGTCACTCGAATGGCACTGCAGTCTTTAATGTTAGGATTAGGTGGCTGGCTTGCAATAGATAATACAATTAGCCCAGGAATGATGATCGCAGGTTCAATATTATTAGGTCGTGCCCTAGCTCCAATTGAACAAGTTATTGGTGTATGGAAAAACTGGGATAGTAGTAAGGAAGCCTATAAAAGGTTAACCACACTATTAAAATCTTATCCTGAAGAAAATAAAAAAATGGCACTACCTGTCCCTAAAGGTGAATTAACGGTCAATATTAATCAGGCTCAATACCCTCAAACAGAACGTACCCTATTAAATAATATTCATTTTTCACTCAGCCCGGGGGATGTACTTGGTATTATTGGCCCTAGTGCTTCAGGAAAATCCTCTTTAGCTAAATTTATTGTTGGCATATGGGAAGTTAAAACTGGTGCCATACGCCTTGATAATGCAGATATATATCAATGGAATAAAAGTGAAGTTGGTCAATATATTGGATACCTTCCCCAAGAAATCGCCCTTTTTCCCGGTACAATTGCCGAAAATATTGCACGTTTTTCTGAGATAGATCCTCAAAAAGTCACTCAAGCTGCAATGATGGCAAATGTTCATGAGATGATTTTACGTTTTCCTGATGGGTATGAAACCGTTATTGGTGCTCATGGTGAAGGGTTATCAGGAGGACAACGACAACGTATAGCGTTAGCTCGCGCATTGTATGGAAATCCTGCTTTAGTTGTTTTAGATGAGCCGAATTCTAATTTGGATGATTTGGGTATTAAAGCTTTAATGCAAGCAATTCAAACGCTTAAAAAAAATAAGAAAACCGTTATATTAATTACGCATCAAAAACAATTACTCTCAGTGACCAATAAACTCTTAGTTCTTTTCGATGGTCACACTAAATTATTTGGCTCTACAACAGCTGTTATTGCTGAGTTAAATAACTCATCAGCAATAAAGAGTACGTCAACGCCAGCAACCACACCTATTACTCAAAGCAATATTTAATATTGAGAAGACTATTATGATCACAAAAAAAAATGAAATCGATATTGTTCATGGAATTTCAGATGATCCTAGGAAATTCTTAATAATAGGATGGTCAGTTATTCTTTTAGGTCTTGCTATTTTTATTTTTTGGGCAGCTTTTGCTCCTTTAGATAAAGGCGTATCGGCTAAAGGAAATGTCTCAATTTCAGGTAATAAAAAAAGTGTTCAAGCATCAGTAGAAGGTATTATTACTGATATTTTAGTAAAGAATGGAGATAGCGTAACCGAAGGCCAAACACTTATTCAATTAAGTCCTATTCAATCAAAAGCTTTAGTAAAATCCTTATCAGAACAATATGATAATTTACTTATTACTCAACAGCGCTTATATGCTCAATTGAATGAAAAAACAGAATTCACCTTAGATCTTAATGAAGAATATTACTCTCCTTCAGAACATTTAAATAAATTATTACTACTTCAAAATAAGTTACTTAATGAAAAATATATTGAATTACATAGTGAAATAAATGGCTATAACGCTATTATTGATGGTGTTTCTAATCGTTTAATTCATTTAAAAAGATCTACACAAAATAAACAGCATCAAATTAATAGCTTACAAAATCAAATCAAAGATTTATACACACTTGCTAATGAGGGCTATATTCCTCGCCATCGTTATCAAGAAATTGAGCGTGAACTCGCTGAAAATAACAACCATCTCAATGATACATTTGGGCAAATAAGTACATTAGAAAAACAGAAGTTGGAATATGAGCAAAAAATATTGCAACGTAACGCTAATTTTTACCAATCAGCACGTACTGAGCTTAATCAAGTTCAATTACAAATCAGTGAAACAGAAAAACAACTTATCATTGAAATAGATAAGCTGAAAAAAATGCAAATTACTGCTCCAATTTCAGGAATAGTAATGGATTTATCTGTTTTTACCCAAGGTGGTGTTGTAAGAACAGGTCAAACACTAATGGAAGTTGTTCCTCAAGATCACCAATTAATTATTGAGGCTCGCTTAGCACCTCATCTTATTGATAAAGTTACCCTTGGCCTTCCTGTTGATTTAATGTTTAGTGCATTCAATCAAAATACAACACCTAAAATTCCCGGAGAGGTGGCGTTAATTTCAGCGGATAGACTTCTCGATGAAAGAACGACAGAGCCTTATTACCAAGTATTTATTAATGTTAAAGATAATACTCTTCTTGCAGACAATAAAAATAAATTAAAGGCAGGAATGCCGGTCGATGTATTTATTAATACAGGCGATCGTTCATTGCTAAATTATCTCTTTAAACCTGTTTTAGATAGGATCCATACTTCATTGACGGAAGAATAATGATGCGAATAAAAAAACTCTCTGCCATTTTATTTATATGGATGCTAAGTTTTCATGCTTTTGCAATTAGTTTGTCTGATCTCTATTTTTTAGCAGTAAAAAATGATCCTACTTTTAATGCTGCGATAAAAGAACAGGTTGCGGGCAAAGAGTATGCAAATATTGGATTATCTCAATTACTTCCAAGCGTACATGTAAACTATCAAAATAATCCACGAAATTGGCAACGAAAAGTTTATCCTATTAATACGAACCAAGGAGAAATGGAACGCACTGAATATCAAAATTATCAAAGCCATTCTGTCAGTGCAATTATTAGTCAGCCACTCTTTGATTACACCGCATTTAGTGATTATAAATCATCAATAATCAAAACGTTATTATCAGACAGCCGTTATCAAGTGAAATTTTCCGAACTTGTGATCAGGTTAGTGGATAATTATATAGCATTGGCTTATGCGCAGGATAAATTATTATTAAATCTTTCACAGCAAGAGATTTATAAAAAACAGCTAATATCAAGTCAGCGTTTATTCGAATTAGGTGAAGGAACAAAAACAGATATTTCAGAGATCCAAACACGATTATATTTAACTCAATCTCAATATACAGATATCCAGCTTGAGTTAGATAATGCTAAAAATAAACTAGGTTCAATGATTGGTACATCACTTCCTTATGCAGAACATATAGCAAAATTAAGCAATAATAGTTTTATATTACAACCTATCACACCCAATAATTACGAGTCATGGGAAAATGAGGCAATGCAAAGCAACCTCAATATTCAAACAGCTCGTTATGAAATGGCAATAGCAAAACAAGAAGTGGAAAAAAACAGAGGTGAATTTTTCCCAACGGTGCAATTCTATGCTTCTTATTCTAATAGCGATTCCGATAGCAATAATACCGTAAATCAGAAATATCAATCCGCAAACGTTGGTTTTTATGTCAGTTTGCCTTTATTTAATGGTGGAAAAACAACAGCTTCAATGCGTCAATCTACTGCACTATATCAAATGAGTGCTTTTGAAAGAGATGCAATCATCCAGCAAATTAAGCAAGAACTCCGTCATCAATACCAAATATGTACAACAAGTAATATTAAATTGAATGCCTATGAGCAATCTGTTTCTTCTGCTAAATTACAATTAGATGCAACTCAAAAAAGTTATATTGGTGGACAAAGAACAATGGTCGATGTTCTTAATGCTGAAGAATTATTATATCGCGCTCAACAGGATTTAATTAAAGCTAAATATGATTATATTCAGGCTTGGACATTATTACATCAATATACTAATACATTAGATATTGAGAAAATAAAATTAATTGAAAGCTATTTTCAATAGAATTGCTAAATTTTTAATAAGAGATACTAATATAATTATAAAAGTCCTAGATCTTGGATAGATATAGGACTTTTAATTATAAGCAAATTTTGATTACTTATTTTAGCTAGCGGGTATCATCACTTCTTTTTAGTACCGTACAACGTTAATACACGGTGAGTAAGAGCAATTGATGCTAGACCGATAAAACATTCAGCTAGGAAAATCAGCATAAATTACCCCCATTCATAAGTACATTTTGTTTGGGCGGGGGTTCTGATAAAGTAAAGTGACTTGTCATATAGTGCTTAGCTAACTCCGATTTAATGGACACATTTTTAACCTACCATTAAAACTAAAAAGAGCAAAATATATTTCTCAACAAAATCCATTTTTGGACGTTGATCACACAAAAACAACACAAAAAATCAAATCCATGTCATTTTAAAGCTGAAGTTAATTGTGCTTGCTCTGTTATAACCGTCTTTTGAAAGCAGAAATAGACTTTTAAATCAGTTAATTAAAGAAAACAAATGTTAAATCACCCTGCTTTTCTATAATAGGTTTTACCTTTAACTGACTTATAACAGATAATATTTTTTTTCGCTCTGGTCGGACTAAAACAATTGCAAATCCTTGATAGTTATTCTCTTCAATTAAGTTAACTAACTGCTTAAGGTCATAATATTTATTTTGCACATCAGGATATGCCAAACCATAAGCCAGTTCCCCTTTCGTTTCAGTTAAACGAATATCAGTGCGTTTTAATCCCCATGCTAAGGACGTTCCGATCCCGACTTCATCAGTTAAAATATAAGGCTTATCTACTAGCTCACTGTAATAATGATTAATTGCTTTTTCAGGGGTACTTTTGCTTTCTATTTTATGAGGAATGGCATATCCAATTACTAGGCTTAATCCTATCGAGCAAAACAGAGTCAGTAAACGTATGGGTTTAAAGAATGAAACAATTCCCATTAAACTCCAAAATAAGAAGCCAGCAATACCCAACAATGCTTTATATTGCTCATTGTTTTCATATAACGTAAATCGTGTAGAGAAAAGAGAATAAATAATAATAGAGACGCCTATAAGCCCAAAAACGGTGTTTATAATCGCATTAATATTATGAGTTTTTTCAGTTTGTTTATTTTTTAACTCTTCCATGTAATGTGCAATCAAGATAGAAAGTGGCACAAAACAAGGTAACATATAGGTTAATAACTTACCGCTGGAGGCAGAAAAGAAAGCAAAAAATAGGAATAACCAAAACGAAAAATAAAGAGTTCCCTTTTTCAGTAAAATAGCGGATTTAAGCGCGCCAAATAAGAACCCTAACCAAGGCAAAATGCCTAAAATAACTATGGGTAAATAAAACCACATTGGTTGCGATCTTGCCGAATCCTTTTCAACAAAGCGTTGAACATGCTCAATCCAAAAGAAGTAGTGCCAGTAATCAGGAGCTTGAAGTGCCACCGAAATCACCCAAGGGCCCGCAATAACAAGCATAGAAAGAAGCGCTATTGGTGCATAACAAAGAACTTCTTTAAAACGAGATAAGCTAATTGCGGTTACAACAAAAACTAATGCAGGTAATACAACAGCAATAAAACCTTTGGTTAAAAAACCGGCTCCACAGAAAATCCCCACTAAAATATAAGCACTAATTTTTGATTTTTTATTTTGTGCAGATAATCCACTTAAGAAGTAATACATCGCAATCGTGACAAACATTGTCACGATAGGATCAAGAATATTGTAGGTACCAATTGCTAATACAAGAAACGAGGATAAAAATACCACTAGTGCATTAAACGCCAAAGTACGGTTATGCCAAACTAGTATTGCAGCACGATAGACAAATAATCCTGTTAATAAGGTTGAAGTGACAACGACAATACGAACAGAAAAATTGCCACCGCCAAATAACCATTGTGCAATACTGTTTAGCCAATACCCCAATACCGGCTTTTCAAAATAGCGAATATCCAGCATGTACGGTACAGACCAATTTCCTGATATCAGCATTTCTCGGCTAATTTCAGCATAGCGGATCTCATCTGGTTGCCAGAGTAATCTTGTTTCAAGAGGAATTAGATAGGTTAAAAATATAAAAATAAAAAGTAGAAGCCATTTATATCTTTCTACAAAATCAACACGCATATATTCCCCGTTAAAATAAAACAATCTCACTTTATACAAACTATTCACTTAGAATAGCTATCCTATAAAAGATTCAATTATTATTTATTAAATTATAATTAATTATTATTTTCAACCAAATTAAAGAACATCTAAAATCACTTTATCTATAAAAATCAATCTGATAAAAACACTATTGAAAATTAAAATAATGAAAGATTAATCTTTTATTAATCTTTGTTAAATAACAGACGTCTTTTTATCAAAAGATAATCTAGATAGTATTAAAACAAAAAAGTAGAGGATAAAAGTTAAATATAAACAGAACATAAACAAAGACTATAAATAAAAAAACCAGAATGAACTTATTCTGGTTTTTGATTACTTTGTTTAATTATATGATGATAAAAATCTTATTTACTAAACTCTTTAAAAGCGCCCATGGTGTTGGATGCATACATAACTGAAGGGCCACCGCCCATATAAATAGCAACACCTAATGCTTCAGCAAGTTCTTGTTCTGTTGTGCCAAGCTCCACAAGTGTTTTTGTATGAAATCCAATACAACCATCACAACGATTCGCGACAGCAATTGCAATGGCGATCAATTCTTTTGTTTTTGCATCTAAAGCGCCTTCTTTACCACCCGCTTTTGTCGTGCTCATAAACGCTTTCATCACTTCTGGAATATTTTGAGACAACGCCCCCATGTTGCTGGCAATGTCTGTTACTATTTCTTTGTACTTGCTCATTTTTGATCCCTTGATAATATATTTATTTATATAATATAAAAACATAATATCAAATTATATAATCTAAGCAAGTCAATTTAATTTGAGGTGATCTTTTCTATTGCTATAGTTACTAAAAAAGAGGTTTAAAGTGTCTATTTTAGATGAATGGGCTGAACGCCATATCGAAAAAGCGTTACAAAAAGGGGAACTTTCATCACTAAAAGGTGAAGGGAAACCACTGATCCTTGATGATAATAGCCATGTTCCAGAGTCACTTAGAGCAAGCTATCATTTATTAAAGAATGCTGGTTTTTTACCACCTGAAATGCAAGACAGAAAAGAAGCCTTATCTCTAGCAGAAATCCTAAGTACGTTAAATGAAGCGGAAATAGAAGATGGATCACTGCAAAAGCGTTTGGCATTACTTGAATTGAAATTGCAACAGGCCGGTTTAGATACTCAATTTTTACATGCAGACTATGCCACACAACTAACAGAAAAATTGGCAAATCATAAAAAAAGAAACTGAACAAAAACAATGAAATATCAAAATAGAAAAAGCCTATACATCCCTGTATAAGCTTCAGTCATCGCAGAGAATTAACCTGCTGTTGGAGAATAGTACGTTGGTGAGCCAGGTCCTACTGGTAAATTGAATACAAATACCCATAAGTAGAATAATAATGACCAACCAATTAAGAAAATAACAGAATATGGCAACATCATAGAGATCATCGTACCAATGCCTGTGTCTTTCTTATATTTTGTTGCGACTGCTAATATCAAACCAAAGTAACTCATCATTGGTGTAATGATATTAGTGACAGAATCTCCTATTCGATAGGCTGCTTGGATTGTCTCTGGCGCATAACCTGCAAGCATCAACATTGGTACAAAGATAGGTGCTGTCACCGCCCATTGTGCCGATGCTGAACCAATCATTAAGTTAATAAATGCGCAGATTAAAATAAAGCCTAAGAACAGCACTCCACTTGGCATATCAATACTATTGAGTAGCGCAGCACCCTTAACAGCAATAACTTGACCTATGTTTGTCCAACCAAAAAATGCAACAAACTGAGCCGCAAAGAAAATAATCACTAAATAGAGGCCAAGCGTACTCATCGAATTTGCCATAGCATCAACGATGTCTTTATCTGTACGCATTGTCTTAGCAATCCATCCGTAGACAATACCCGGTATTGCAAAGAATAAGAAAATAAAGACCACAATAGATTTTAAGAAAGGAGAATTACCAATTAGCCCTGTTTCTTGGTTTCTCAATATGCCATTTTCAGGAACAACCGTTAGCGCCAAAATCACGCCCATCACAATAAATGTCCCTGTTGCAGCCCATAGTGCTTTCTTTTCTAGCGGCGTAACTTCAGCAGCATTCCTTAAATCATTTTCTTCATCATCAAGTTCATTACCGTTATAAGGCCCTAGTTGAGGTTCAACGATTTTTTCCGTAATGAAGTAGCCTAAGAAAGTAATAAGGAATGTACTGACAAACATAAAGTACCAGTTTGCTTCAGCACCAACGATATAGGTTGGATCTATAATACGCGCAGCTTGCTGTGTAATACCCGATAATAACGGATCTATCGTCCCTAAGAGCAAGTTAGCAGAATAACCGCCTGAAACCCCTGCAAATGCAGCTGCAAGCCCCGCTAGAGGGTGTCGTCCTAACGAATGGAAGATAATCGCTGATAACGGTATCAGTACCACATAACCTAATTCAGCCGCCGTATTAGACATAATACCAGCAAAGACAATTGCCAATGTGGTCATTTTGCGTGGTGCTTTCATTACCACTAAACGCATCACCGCAGATAATAAACCTGCGCGCTCAGCAATACCGACACCTAATAACGCCACCAGCACCGTACCTAAAGGCGCAAATCCAGTAAAGTTTGTGACAATATTTGCCAATATACGGCGAATACCATCCGCATCTAACAAACTAATAATATGAATGTAACCATCTTCTGCGCGTCCTTTGGCGCCTTCTGGTCGGGGATCTTGTACTGTAACACCGAAGTATTCACCAACCGCCGAAGAGACAAGTAAAATAGCAATTAAAATAATAAATAAAATAACGGGATGGGGTAGCGCATTTCCTAGCCATTCCACTGTGCGTAGAAAGCGACTGCCTCCCTGTTTTTTTGTTTGCATCATTTATCCTTTTTATAAAAAAACAGAAAATGCACAGTACACAACCCTTTTTATTATGACTATCTGTTAATCCTATTTATAAATGCCTTATTTAAGATAAAAATCAGGATAAACCTGTTAAATAAAATATTTTTTATATTAATAAACAATCAGTTAAAGATTAATCATACAATTATAAATAACTTACATTAAAATTAATTTATAATATCTAAAATTAAAAAATGTGCATAAGGTAACATTTTTTAACATTATCATGATTATTTATTAACCTTTTCTAATCGAAAATGCCTTTAATTAATAGTAGGAAACGATTAAACACTCAGATAAACCTGATAGTAACGGTTGTAATTACTATAAAAGGGAAAATAATGACGAATAAATGGTCAAAATAGGTTAAAAGTTTAGATTATTTGTAACATGAACAACTAATTTTACAGTAGATATTGAACGTTTGACTATATGTAGAATGAGGAGTTGATGATCTGAGAAAAGAACGATTAAAATTGTGAAGTTAATATTAAAATATAGTATTGCTGATTTTTTAAAGATAAAAAAGAAAGCAAGTGATACTTGCCCTCTTTAATAACTGCTCAAGTTCATCTCACAATTTAATACTTTTTATATAAAAAAAGGGCAGGGTTTCCCCTGCCTTACCAATTTGGTAATCAATCAAAGAAAAGCATACACACTAAAACACCAAGTTTGAGTATCCTTTAGCGATATGCACTAGTATAAAAAAACATCAGGCATCGTTTCAGCCATGATGCTACTGCGTTTATCAATACGCTGATTTTCAGATGAAGATTTAGAGGTAAAGCAGTCTTCGAAAAACCAATAAATAGGTGTGTTTAAGTAACTCGCCAACAAAACAAGGTAGCTCAAATCTATCTTATTCATCCCTCTCTCATAGCGAGAGAATTGCTGTTGGCTTACACCAATTTTTTCAGCAATCTGCACACCGGTATAACCTAACTCTTTACGCTTTTTCTGAATTCTCTTGCCAACTAACGCATTAACATCAATATCTGTAAAATCGTAATTCATCATAATATTCACCCATTATCATGATTAAGGCATCGTTAAAATAATTGAACCTGAACCAGAGAAATATCCCGGTGCAACACGACCATTGGTATGTAAAACTGATTTAACCTCTACGGGTATCGTTCCATTTTTAGGAACATCAATGACAGACCCCTTTTCACCTGGGTATCCATCAAGAAATAAATCGGCATAGAGGCTGTTATCTGCTCGTAATGGCACTCGTCCACTATCTGAACCTGATGCAATAACCAGAACTTTCATTGCCAAGTTACAAGTCACATTAATATTTTGAGCACGTTCCGCATTTTCCAAACTCACTTCATCAATATCGCCATAATTTAGGTTTACAGCTCCTTCTGTTATTTTGCAGGCACCTACTGGTGGCGGCGCAATACCACATAGTGACCCTGGCAATAAACGCCCATTTGGAGACCAACCTCCTTCCTTAGATTCATAAAATAGTCCAACACACTCTTGATTTGAGGTTAACGGATCACCATCGTGTCTTGCCGTTCCTTGTATTGGAAAACTTTCAACTTTCATTACTGCATCACGAACCCCTGCTAAATACTGTTCTTTTTCAACACGAACAATACTTCTTACTGCCGAACCTGGAGAGCCATTAGCATCATGTTTATGGTTAATGGTTATCCAGCATTTACTCCAGCCATAACAAGGATTGGGAGTATAAGGATCTTCAGGATCCCAACGCTGAATAACATAGGTATAAGTGGCGTGAGCTGGCTCACCTTCAGAATGTGTAATATAAGAAAAAATAGATGCCATCGCGGGTGCTGAAAACAGCAAACCTATTGCAATACATAAAGCCGGAAATCGCTTTAATATGGACATATAAAACCTCAACCCTAATAATTAGTCATAATTCAAATGGAATGTGGCTATTGCACTAAATGGGCCGCGTTTAATGGACTGGTTAGCAATCGCATCCGGCTCCCCTTGAATAAAGGCATAAAAATTTAAAATTGTGTCATCCGCATTTAATGACATTTTGTCTGTTTCTTTATTAACAGGTAGTGCATTTCCATTTTCGGATTCCAGTCCAACAGCAATACCCGCAGCTTGACTGCTTGGGCTGATCGCTAAAAAACCTTGTCCTGCCATGGCTTGATTTTCATCACCTTTAAAGGTGATTTTGACGCTTTTACCAATCGTTAAGTCACATTCAGACAAGCGTATTTGAAACAACTTGCTTGGTGTTCTTTGATACGCATAAAGGTTTTTGTCCGGAATATTGCCAAAATCTAACTCAACGGTTTCGTCTCCGGGCTTTATGGTGCAAGGCTCATCGACCAATATGCCGTGAAAGCGCATATTATCTGGCGCAGAAAAAGCGGTTGATGTTAATCCCATAAATGTGGCCAGACTCAATACGAACGGGATCGATAATCTTGTTATATTCATCAATACGCTCCTATTGGTATTCAGCAAGCAGTGTTGCCGAAACTTCAAATGCACCTTCAGGCAAAGTGCTACCCGGTCTTTTAACGGGTACTGCTTGGATCACGGGTGGATTATCGGGTGATATCGCAATACGCTCGTTTAATTTAAAAGGCTTACCATCTTGCGTGAGATGAATACCTAAATCTGGAATATTGGTTTGTAGCGCAGCTTCATCAAACTGTGTTTTAGGGCCAATAATAGAAAGCCCTAAATCCCAACCTTTTAAATTTGGATCACAGACCAATCGATAATTCACTGATTCTGTGTAGTTAATGCCATCTACTTTATGAATACCTACGTTGTGCCCAAAATAGACATCAATCAGTTCGTTGTTACTGATAACACAAGGTGGTGGCACTAATAAGGTGCCAAACAATTTCATATTAGGTGCGTCTGCACTCATAATAGAATGAGAATTCAGTAATATAATCAGACACATGTACTTTAGTTTATTCATCTTCTGACCTCTTACTGATAATCCACATGCAGTGTGCCACTTGCGACAAAATCACCACCCACTAAGGCTTCATTCTGATCACGAACAGGAATAGCTTCTAGTTCAGGTAAGTTGGGATAGGTAAAATTCACCGCTTTGCCTAAATCTAATAAGTTTCCTTGATACAGAATACGTACCCCCAATCCTGTAATATTTGTTTGTAGCGCATTTGAATCAAAGCCAGTTGCGCTACCAGTGACATAGACTTTCATCGCATTGGTTGGCATTTTTTGGCAAGTCGCGGTGTAGTGGATAGGCTCTTTATAACGAACACCATCAATACGTGTACTCATCACCTCACCAAAATTAACTTCAATCATTTTGCCGTCATTAATTAAGCAAGGCGGTGGCGCAATGACATTTCCTGAAATATTGATATAAACAATTCCCGGAATAACATCTTTCACCGCTCTCGCGGGTAAATTCGCAACAGCAGTAAAACTTAGGCCTCCAGTAAACGTTGCCAAAATAAGAATCAACACTGCTTTGCTTGGGCTAAACCGCTGTTCCATTTTCATAAAATAGACCTATTTAGTTTCCTGCTGATGTTTCTGAGACTTTGCATTCATTGCCATTACAGGTGAATTTCATCTGTGGGCGTCCACCGTAATCATTGATGTAACTGAGTACAGGTGATGAGCCAAACGCAGAAATATGCAGATTTATCGTTCCAGTGCTTCTAGGGGCAATCATGATCGGCTCAAAACCATCGAGGCTTTTTCCTTGTAACCCTGTTAGCCCATCCACTAATGTCACGTAATAAGGTGTTGGGTTATTTACTTCATAGCGATCACCTTTCTTTATTAAGGTGATTTTTTCCTGCCAAGGATGGGTGAGATCCGTTTGTGTGGCGTAAATTGATGCTGGGCGATAAAACAGTTTAATTCGTGTTTGTAATGCAATTTGCAACACGTTAGGTTTATCACTACGAGGTGGAATTTCACGCAAGTTAAAATAGAAAACACTTTCTCTATCTTGTGGCAACTTGGCAATATCTGGTAATGACTGCACTTTTACTTGGCTTTTATCACCAGGCTCAATACGCTGAATTGGAGGTAAAACTAATAATGGGCTGTCAATACGTTCTCCATTTTCATTTTCCATCCAGCCCTGAGCCAAGTAAGGCAGCTCTTTGTTTTGATTGCTAACATTTAAGCTAATAGATTTATCTGCACCATTAAAAATGACACGCGTTCTATCTAAAGCAATCGCAGCAAGGGCTTGACTAGTAAAGACCATTCCAGTCAATAAAGTGGTTGTTACAATGAATAAGCGCTTTGATAACATCATTTTGAATTACTCTTTTTGTCTGAAATTATTTTTATCTTTCCCTTCTTTCCTAACCTTATTGTGTAATCAGTTGAGGCTTAGGTAAGGGCTCTGTTCTTTGATTGATTGTTGACGGTGTTACTTCTCCATCACTACAAGTCAGTAATAAAGAAGACATAAATAATCCTTCAACTAATGTTGGAATACGGACTTTGCACTGCTCTTGACCATTCCAACGCACACTCAATACATCATCACTATTAATCCCCGTCAGATAGACATTCCCACCATCATTGACAATACCAAGCTCACGCCCTTTCTCGGTTGTGACACTGGCACCAAATGGTGGATAAGTTCCGTCTTGTAAGCGAATGACAGCCATGGCTTTTTGTCCCGATACCACATCAAAGTGGCGGTAGCCTATAGCACCCTCTGTTAGGGTTAATTGTTGAATTGAACGTAATGCTTCAGCGTTATCTGGCATCTGGTCAAGGTCGATGCTGGCACTACTGCGGTAATAATCATTGATATCAGGCAGTACGGCTTTACCAAAAGCATTGGTACGAGTAATCGCGCCGATACTTTTCACTGGTACATCAGAAATACCATCTGTATCAATAAGTAAACGAGTACTACCAGTACGACTTGTGCGGTGTAATGCACCACCTTTTGGTGTTAGTGTTGCCCCACCCTGTAGTGATAATGTGGCTGATGTGTATTCGCCATTAATATGGCTCGCACTGGCAGTGACCAATGCAGCATCAGCATAATGCATAAGATAGGCATCTGCGGATGGTTTACCGTTACTACTTAAACCAGCACCAACACGATAGCTACTATTGTCATCAATACGATCGTAATAACTGACATTATGTGAATTACCGTGTTTATTAATCACAGTGTTGTAGCTAATAGTCGCGCGATCGCTCCAAGGCATGCTGACATTCATATAAACGCCATTATCAGTGGTGCCATTAAATTTATTGCGAAACGCCGACAGGCTGAGGTTGATATTTTTAAAGCTACCAATATCCATCGTTTTAGCTAATGACAAGTTATAGTTATCATTATTAGGCTTATTCCAATAAGTCTGATGACTATAGTTTAAGTAAGCACTCAACCCCCATTCAGGGAACTGCTTACTAAACATAATGGTATAAAGCTCTTTATTGTTATCTTCTTCACCACCATGATAACGGCGATCTAAATATTGATTCATACTCATAAAGTCACGTTCGGAGAATCGATAGCCAGCGAATGTCACTTGGCTATTTATTTGTTCAAAACGTTTTGAGTAACTTAAACGATAAGAGCCACCGTGATAACGCTTATCATCACTTGGAATTTTTGCCCAAGAATGTGTCGCATCAAAAGAGATAGCACCCAGTGCCATTAGGTCACGACCAATACCAGCAGAAACCGAGTTATAATCTCCCGATACTAATGAACCACCATAAAGAGACCAACCGTTGCTGATCCCCCATGAGAATTCCCCCATACCAAAAATAGGGCCTTCCGTATTACGATTCATATCTGAAGGCTGACCTGCTGAGAACTTATATTGCACTCGACCGGGACGTGTTAAATAAGGAATACTTGCAGTATCCATTTGGAATTCTTGAACAGATCCGTCTTGCTCTTCAACACGCACATCTAATTTGCCACTTACTGCATCATTGATGTCTTGAATACGAAACGGCCCCGGAGCAACCTGAGTTTCATAGATCACACGACCTTGCTGGCTAATCGTTACTTTCGCATTCGTTTTTGCTACTCCCGTTACTTCAGGGGCATATCCCCTTAAGTTAGGTGGTAGCATATTGTCATCCGTAGACAAGTTAACCCCAGTAAAACGGAAGTTATCGAAAATGTCAGAGCGTGAATAAGTCTCCCCCATTACAAGGCGAGCCCCTAGTTGCGTGATCGCTCTATAAAGATAAAGCTGATTCCATTTCCAATCATTTTCAGTGCTATCAGGAAGGCCCGTTGTATGCTGATAACTTGCTTGCCAATCGGCTCGGAAACGCCAAACACCAAGGTTTGCTCCCACGGTTCCTAAGCCTGTAACTTGCTGGCGTTGTTTCCCTTTAGCGGGATCTGTTACGTTAGCATTGACGTTATAGTCAAAAAGTACCCCTGAGATACCATGATCCCAACGAGATGGTGGATCCCAGTTTGGGGCTGAATATTCAAGATACGCTTGAGGAATAGTAAGAATAAGATTGCCATTTCCCAGACTTGCATTTACCGTCATTCCGGGAATGGAAGAAATATCAAGACAACTTCCATTATCTTGATATTTCACTTTTTCAGCCCATTCAGGTTTGAGCCCTATTTGGTGGATCAATTCTGGCGGTAAGCAAGCCTCACTACCTTTAGGATCATTAGCTGGCACAACATAGTTAATGTTATAAAGTTCAGGGAGTTCATTATTATTCACACGAACAACAAACTCATATCGGCCGGGCATAATATAGCCAGCGCGAGAGAAATCTGATAAGTCGATATTTTGCTTATCTTTTAGATCCAAAATATCGGCATTAAATTCAATATTACTATTTGCTAAAGCTGAACTTGAAATACTGGAAGCGCCAGTAATAATTAAATAGATCAGTACAGCAACAGGCCGAATAGTATGTTGTTTTTTCTTTTTTTCCGTCCCTAAACCAACGGTTTTGAATGTTCTAACCATAAGTTATCCAACCCGATCCATTTAATAGTATTCCAGCTTAAATCGCAGCGTTGTTCGGTAATTTCCAGCTTTTGGTATTTCGTTGTTTTTGACTATTCGCGCTTGGTAAAGTAACGCCATTGATTTAGAGTCAATACCAACAGGGGGTAATGGTTTACCCGGAATTGCTCGCCTGCCATAACGATCAGCTATCGCTAATGACGCACCTCTCGCTTCACCAGTGAGTGCAAAATTACCATTCTCGTTAGAGGGACCTTCAAACGTTGCAATAAAACGAGGGTTGTCCGCTTCCTGACCTTTTTGTTCAATTAGCGTACATTCCGTTAATCTGATAGAAAAATACTCAATAGGTCCTTGCCCTTCAGTCACCAGCATCGGAATAGAAACCATTGTCAGTGGAATAACTTGTTCACCACTTCCTGCTGCAATCGTGCAAGATGGTTCTAAGATCGAGCCTGAAAGATTAAGTACCCCAAATCGCTGATGCATGTTTTTATCTTGTTTTACATCACTCGCTACTGCTGTTGTTGTCAGTAAGCTGGCAATAAGGCATAGCCATAGTGGTGTCATCTTGCGATTCATATTTTTCTCCGTAAGAAAAAAATCGTTAAAAATAGACACAGGAAAAAAAGTCCTGTACATCCCTGTACAGAACTTATTTTTTCTTACTGATAAGTCAGTGCGAAAGTTGCGATTGCAGTGAAGTCACCAGGAACAGCAGCTTCTGCAGAAGAACCTTGTAAGTAAGCAGCAAAGTTCAGATCGTTATTACCATCACGTAATGTTTGAGCAGCACTTGGTGTGCCTAATTTGATTTGTTTACCACCAGCATCGGTGATAACAACAGCAGCATTTTTAGCAATACCTTCAATACCTAAAGAACCTGCTAAGATGTCTGCATCTTCTGAACCAGTGAAGGTTGTTTGAACAGTTTTATAAGTTTCTGTTGTGCAATTCTCTAAAGTAATTTTAAAATCACGAGAATTACTACGACCGCCATCTTTTAATGAAGCAGTAGAAATTTGACCTAATGGAACAGTTTGATTTTCTGAATCAGGATGAATAGAACAAGGTGCATCAATAATTGAACCAACAAATTTAACTGTACCGTGACCTTGATCAGCAGCGAATGTAGAACCTGCAGCAACAGATAAACCTAAGCCAAGAACTAACGCTAATTTATTTAATTTCATCTTTTTGTTTCCTAAAATATAAAGGACGAAGACATTAAAAATAATAAATTCACTAGGAATAAATAATTCCTAATTGAATGACTCACTTATTGAGTTTTTGAATTTTGGTATATCAATGCCCGTCCTAAACGAAATTAAATATCGTTAGAAACAAAACAAAATACACCAAATTGTTTTGTTAAAAATTTTCATCTCGAAATTAAACGTATTTAGATAATCAATCTTTAAATATCAAAAAAAGAGTTTATAATTCTAAGTGCAAATACTATAATTTGTGAAAAAAGTAAAAAAATTTATTTCTGGATTTTAAACAAAGTAACCAATCATGTTCCTTTTTTAAAATAATGATAAATATCAATATGTTAATCAAGTTAAGATATGTGGTTAATATTAAATTTGACTTAAGTGAGAAGCCAGAGAATAATAGTAAACAATTTGGTGTATTCTGTTTATTTCTATAAAGATGCCTGAATTCTTATCTCTGCTCATTTTTCACTTTTTCAATCAATGACTTTCATTTTCTAAAAATAAATAAGCTTTCAATAAACTTGTTTAAAATGAACAAGTAAAAGTGAAAGCATAAAAAAAACACAACCCTTTATTGATGCATATTACTTGTTATAGTGATGCAACAATTGGCTTTTGTTCCTTGTTATCTCATTGAAAAGGTTATAAAAAATGAAGCAACGTAAGTTTCTTACACGTTTTGAGATCAATTCTATTTTGAAACAAGCAAAGGAAGGACGGTATCCAGAAAGAGATTACTGTATGTTTTTAATGTGTTTTTTACATGGATTTCGTGTTAGTGAACTATGTAAATTAGCCCTCAGCGATATTGATTTGGAAAGTCGGATACTCTATGTCAGGCGTTTAAAAGGAGGGCTATCTACAACGCAGCCAATTATTGAAGAGGAATATGAAGCATTAGTTAACTGGTTGAAAAAACGGGAAACATGGAGAGAAGCAGATTCTGAATGGGTATTTTTATCTCAAAAAACGGGTCCAATTTCGCGTCAACAAGTCTATGGGTTACTTCGCCGTTTAGGTAAAAAAGCTAATGTATCCATTACTCCTCACCCCCATATGCTGCGCCATGCGTGTGGCTATGCTTTAGCTGATTTGGGGCGAGATACGCGCCTAATTCAAGATTATTTAGGACATCGTAATATTTCACATACCGTTATCTATACTGCAAGTAATTCAAAACGCTTTGTTCACATTTGGGATATAAGAAATTAACAATTAATTTTTTATTAATATAAACTATGAAGATTAATACACTAAATATAGTAGGCTATATTTTTTCAATAAGAATAAAGTTAATTTTTAATATAATTAAGAAATTTAGGATTTGTTTTATACTAAATAAATAACTGTGGTTGTAGATATTAATAAGTTATTAATAATTCCTTTTTAATTAAAGAATGACTCAATATAAGTATTCACTTTATGATTATCGCTATTGGTCAATAATAAAATTAATATCAGAGATTATTTATTAATAATACTAAACATTAATTGTTTGAATTTTAAACAGCAAATAAGGACTTAATTTAAAGATAACTTTAATTCTTTAACTTGTATTCATTTACATACCAGCACACGCTTTCATACCTCACTATCCCCAACGTTATCGTTTGGGGATAGTTATGAATTATCTTAAAAAAACACCATTATCCTTTTACACAAACAACCTGTCGTAGAGTATGAACAACCTCAACAAGTGATAACTGAGCCTTCATAACAGCATCAATATCCTTATAAGCCATCGGAATTTCATCAATCACATCTTCATCTTTTCGACATTCCACATGCGCTGTTGCCCGAATTTGGTCCTCAACACTAAAGGCTTTTTTTGCCGCAGTACGGCTCATTACACGTCCTGCGCCATGACTACATGAACAGAAACTTTCGGCATTTCCCTTACCTCTAACAATAAAGCTCTTCGCTCCCATTGAACCCGGAATGATCCCCATTTCACCTTTTTGAGCAGAAACGGCACCTTTTCGAGTCACCAGTACCTCTTCACCAAAGTGCATTTCTTTTTGCACATAGTTATGGTGGCAGTTCACTGCCTGTTGTTGAGTCGTAAAAGGTTTAGTTATTTGTGTTGATAATGCCGCCAACACGCGTTCCATCATGATTTCACGATTATGTCGGGCAAAATCCTGAGCCCATTCTACGGCTTCTATATAGTCATCATAGAAAAGCGTTCCTTCTTTTAAGTACGCTAAATTTTTATCTGGCAAGTTAGCAATATGCTCTCTCATGTCTTCTTGTGCCATTTGTATAAATAACGTACCAATAGCATTACCAACACCACGAGATCCACTATGTAGCATTACCCAAACATTATCTGATTCATCAAGGCACAACTCGATAAAGTGGTTCCCTGTTCCTAATGTACCAAGGTGACGATAGTTATTTGTATTTCGTAAACGTGGGTATTTATCAGTTAAAACCTTAAAACGCCCTTCAAGTTGTTGCCAATGTTGATCAACAAGTTTAGGTGGGTTCTTCCATGAACCACGGTCGTTCCCTGATTGATAACTTGTTCGTCCATGAGGTACTGCTCTTTCTATTGCCGTTCTTATGGCAAATAAATTATCTGGCAGATCATTTGCGTGTAATGATGTTTTCACCGCAATCATTCCACATCCAATATCCACACCAACTGCAGCCGGAATAATCGCGCCTTTTGTTGGAATAACACTCCCTATTGTTGAACCTTTCCCTAAGTGAACATCGGGCATTACTGCCATATGTTTAAAAATAAAAGGCATCTTGGCGGTATTGATAAGTTGCTTTAGAGCATCTGCTTCAACAGGTACACCATTTGTCCACATTTTGATTTCCGCAGTCCCTGCTTCTTTTACTATTTGATGATCCAATATCATGCCTGTGCTCCTTTAATTTGTACTAACCCGTTTAATACTTGGTCTAAACCGCCATAAACGGAAATCTTATCAATACGTTCTGCAATACGCTCTACGGTTTCTAACTCTTTTAATCGTAGAGCTACTGGATTGTTTTCCATCACTTTTGCCGTATTTAATAAAGAACGTGTCGCGGATGTCTCTTCTCTTCGACGTATAACATTAGCCTGAGCTGATTTTTCAGCCTCAACCACTTGCGCTAAAATTGTTTTCATTTCACCCGGTAAAACAATGTCTTTTACCCCTAATGAAGCGACTTCAATGCCATATCCTTTAGTCACTTCACTGATTTTTTCACTCACTAAACTGTCAATCAGCGTTTTATTTTCTAATAATTCATCCAATGTTCTTGTTCCTACGGCTTCACGTAATGCAAACTGCAACTCTTTATATAAGAACTCAAGAGGTGAACTCAGCAATTGGTACGCTGAAAGCACGTCGCGATAACGCCAACTCGCAGACAGATTAATGCGTAAGGTCACTTTATCTTTCGTTAAGATCTCTTGTCCGCTTACATCGAGTGTTTGCAAGCGCATATCAACAACTTCAACATCAACTTTGTGCTGATAACGCCAATAACCTTTTAATCCAGGTGGTAATAATGATTGAGTCTCACCATTAACACGGATAATGCCCGCATGCCATGTCGGAATATCTACACTTAATACACCTTCACTGCCTTTTATCGTTTGGTTACGTAATTTTGGATGCTGTAATTTTTTAACCAACGTGGGCGAAACTTCCAATTCATTTGCTGACAACACTTCCATTGAACGTTGTGCATAATTCCAATAGAGACGGCGAGTACTCGGCGCTAAGATCTCTTTAAGTGAACCATTTTCATAGAGTAAGCCAATCTCTTCATCAGATAGCACAATATCAAAACAATATTCACTCACCCATTCTGGATGATATTGACGTAAAAATTCGGCTTTCTCTCTTTCAATTGCAGGACCGTTCAATTCCACCAACTCAACACTTAATTGACGGCGAAGATCGAAAAATTTATGTTCACCCGCAGCAAGGACATCAATATATTCATCGTCCTTCTTTAATAAACCCAGTTGTCCCTGTTTCACTTTTATTGTTGTTCTTATCATCATTGCTTCCTTTTTCTCTTCTTTATTACTAGCTTTCTTTTATTACCATTTTTATCGTGACTTGCTCTCCACGAACAAACTTGGCGAAATCGAAAGGAAAACAAGAGAGGAACGATACTCTGTTTGTCTCTTCTTCTGCTTTCAATCCAGCGTAGTTGCTGGTGGATAAGCAAGGTGACGATACTGCTGTCACAACGATCTTTTATATTTAATTTTACATTTGGATTTGTAATGGTTTTGGTGTCAGGAATCGAACCTGAAAATAACCCTCTTCACCTACAGAGTCTCGATGTGGAGGAACACATTTAGATAACACCACAGAGTGTTCTTTATGTGCCTACCAGATTTAAAATCTGCTCAAGACATTAATAATATTGCGAGTATCGTGCCAAGTTTTTAAATATCACCAAAAATATCTTTAACAATATGTTTTAATTAATAAAAATATTTTCAGCGTAATTTTCAAATATTTAGCCATTGAATTAAAATCGATAAAATCTTATCTTTTTATCTATACATTTATAAATATAGATAAAGAACAAGTAGGGATAACTTAATGAAACGCAAAGTGGTGATTGGTGTTTTAGGCACAACATTAGATAAACGGGGAAAAAGCCATAAAAGATGGAACTCATGGCGTCCAACAATTTCTATTTGCCATCAAAAAGATTTCCCCGTTAGTCGATTAGTCATGATCCATCAACCCAATGATTCAATGCTAGCGTCAAAAATCACTGAAGATATTCATACCATCTCTCCTGATACAGAGGTGTTGCCTTACGAAATTGATATTTGTGATCCTTGGGATCTAGAAGAGGTTTATAGTCACTTTCTTGATTTTGCAGTGAGCTATCCATTTGATACTGAGAATGAAGAATATTATGTCCATATCACAACGGGTACACACATCGCCCAGATTTGCTGGTTTTTACTCACTGAAGCGCACTACTTACCTGCAAAACTATTACAAACCTCCCCTTCTTCTAAAATCGAAAATGAAGATGGTATCAAAACAGTACAATCAGCCACGGGGAGTTATGCTGTTATTGATCTCGACTTAAGCCGTTATACAAAACTAACGAGCCGATTTGAGCACTACCATAATGAGTCACTCTCTTTCTTAAAATCAGGGATAGCTACACGCAACGAACGTTTTAATACTTTAATCGCTCAGATTGAACGAGTGGCATTACGCTCTGTTGCCCCCATTTTGTTAACAGGCCCGACAGGCGCGGGGAAATCATTCCTTGCTCAGCGTATTTATGAATTAAGACAGTCTCGCCATTTTGTAAATGGTCGTTTTATTGCTGTTAACTGCGCCACTCTGCGCGGTGATAACGCCATGTCTACATTATTTGGTCATGTGAAAGGTGCATTTACAGGTGCATTACAAGCAAGACAAGGGTTATTAAGAGAAGCCGATAAAGGGATTTTATTTCTTGATGAAATTGCGGAATTAGGACTTGATGAACAAGCAATGTTACTGAAAGCAATAGAAGAGAAATCGTTTTATCCTTATGGCTCCGATACTGAAGTGCAAAGCGATTTCCAGCTAATCGCAGGTACACATCGTGATATGGACAAGCAAATTGCGAAAGGGCTTTTTCGTGAAGATCTCTATGCAAGGATCAATTTATGGTCTTTTTCACTGCCCGGTTTAGCCAATCGTAAAGAGGATATTGAGCCTAACATCGATTATGAATTGCATCATTTTGCAAAGCTTTATCAAAAGGCAATCCGCTTTAACTCTGATGCGAAATCACACTATATTCGATTTGCAACATCTGAACAGGCATTATGGCGTGGTAATTTCCGTGAACTTAGTGCTAGTATAACGCGAATGGCAACACTTGCCGAAAATGGTCGTATTACCCTTCCTCTTGTTGATGAAGAAATTAATCGTTTAAAACAAAATTGGGGAGTTGCTTCCTCTTCTTTATTTAATAGTACTGATATTGATCTTTTCGATCTTAGCCAACTCAATACCGTTATCAAAACGTGCCAGCAATCATCAACACTCTCAGAAGCCGGTAGAAAACTTTTCGCAGTATCAAGACAAAATAAAAAACAACCCAACGATGCCGATCGCCTACGTAAGTATCTTGCGAAATTCGATTTAAGTTGGGAACAAATTCGACATGGAGAATAATATTTCATTATGGAGCTCACTTTTTTAGGCACTAACGCAGGCGTTCCTTCTAAAGATCGCAATGTCACCAGTATGGTGCTTGATTTACAAAATAAACAAAAAAGTATGTGGATGTTTGATTGTGGTGAAGCGACACAACATCAAATATTGCATACTCGCGTAAAATTACCGCGTTTAAATAAAATTTTTATTACCCACTTACATGGCGACCATATTTTTGGTTTACCGGGATTACTTTGTAGTCGCTCCATGGGCGGAACCGAAACGCTGTTAACGGTGTATGGTCCTACGGGTATCAAAACTTTTATAGAGACTGCACTGACCTTAAGCCAATCTTATTTAACCTACCCTATTAATATTGTCGAAATTGACGAAGCGGGTTTTCTGTTTGAAGAAGAAGGTATGAAAGTTAGCTGTGAAGCACTTTCTCATCCTGTACCTTGTTTTGGCTATCGCTTAGAAGAAGAAAACAGCCCTGGTAAATTAGATGCAGAAAAACTGAAAGCGGACAACATTCCTGCAGGACCTTGGTTACAAGAGTTAAAACAAGGTAAAACCATTACCTTGTCAGATGGAAGAGTCATTGACGGCAAAAAGTATATTGGCCCTGAAACAAAAGGTCGTTGTATTGCAATTTTCGGTGATACACAACCCACTCCAAATGCATTAAAGCTGGCGAATAATGCAGATATTATTGTTCATGAAGCGACGTTTAAACATGAAATGGCAGAGCAAGCGAATAGCCGTGGACACTCAACAACGGTACAAGCAGCACAGTTAGCCAAAGATGCTAATGTCAAAAAGCTGATTATCACACATATTAGTAGTCGCTATTCACCCGAAGACTGTGTTGAGTTACTCAATGAAAGCCAACAGATCTTTAGCCATACTAAAATGGCTTCTGATTTTGAGATATTTAAGTTGTAATTGTGCTTTCACTAAATAACCGTGGCGATATTATGTCGCCACTGTTATGGCTCATACTTCACTCATCGACGTATATTTTAGTTAGTTATCTATAACGTAGTGCGTTTTATCTTCCCATCTTGCAAAATAAAATTAACTTTTCCATCCCAGAATTCAGCTAAGAAAATATCTTCTGGTTTCTCAATATGCTGATTTTTCATCTCATCTTGAAGCCATGCTTCATCTTTTTCTATTTGCGCTAATTCTGATGTTCGAATAACCCCATCTTTCATAACAATAATCGAAGGCATTTTTGCGCCGTCACATACCACGGTGATTTGTCCATCAGGTTCAATTTGCGCGTAATTGACCTCTTGAAACGAATGAATACCTTGTGCATGAAGACGAGAGGTTATGTTTAAAATGTCTATTTTGTTCTTTTTCTCCATGATGTTTTCCATTATAAACTCGCCCTTTTTTATAATGGGAATAGGGTTACCAATAGTCACAGCACGGAAAAAATTGAATCGCTTACTGATATAATTAAGCAAAGAGATAAAACAGACACCAATTAAGAAGACGACAATATATTGATAAAGAGGGATCGCATCAGTGTAAATCACCCCACCCATAATGCCACCAAGTACAAAATTACCAATAAAATCAATAGGTGTTAATTGAGAGAGTTGTGTTTTACCCGATAAATTCATATGGGCTAATATGATAGTAAAACCAATAATAAATTTGATAATAACCAGAAAGTAATATTCCATTTGAGTCTCACATTTCCAATAATTTCTGTACTTATTATAAAGCAGAAAATCTCACCCAGATAAAAATCTAAATTATTTTTGATGATATTTGACTAAGAAAAAACACTTAATATACTTAGGTTTGTTGATTTTAAGACTCACACTATACTTATTACGATGATTTAATCGTAATCTCTTACTATCAACTCAATAGCTTCTCGCCTTTTCTAGTTCTTACGCGGGATATCACTGAATTGTTTTTGAACACACATTTTGGAGAAAAAAATGAATAAAAAACTACTTACTTCATTGGTTCTAGCGGGTCTTGTTACTATTACAGCAGGTTGTGATGACTCATCTAAAAAAGTTGATGAAGGTATTGATAAGGCAAAAGAAACAGCAACTCAAGTAACTGAAACAGCACAAGATAAAGCCAAAGAGTTGACAGAACAAGCTAAAGATAAAGCAGCCGACTTGAAAGAAGATGCATCCGCAAAAGCAGATGAATTAACACAACAAGCTCAAGAGCTAAAAGATAAAGCGGAGCAAAAAGCAGCTGAGCTAAAAACGCAAGCTGATGAAAAAACAGATGCCCTAAAAGAGAGCATTTCACAAAAAACCGATGAGCTAAAAGATGCAAGTGCTGCAAAAGCAGAAGAAATTAAGCAAAGCCTAGAAGCTGAAAGCAATAAATTATCTGAAAAAGCCGCAGAATTAAAACAAGATGCGAGCAAAACAGCAGATAACCTGATGCAAGAAGCAGACAACAAGATTGAACAGCTAAAAGGTGATGCATCAAAAACCAGCGATGATGTAAAACAACAAGCTCAAGAGACTGAAAATAAAGCACTTGATAAAGCGGATCAATTAACAGATCAAGCCAAACAAAAAATTGATGATTTAAAAACTGAAAACAAATAACATGATTTCAGTTTTTTTGATGAATCTAAAGCCAGTAAATTTTTACTGGCTTTTTTTGTACAAAAAAAAGACAAGGGTTGATCGGTTAAGCAAAAAATGTAACCATGTTCTCCTTTTTTCAACAGGAGAAACCTATTAAAGAGTGAAAGCACCTAATATATAAAGTCATTAATAAATTGATTTAATTGCATTTTTCTTCACTTTACGGAAAAAATAATTTAGTTCCGTTCTTTTATAAAACATCTTACCGACTTGGTGTTTTATTCAAATTTTCTTATGAACTTTTCTTTTCTGATGATATTAGTAATCAGAAAATAGGTAGCGAAAAGTCTCTTTCTAGGAAAATAACAAAAAATAGGTTAACTATGAGTCAACAAAACGATATAACCCCTCAAAAAGTTAGGATGAAAATTAATCCTCCCGTTTTTTATACATCAGCACTGTTAATTTTACTGGTCGTTGGTTTCTCTGCGTTATTTCCAGAGTTGGCTAATGATAAATTAGGTCATCTTCAGGAAAACCTCTTCACGAATGCGAGCTGGTTCTACATTCTAGCCGTTGCATTGGTTTTGCTGAGTGTGACTTATTTAGGCCTTTCTCGTTTTGGTCAAATCAAGTTGGGGCCTGATCATGCTCGCCCTCATTTTAGTTATTTTGCTTGGTTTGCCATGCTCTTTTCCGCAGGAATGGGAATTGGCTTAATGTTCTTTGGTGTTGCTGAACCTGTCATGCATTATTTAATGCCTCCGACCGGTGATGCTCAGACCATAGAAGCAGCCAAAGAAGCTATGCGATTAACTTTTTTCCATTGGGGATTACATGCATGGGCTATTTATGCCATTGTCGCTTTAATCTTGGCTTTTTTCTCTTATCGCCATGGTTTGCCATTAACATTGCGTTCTGCACTTTATCCTATTATTGGTGATCGCATACATGGACCTATTGGCCATGCCGTCGATATTTTTGCTGTTATGGGAACAGTTTTTGGTGTTGCAACTTCTCTGGGATTTGGTGTTCTGCAAGTTAATGCAGGTTTAAACCATCTTTTTAATGTACCCATTAATCCAACCGTGCAAGTCGTATTGATTGTTGTGATAACAGGACTTGCAACTATTTCAGTTGTTTCTGGGCTAGAAAAAGGGATCCGCTTTTTATCTGAACTTAACTTAGGATTAGCGGTAATTCTTCTTTTATTAGTCATTATTCTCGGTCCAACCGTATTGATATTAAAATCATTTGTTGAGAATACGGGGGGATATCTATCCGAAATTGTGAGTAAAACCTTTAATCTTTACGCATACGAACCAAAATCGAGTGACTGGTTAGGGGGATGGACTCTACTTTATTGGGGCTGGTGGCTTTCATGGTCTCCATTTGTAGGGATGTTTATTGCCCGCATTTCTCGTGGTCGTACTATCCGCGAATTTGTTGTCGGTGTTCTGTTTGTTCCTGCTGGCTTTACTTTACTTTGGATGACCGTATTTGGTAATACAGCTATTCATTTAATCAAAGATAAAGGTGCAGAAGCTCTCGCAAATATCGTACAACAAGATGTCTCATTGGCTTTATTTGAGTTCTTAAATTATTTTCCATTTTCGTCCGTTTTATCCTTCTTTGCGATGTTGATGGTTGTTGTCTTCTTTGTGACTTCAGCCGATTCTGGTGCAATGGTTGTTGATACTTTGGCTTCAGGTGGCGATAGCGAAACACCAGTATGGCAACGTATTTTCTGGGCGGGCTTAATGGGTGTCTCTGCAATCACCTTATTATTAGCAGGTGGTTTAACTGCGCTACAAACAGTCACCATTGCAAGTGCACTTCCTTTCTCAATGGTATTGCTTGCTTCTATTTATGGGTTAATAAAAGCATTGCGAGTGGATGTATATAAACGTGACAGCCAACAGTTAACTACGATTGCACCACCAGCAAGCCGTAATCCAATTCCTTGGCAACGTCGTTTAAGAAATATCGCTTATTTTCCAAAACGTTCCCATGTAAAACGTTTTATGGATGAAGTTATCCAACCTTCAATGGAAATGGTCTCTGCTGAATTAAGCAAACAAGCAACTCAATGCTATATCCATAATGAAGAAGATGATCGCATTGGCTTCGAAGTCGATTTAGGCGATGACATGAATTTCTTCTATGAAGTTCGTCTGCGTTTTTATACTCAACCCGCTTTTGCTTTAGCTGGATTAAGTGATGAAGAAAGAGACGAAGAACATAAATATTATCGTGCTGAAATTCATTTAAAAGAAGGTGGGCAAGACTACGATGTAATGGGGTGGACGAAAGAACAAATCATTCACGATATTCTTGATCAGTACGAAAAGCACATTCACTTCTTACATGTATTAGGTAAGCAATAATTTTTCCGGAGTGAAAACAACAAAAAGGAGATGCCATAGCATCTCCTTTTTTCTTATCAAATAACTTATTTTTCTGATTGTTCAACATCATCTGGATTAAGTGCAATCAGCTCTTTTAATAATCCAGCTAGTCGTTGTAGTTTTTCAGTGGAAAACTTTTGCTCAAGTAATTGATAGCCTTCTTCAATTTTAGGCTGAATTTTATCGTATAAGCTTTGCCCATTGGCAGACAATGAAACGAAAAGTTTACGTTGGTCACTCACAGGTTTTAAACGACAAATTAGCTCGTCTCTTTCCATTCTAATAAGAATACCCGTTAGACTTGGTCGGAGAATACACGATTTTTGTGCTAATTCGTGGAAATCAATAGAGCGCTTATCCGCAAGTACGCGAATGATCCGCCACTGCTGTTCTGTCAGATTATGCTCTTTGAGAACAGGTCGAAAAAAACCCATCGCAGATTCCCGTGCTTGTAATAGCGCGATAGTTAATGATTCATGCATAATCAAGAAGCTCTTTATATGGTGTTATAGGTGAAATGACAAAATATCACTTAATATAGACAGTGAAAAAGTACCGCTGTTTATGGTTTATAAAATGACTATATTCTAAGAATAGACTAATTGTTACAATTATTCATATTAACAAATAAATAAAGTTGACTCAATTTTTGCAATTTTATTCCCTTTGTGCAATTTATCACCCATGCTTCTTTTCGTGTTAATTTCACCTTCCGCAACATCCTGACCTATACGCAATTGTCATCGATTGGCAATTTGTGTTATCACTCAACCAACGAAAAAAAGTAGCCTGATTTGCCTATTACCCTCCCCCTAAATTAGGAATAATGGCACTTAGCGATAAGGTTGTCTCACCGTGTTTTGAGATAAAGTTAACAGGTTGTAACAAAGAAAGATTGCTATCTTTGTTCATGCGCGGTAGCGTTACGGCTTTAAAACAACGCAACAAAGAAACCGGCAATAACATTACAACTTTGTTAGCGGAGTAGTTAGGTAATTTATTAGTTATCTAACTAATAATTATTTTAAGTGAAGACGCCCACAGACGAGAAGTCTGGCAGTAGGAGTAAATAATGTCTGAGGAAAAACAGGCTAACCCACTTTTTCGGGATGCAATGGCAAGCTTAGGCGCCGCAGTCAATATCGTGGCAACAAATGGCGACGCGGGATGCTGTGGCTTAACAGCAACAGCGGTATGTTCTGTTACTGATAACCCGCCTACCGTAATGATTTGCATCAACAGTAAAAGTCAGATGAACGCTATTTTTCAAGAAAATGGAAAATTAAGCATCAATATCTTGAATCATGAGCAAGAAGAAATGGCATGTCATTTCGCCGGAATGACAGGGCTCGCGATGGCAGATCGCTTTACCCAACCAGGATGGCAAAACGGACAATTACAACAACCCGTATTAACAAATGCACTTGCCTGCCTTGAAGGTGATATTTATGATGTGCGCCAAGTCGGTACACACTTTGTTTATATGACCGAAATTAAAAATATTTCAGTACGTGAAGATGGAGACGGACTTATTTATTTCAAACGTCGTTTCCATTCTGTTAAAAATGAACAAGTAACAATCTCTGTTTAAATTTCACCAATTTTACTTCAAGATAAAAACGCACTTTTAATAAGGGCGTTTTTTATTGATTCTAATCACATCATAAAACTTAATATTTATCTATATTAAATGAATATTTATTTAATAAAATAATATTGGCTAACTTTTAGATATTTATTAAACATTTATTAACATCTGTTTGTTATAAAAGAATAATTTTTAATTATAATGAAAAATTTCTTTCTATAATCAATCAGTCACATAATCAAAAATATTTTCATTCTACTTTGTTCTTTATCTTTATTTAATTTACTCAGATTAAAATATAAACAAACAACAATCTCATTGGTTATATTTTATACCAAAAATCAATTAAATGACTTTATTTGAAAATAAACTAATGAATATTTTTTTCAATCTGGTATTAATCTTACCCACAGTGTGATCAACCTTTGAGAAGTCATTCCATCAATATATTAGTCTACTCGACTTGCTGATTACCTTCTTAAATTTGCAAACATCACTCTAAATACGACAGATAATGTTATCGTCGTGTAACATTCCTCGTGAATGTGAGTAAATAACATCGTTGTTGAAAATAAATAATAATTAGGGGCATTACAGATATGGATAAACCCGCTCAAGTCGGTTTATTACAACAGCCTAAACCTTTCTTTATGATTTTCTTTGTAGAATTATGGGAACGTTTTGGTTACTACGGCGTACAAGGTATTCTTGCCGTTTATTTTGTTAGTAAACTCGGGTTCTCTCAAGAACAGGCTTTCATTACTTTTGGTGCATTCTCTGCACTGGTTTATGGGCTTATTTCTATTGGTGGTTATGTTGGTGACCACTTATTAGGAACAAAACGAACAATTGTTTTAGGTGCTATTGTCTTGGCTATCGGTTATTTCATGACTGGTATGTCAATTATGTATCCTAATTTAATTTTCTATGCATTAGGAACTATCGCTGTAGGTAATGGTTTATTTAAAGCCAACCCAGCAAGCTTATTAGCAAAATGCTATCCACCGAAAGATCCCCGTCTTGATGGTGCATTTACGCTATTTTATATGTCGATAAATGTTGGCTCATTAATTTCTTTATCTATTGCGCCAGTACTTGCCGATCATTATGGATATGCACTGACTTATAATATTTGTGGTATTGGCTTGATTATCGCCTTATTGGTTTATTTCTTCTGTCGTAAGATGGTTGCCAATATTGGTTCTGAACCAGACCATTTACCAATGAATTACAATAAACTGCTATTAGTCATTGCAGGATCTGTCGCAATGGTATTTGCTTGTGCATGGTTACTGCACAACGTAATGATTGCGAATATTGTTTTAGTCAGCTTGTCTATTATTGTTGTCTTCATTTATTTCCGTGAAGCATTTAAACAAAAAGACCGTGTTGCACGTAATAAAATGTATGTTGCTTTTGTCCTGATGTTAGAAGCCGTTATTTTCTACATCCTTTATGCGCAAATGCCAACCTCACTAAACTTCTTTGCTATTCATAACGTTCATCATAATTTATTAGGTTTTGAGATCCATCCTGTCAGCTTTCAAGCCTTAAACCCATTCTGGATTATTATTGCGAGCCCAATCTTAGCCATCGTATATAGTCGTTTAGGCGCGAAAGGTAAAGACTTCTCAATGCCAGCGAAGTTTACCGCAGGTATGCTTCTGTGCTCGTTAGGATTCCTTACAGCAGCAGCATCAGGTATGTGGTTTGCCGATGCTCAAGGCTTAACATCACCTTGGTTTATCGTTCTAGTTTACTTATTCCAGAGCTTAGGTGAACTGATGATCAGTGCGTTAGGTTTAGCAATGGTTGCAGCATTCGTACCGCAATACATGATGGGCTTTATTTTAGGTATGTGGTTCTTAACACAAGCCACTGCTTATCTGTTAGGCGGTTATGTAGCGACCTTCACCGCAGCACCAGAAGGTATTACTGATCCACTACAAACATTACCTATTTACACTGATGTATTTGGTAAAATTGGTATTGTGACCTTAATTGTAGGTATCGTTATGTGGGCAACCGTGCCTTTATTAAATCGCATGATGAAAGAAGAAAACAAAGACGCTAAAGTCACTGGCTGATCTTCCAAATAATATATTGCTCGATTTAAGCGTCTATTTATTATTAGGCGCTTTTTTATATCTGCTTTATCTCAACGTTAGATTTCATTTCGTATTGGCTAGATATTCCTAATAGAGACTAACCTACATCCCCCTCACACCCAACTTTAAGAATAAATATCATCATTACCAAACTCCCTAATCGCTTTTTATCAGGCATAAAAAAACCCGCTAAATAAGCGGGTTTAGTTTAATCATTAAGAATGACTCAATTACAGAACGTCAACTGAATTCAGTTCTTTAAATGCTTGTTCTAAACGAACAACCATTGATGCTTGTGCTTGACGTAACCAATTACGTGGATCGTAGTATTTCTTGTTAGGTTTATCAGCACCTTCTGGGTTACCTAATTGGCCTTGCAGATAGCCTTCGTTCTTTTTGTAGAACTGTAAGATACCATCCCAAGTTGCCCACTGAGTATCAGTATCGATATTCATTTTGATAACGCCATAGCCAACAGCTTCTTTGATTTCTTCTGCCGAAGAACCAGAACCGCCGTGGAAAACGAAATCTAAGCTATTGTGTGGCAGATTGAATTTTTCTGATACGTAGTCTTGTGAGTTACGTAGAATTTTTGGTGTTAATTGAACGTTACCTGGTTTATAAACACCGTGAACGTTACCGAAAGATGCCGCGATAGTGAAACGAGGGCTTACCGCGCTCAGTTTTTCGTATGCGTAAGCAACATCTTCTGGTTGAGTATAAAGCGCAGAGCTGTCCATACCTGTGTTATCAACACCGTCTTCTTCACCACCAGTACAGCCTAATTCGATTTCTAAAGTCATATCGATTTTAGCCATACGCGCTAAATATTTAGCACAGATTTCGATGTTTTCTTCTAATGACTCTTCAGATAAGTCAATCATATGAGAAGAGAACAGTGGTTTACCTGTTTTAGCGTAGTGTTTTTCACCCGCATCTAACAGACCATCAATCCATGGTAATAATTTTTTCGCACAGTGGTCAGTATGCAAAATAACAGGAACACCGTAGTATTCAGCCATTTGATGCACATGATGAGCACCAGAAATTGCGCCTAAAATAGCAGCTTGCTGCGGTACATCAGATTTAAGACCTTTACCTGCGATAAATGCAGCACCACCGTTAGAGAACTGTACAATAACAGGAGAACGAACTTTCGCAGCAGCTTCTAACACAGCATTGATTGAGTCAGTACCTACACAGTTAACCGCAGGCAGAGCAAATTTGTTTTCTTTTGCTACTGCAAATACTTTTTGTACATCATCACCAGTGATGACACCCGGTTTCACGAAATCAAAAACTTTAGACATGTAATAAGATCCTATATTTGGAACAGGTAGAAAAGAGCTTTCTACCTGTATGAGCTGACTTAATTACTGTTTAGCGCGTTCTTCTAACATTGCAACAGCAGGAAGTTTTTTGCCTTCAACGAATTCTAAGAAAGCACCACCACCGGTTGAAATGTAAGAGATTTTGTCTGCGATATCAAATAAATCAATAGCAGCCAGCGTATCACCACCACCCGCGATAGAGAATGCTTCACTATCTGCGATTGCATTAGCAATGATTTCTGTACCTTTGCGGAAGTTAGGGAATTCGAATACACCTACTGGACCATTCCACAGGATAGTTTTCGCATTTTTCAGGATTTCTGCTAAACGCTCAGCAGTTACATCACCGATATCCAGTACTTGTTCATCATCTTTGATGTCACTTGCTGATTTTAAAACAGCATCTGCAGTTTCAGAGAACTCAGTCGCAACGCGAACATCACTTGGTACTGGAATATCACATTTTTCCATCAGCTTTTTAGCATCATCAACAAGGTCTGCTTCATATAAAGAGCGACCTACTGGATGACCTTCTGCTGCGATAAAGGTATTTGCGATACCACCACCAACGATTAATTGGTCAGCAATTTTTGATAAAGAATCTAATACAGTCAGTTTAGTTGAAACTTTAGAACCACCAACAATCGCAACCATTGGGCGAGCTGGTTTATCTAATGCTTTACCTAATGCTTCAAGCTCTGCTGATAACAGTGGGCCCGCACAAGCAACTTGTGCAAATTTAGCAACGCCATGCGTTGACGCTTGAGCACGATGAGCAGTACCGAATGCATCCATTACGAATACATCACATAATGCAGCGTATTGTTTAGACAGAGTTTCGTCGTCTTTCTTTTCGCCTTTGTTAAAACGAACGTTTTCAAGAACAACTAATTCACCTGCATTGACTTCAACACCATTTAAATAGTCTTTAGCAAGACTAACTGGTGCAGTTAATTTGTCTTTCAGATAGTCAACAACTGGTTTTAAAGAGAACTCTTCGTTGTACTCACCTTCAGTAGGACGACCTAAGTGAGAAGTTACCATCACTTTAGCGCCTTGTTTTAACGCGGCTTCAATTGTTGGTAAAGAAGCACGGATACGCGCATCTGAAGTCACTTTACCATCTTTAACTGGAACGTTCAGGTCAGCACGGATAAGAACTCGTTTACCCGCTAGGTCTAAATCGGTCATCTTAATTACAGACATGATGAATCCTCTCATTGATTCTCTAAAATTTAGTAATCTTCTGTTCAGTGCGTCGTATTATTACGCGACACCGTCATTAAAACATGATTATTTAAAACCAGTTGCAGCCATTGCTAACGTTGTATCAAGCATTCTGTTAGCAAAGCCCCATTCATTATCACACCAGACTAAAGTCTTGAGCAGGTGTTGCCCACTGACTCTTGTTTGTGTGCCATCAACAATTGCACTATGAGGGTCGTGGTTAAAATCAGTTGAGACTAATGGCAATTCTGTGTAATCCACTATACCACGAAATGCGCCAGTTGCTGATTTTTGAATTAACCGATTGACATCTAACACATTTACAGCAGTTTTTACAGTGACACTTAAATCAATTGCCGTCACATTAATTGTAGGAACTCGTACAGAAATTGCCTCAAAATGATCCTTAAATTTAGGGAAAATTCGAGTAATTCCTGCTGCCAACTTCGTATCAACAGGAATGATAGATTGTCCTGCTGCACGGGTGCGGCGTAAATCCTTATGGTATGCATCAATCACGGGTTGATCGTTCATGGCTGCATGGATTGTTGTTACTGTTCCTGATTCTATATTAAACGCATCATCCATCATTTTAATAATGGGGATAATACAATTCGTTGTACAAGATGCGTTTGAAACAATTCGGTGCTCTTTTTTTAGTTCGTGTTGATTGACACCAAAAACGACTGTTGCATCTAAATCAGTTGTACCGGGATGAGAAAAAAGTACTTTTTTTGCGCCTTGTGCAATATGTGCTTCACCATCAGCACGGGAGCCATAAGCACCACTACAATCAAGTACAACATCGATACCAAGTTCACCCCAAGGTAAATCAGTAATATCGGCGTGATGAAATAGACGAATAGAATCATCACCCACTTGCAATAAATCATTATTAATTCGTACATCCCAAGCAAAACGTCCGTGACTAGAGTCATACTTGAGAAGATGCCCAATACCTTGCGCATCAGCCAATTCATTTATTGCAACAACCGTTATTTCAGCTCGTTTACCTGATTCATAAAGCGCCCTTAACACATTACGCCCTATACGACCAAAACCGTTAATAGCGACTCTGATTGTCATGTGACTCCCTTGATAACTTGTGATTTGCAACCGCTTAGAATAATAGAGCAAGATACTAATCAACAACGATAAATCAAGTAAATCTAGAAATTGTGCAGTCACCGACATTTTAGGATTAACTGAAACGGTTCAGCTTACTGATAATCAGATTACGAGAAATGAGAGAAGATCGCAATAGTAAACAAAGATGGAAGGATAAAAAAAGAGCACATCTGAGAAATTATTCCCAAAAATGTGCTCTTGTTAACATTTATTGATTATTTAAGTAAAGATTTTGCCTGTGTAACCACATTTTCAACAGTAAAACCAAACTCTTCAAATAGTTCGTTTGCCGGTGCAGATTCACCGAAGCTACGCATACCTACAATCGCACCATCTAAACCAACATACTTGAACCAGTAGTCAGCAATACCTGCTTCGATAGCAACACGAGCTTTTACTGAAGCTGGTAATACTGCTTCACGGTAATCTGCATCTTGTTTATCAAATGCATCTGTTGCTGGCATAGAAACAACACGTACTTTACGGCCTTCCGCTGTCAGTTGTTCATAAGCGCTAACCGCTAATTCAACTTCAGAGCCTGTTGCAATAAAGATTAATTCTGGAGTACCAGCGCAATCTTTCAGGATGTAACCACCCTTCTCGATGTTTGCCAGTTGCTCTGGAGTACGTGGTTGCTGTGCAAGATTTTGACGAGAGAAGATCAGAGCTGTTGGACCATCTTTACGATCAATTGCATATTTCCATGCAACAGCTGATTCAACTTGGTCACATGGACGCCATGTGCTCACGTTTGGAGTTACACGTAGGCTTGCCATTTGCTCAACAGGTTGGTGAGTTGGGCCATCTTCACCCAGACCGATAGAGTCATGAGTATAAACAAAGATACTGCGGATCTTCATCAGTGCAGCCATACGTACAGCATTACGTGCATATTCCATAAACATCAGGAAGGTAGCGCCGTAAGGAACAAAACCGCCATGTAATGCAATACCGTTCATGATTGCAGACATACCGAATTCACGTACACCGTAATGGATGTAGTTACCCGCTTTGTCTTCATTTAGCGCTTTAGAACCAGACCACATAGTCAAGTTACTTGGTGCTAAGTCCGCAGAACCACCCATGAATTCTGGTAATACTTTACCGAATGCTTCTAATGCATTTTGAGATGCTTTACGGCTTGCAATGCTTGAAGGATTTTGTTGCAGATTTTCAATAAATGCTTTGGAATCTTTTTCCCAGTTTGCTGGTAGTTCACCAGAAATACGACGTTTAAATTCAGCCGCTAATTCAGGGAACTGTGCTGCGTATGCAGCAAATTTAGCATCCCATGCAGCTTCTTTTGCTTTACCCGCTTCTTTTGCATCCCACTCTTTATAGATTTCTTGTGGAATTTCGAACGCGCCGTATTCCCAACCTAACGCTTTACGTGTTTCAGCGATTTCTGCATCACCTAATGGAGAGCCGTGGGAATCAGCAGTACCTGCTTTATGAGGAGAACCAAAACCGATAGTAGTTTTACAAATCAACAGTGAAGGTTTGTCTGTGATTTGTTTTGCTGCTTCAACGGCTGCTTTAATGCTTGCTGCATCGTGACCATCAATGCCACTAATTACATGCCAGCCATAAGCGTCGAAACGTTCTGCAGTGTTATCAGTAAACCAACCATGCACTTGACCATCAATAGAGATGCCATTGTCATCATAAAATGCAATCAGTTTACCTAACTGTAATGTTCCCGCTAAAGAACACACTTCATGAGAGATACCTTCCATCATACAACCATCACCCATAAAGGCGTAGGTGTAGTGATCAACGATGTCATGACCAGGACGGTTAAATTGAGCCGCTAATGTACGTTCTGCAATTGCAAAACCCACTGCGTTTGCAATACCTTGACCTAAAGGACCTGTTGTTGTTTCAACACCAGCGGTATAACCATATTCTGGGTGACCAGGTGTTTTAGAATGCAATTGACGGAAGTTTTTCAGATCATCTAAAGAAAGATCATAACCAGACAGGTGCAGTAAGCTGTAAATCAGCATTGAAGCATGACCATTAGATAAAACGAAACGGTCACGATCAGCCCAGTTAGGGTTAGTTGGGTTATGATTTAAAAAATCACGCCATAATACTTCTGCAATATCAGCCATACCCATAGGGGCGCCAGGGTGTCCTGATTTAGCTTTTTGCACAGCATCCATACTTAAAAAACGGATCGCATTAGCAAGGGTTTTACGAGTGGTCATTTTCTACTCCAAGTCGGATAAAAAGCATCTAGATAGCTGATTCTCTCAATGCGGGCAAAAAACCGCAATATAAAAAATCCACAAAGGTGGCTATCGTAATTAGCATAAAGCAATAATTCTTTGATTTGCACGGCATTTTTTACGATAAAAGCGGAAAATAACATTACACCACCGCATCGTTGCGCAACAAAAAGCAAAAAAGACAATGATTTGCGCAATTGAGAAGCGTGCTATTAAACCTTAGCTTGATATGACTAATCAAGATAAAATTTCATTGCTGAATTATCCATCAAATCAAACAAATACCGTATTTGTTTTAATTATAGCCTAATTACTGACTGAACTTGTTACAAGGACGTAGAATTATAAGAGCTTAAAAAAGATAAAAAGCAGATAATTCACTGATTCAGTAATAAAAATCTTATTTACATCATATATAACTAAAAGGGAAAATCAGCGTAACGTAAATGTTACTTTTTAATATTAATAAAAAAGGATAAAAACAAATTTAATTCTAGTTGCCACTCTAACTGAAAACTCTTTTTAAATAGCTAGCAGTTAAATCACCACTAATTTCTTTTTATAAAAACCTATCGGAAAATGACCTTGGTAGTAAATCTGAATGATCCTTTCCCAGTTGTCACCATAATTGAAGTATTTTTCAGTAAGATACTGCCTAAATGCGTAACATATCGCATTTCTTGCTGCAATTTTAAAGTTATGTGCATCGTATTGAAATTGACTATCTGGTACAGGAAACGCTTTTAGACTCTCTATCACAGCCTTACTGACGACTAATCGCATCTCAACCAAATCTTTGGGGTATTCTTGCTTTATATAGAAAGGGTCATCTTGCGTGGGAGAAGTTGGTAACCATTCGACATTTAAAGACGATTCAAAACAAGCCTGGATACTTTGAAAATAGATAATTTTATTATCATCAACGCTCACCTTCCCCATATTAGAAAAGAAAGGTGTAATGCTAATTTTTCGTTGGATTTCGTTAAAAAAGCTCATGGCTAATAGACTCAATTATTTCGACGTTAATTCTGTCTGATTTCAACATAACATACTGATTTACAATATGTGAATATTGATAAAATAGATCATCTTCAAAAACTAAATTAGTGACAATAAACTTATTATCAAGCAATTTACCATTTAATTGATAAGCAAAAGAATTTCCAATTTGAGTCAATGACATAACGTGATCATTTGATTGTTTAATCTCTATATCATCAAAAAACATTAATACTAGCTCGACTAAATAGACTTCCCCTATCACAAATACTTTGGGCTCATTAATAAAACAACAAATTTCATATTCACCAAAAGAGAGTGTAACCTCTTCTTCCACATAAGGATTGAGGGCAACAACTCTAGCAAAATATTTCATTCTTATTCTGGCCCATCCCATTTTAGTTGGTCTTTTAAATGCTCAGGTACAATCTCAAATAAGCGCTTAATATTTTTCTTATGCACATTATAATTATCACAAATTCTTTCACTAGCATTATCTAAGTAATACTTGGCCTGTACATTAAGAAAGTGGATATCGTTATTAGTCATCTCTTCCGTAGGTAAAGTACCAACAACATTATGTAGTAATTCAGCTTCAAAACCACAGGATTTGTTTTTTCCTTTACGGATAAAACTGTGTGTTTGAACATTTCGAATATGGGATAATGACCACCATAACATTTCAGAGTAAATTTCTATTTTTTTCATTTTAATGCGTAATATCCTTTATAGTAATTGGATCCTTGCCAGAATAAATTTTAATTTAACTATTATTATCTTCCACTAACGCTAAAAAATGATCTTGAAGATCGCCTTGAATTTCTTCGTTATCATAAATAAGCTGAAAATCTTCATCGATATGATTAACGAAATGAGTACCGTCTAGCATCCCGAATATTGTTGATGCTGTATCTGCCATCACGATTTTCATCATATCAATCACTGATTGCTTTTCTTTTTCTGATAAATTAACAAAAATCTTATTCACTTGAGAGAAAGCACCTTCATGATAACTTTCTGGATCTTGCCTATTTAATCTTTCACTGTACTGTTTTAGGTTATCTTCAAATAACTCTTTGTATATTTCATTAATAATAAGTGTATCTTTTTTCATTATTTTTCTTCGTATTAAAACCAACGCCCCATAGGTGAATTTTCTCTCAGGTTTTTATCAATCAATTCTGGCGTAATAATATTTTGTTCAATAACAGGAAGCATGATTTCATCTAAAATTTCGCAATCAATATGACAACCAGTGTTATGAAATATAAGATTTAGAGCCTCATCAATTAATGCATGTTCACTATGTTTTTTCATTTCAAGGATAAACTGAACAATGGCTTGTTTTATTTCTTTATTTTTACTGTATTCGGCTTGTTCAGTTTCAAATTCTTGATAATAAAAATGGTCGAGCGTTTTAGATAGCATACTTAAACGTAAATAAAATTCCGTGTTCATAAATTAATCCTAAATATCCCTAAGACTATGATTTGATACCGTGCTGGTTGCCTTTCACCAATAGCAAATAAACCAAGCAACTGTACCTTCTCTTTTTTTGATTTTTGGATATCATACATTATCGATAATCCATCATAGTTATAGTGCATTCCTAAATTTAAAGTCATTCCTTTAACCTTATTTATTACCTGCTGTTTTACATCTTTATCTAGGCTGTTTAAGTCTCTTAATTGCGTTACGCTAACTAACATATCTTCATCATAATAAGGGCATTGAATAAGATGATTTAACTGATAAAAATCATCTTCAAAACCATCATAAACTAGCTCTTTTTTCTTTATATTTTTCATCTTATTCAGGTTTTAATTGATGCCAAAATGAGGTTGTTTGAGATGATGTTAATTTAATAATTCTATCTGGCGAAATATTCGTTAAAAATAGTGTGGCAACTGCACTAAAAAAAGCAAAAAAATTCGCTGCAATATGTTCAAAACTATCCATAGATGACTCACTCGTCATTGCAAAAACATTCCCTGTTTGAGTATTTAATAAAATGGTATAAGGATCTGACAGTGCAATAACAATGACGTTTTCAGGTCGTTTATCACCAATCCACCACTGAGCAAACTCATTGGGGCTATTTAGCATGAAAAGTCTTTCAAGATAATCTTCACCACAGCCAAAACTGATATTAAATAGTGAGAAATTATCTAAATTATAGAGAGAGATAAAAGAGGTAAAATCATCAGGAAGGGAGAGTGTTAGAGTCTGTTCTAGAAAATTTAAATCAGTAAATGGTGTCGTTCTTTTTAAAAGCACTAAATCATTAAAATCTTCGCCTAAAGGAGAAAATTTATCTTCTAACGCTTTTGTAATTTCATCAAGAGTTAATAGCATGATCGGCCCAGCCTAAGGGTATTTTTAAACCAGTTAATCACCATTATATTCACCCACATAATGTAAATTATTATAGGTTTGATTATCGCTATTTTTGATAACAAGTTCAGGATCTTGATACCAAAATATAGCATTGGCACTTTTAATTCCTAGCTCTTCACATTTAGCTTTAATGAACGATATTTCACTTTCATCAACAGCAGCATCTACCAAAATTTCATCAAGCGTAACATTGTTATCAAAGCGAGGAATAACACCAATAAAATCTTCGTCATACCACACTATTCCCAGATCTTTGCAGAATCCACATACTCTATAATTAGGTGAATCAATCCCATCTTCCTCAGAGTAATCTAACTCAAAATAATACGTATACTCTTCTTCAGAAGAAAAATTACTGCCAATCCATAAATGTACTCTATTTTCCATATTGATTACCCTGCGAAATACCTTTACACATAGCATTAATATCATTAATAAATTCTAAGGTAGTAATATCAAATATTGAAAGCAAGAAATAGTGGCTTAGAGAAATAAGAGAAGATAAAATTTTTGAGGCTATAAAACGCAAAAACCCCAGCATAAATGCTGGGGTTTGGAATGTTGGCGGAACGGACGGGACTCGAACCCGCGACCCCCTGCGTGACAGGCAGGTATTCTAACCAACTGAACTACCGCTCCGCGTATCCTTTCGGACGAGGTGAATATTACGAATCTCTTGCCTTGTCGTCAACTGTTTTTCTAACAAAAAGATGCATTTGGATAGTTTTTAATCTCAACTAAACAATTATGCTTTTTTTATATTCAAACTTCCTCATCATTTGATGCAGGACGCCATAAACAATGTCCACCTTTCTTCTCAACTAAGTCTAATCGAGACTCATGCTCAGCAAGTTCTTCTGCAGTTGCTCTTATTACTCTTAATCCTAAAGCTGGGCGTTCGATACGCTGAATATCATTTTGCTCTTGTTCGTTACTTGATTCGCCATCCATTGAAAATGCTAGTGCTGTTTGTCCACCAGTCATCGCCAAGTAAACATCAGAAAGTATTTCCGCATCCAGTAACGCGCCGTGAAGAGTACGTTTAGAGTTATCTATTAAGTATCTATCACATAAGGCATCAAGGTTATTTCGCTTACCGGGGAATAATGCCCTCGCCATTGCAAGGCTATCAGTAATTTGGCAGAACGTTTCAGTAGGCGGAATATCGCGATTAAGCTTTCTAAACTCATAGTCCATAAAGCCGATATCAAACGATGCGTTATGAATGATCAGCTCTGCGCCACGAATATATTCTAAAAACTCGTCAGCAATATCAGCAAAAGAAGGACAATCCTCTAAAAACTCATCACTAATCCCGTGAACTTCAAATGCTTCAGGATCAACTAATCTTTCAGGCTTAATATACACATGGAAATTTCGCCCTGTTAATCGACGATTGATAACCTCTACAGCACCAATTTCAATGATATTATGACCTTCATAATGAACGCCCAGCTTATTCATACCGGTGGTTTCGGTATCAAGTACAATTTGTCGTGTGATTGGAGTGCTCATAATCCGTTTTTATGTCAGACTTAGGGTTAGTTTTTCGTATTAATCAAAAAGGATAAGTCGCCTTTATGCACAAGCAGGTAGAAATATTCACCGATGGTTCATGCTTAGGCAACCCAGGCCCCGGTGGTTATGGCGCTATTTTACGCTATCAACAACATGAAAAAACCCTAAGTGAAGGTTTTTTTATGACCACCAATAACCGAATGGAACTTCTTGCCGCTATCGTAGCATTAGAAACATTAAAATTCCCTTGTAAAATTACACTGACAACAGATAGCCAATATGTCAGACAGGGTATTACACAATGGATCCATAGCTGGAAAAAGCGTCAGTGGCGTAAAGCAGACAAAAGCCCTGTGCTTAATGTCGATTTATGGAAACGCTTAGATAGTGCTATTACTCGTCATGAAATTGAATGGCATTGGGTAAAAGGCCATGCAGGTCATGATGAAAATGAACGTTGTGATGAATTAGCAAAAACGGCGGCTCAATCACCGACACAAGAAGACACTGGCTATATTGAAAGTCAGAAAGATAAAACAACTAACGAGTAATGTTTTATGGCTCTGAGTGATTACGTGTAGCCCCTAAAACTCGACCTTTTACACTCATGCGAGGCAATGCAAATTTCAACGCGGTGGGTGTTAAAGGAAGCGTTCTTTTGCGAGCTATAATTAAATTTAAACAGCCTCCGGTGTGATAGCGGCTACCATCACGTTTTATTGGTCTTGAAAATGGCATAATCTGGAAGTTCTGTTGTGTCATCACTTCGTAATTTAGCACACTAAGCCAATCAATTTGTCGACGAAGTGAAAACATACGACTTGAATAAGGCTGTTTTTGTCGCAAAATAGGCGTGCATTTACCCAGTCCTAATAAACTAATAGGGTTGAAGCTCGTTAATACTATCCAGCCATCATCAATTAAAACACGATCAGCTTCTCTTAGTAGCCAATGGGGATCTGCACTATAATCAAGCACATGAGCCATAAGGCAAACATCAACCGATTTATTTTCAAAGGGTAGATAATCTAAAGACGCGATAACATCCGCATTTATTGCATTCGATGTCACATTAACTTGATGTGAAACGATACTTAATTTGGTATCCAGTTCGGCACTGAGTTGACCGAGTTTCAGCAAATGAAAGCCATACATTTTCGGCCACCAGTTTTGTAAACGCAATTCAATCGCCATGCGATAATATTCCCCCCAAGGAATATCACGCCAAGAATCTGGCATTGTAATTGGCTTTACTGAACGCGCTGCTTTCATCGTTTAACCCTTTATATTTTATAAGTAAGGTAACTTATATGGAGCTTATCAGAATTCCTGCTTTATCCGATAACTACATTTGGCTATTAAGTAATGAAAATAGTGAATGTGTGATTGTGGACCCGTCACAAGCCAAACCTGTTATTGAAATGCTCTCACAACGCTCACTAACTCCTATCGCGGTTTTATTAACCCATCATCATGATGATCATGTTGGTGGAGTTGCTGAATTGGTAAAAAAATATCCTAACATCGACGTTTTTGGCCCACAAGAAACACAAAGTAAAGGAGCTGAAAATATTATTCATAATCAAGAGCGCATCATTGTTAGCTCTTTTACTTTTAATGTAATTGGCACACCTGGCCATACATTGGGTCATGTTGCTTATTATTGTGAGCCTTATTTATTTTGTGGTGATACTCTTTTTTCTGGTGGTTGCGGTCGTTTATTCGAAGGTACTGCACAACAAATGTTCAGTTCATTACAAAGATTGAGCGCTTTACCAGATAACACATTAATTTGTTGTGCTCATGAATACACTCTATCAAATATGACCTTTGCACATCATATCATGCCAGAAAATGCACTTATTACCGATTATTTAGCCCAAGTTAGTGAAATGCGTAAAAATTTGCAACCTACTGTGCCAATAACACTGAAAAACGAAAAGAATATTAATCTTTTTTTGAAATCTGACGATATTGATTTGCAAAGGATTTTAGGTATAACCACTAATACTTATGCTCCAATTAAGACATTTACAAAATTAAGAGAGTTAAAAGACAACTTTTAATTCCTATTGGTTGTTTTATTTTGGCACACTAAGTATCATTTGGTTCAAAAAACACACAGGATGAATTTTTCTATTATGAAGACAAAAGCGATTTTGTTCTCCATATTGCTATTGGCGGGCTGCCAGCAATCTGAGAACATTAAACCTAATTTGTCTGCGATCACACCAACATCAACGAAAGGGACTTCAACTTCTCACCAACCTCAATATGATGTAAAAACCAATTTGTGGGGTTATGTGGTAAGTGAATTAAAAATGGACCTCCCTGAAAATGAAAGGATCTCGCAGCAAGAATTATATTTTTTAAATAATCCCAAACATATACAGAGCGTTGCTGCTCGTGCTGAGCCTTATATGTATTCGATTATTGATGAAATTGAAAAACGTGAATTACCGATGGAACTTGCACTTGTTCCTGTCGTTGAAAGTGCGTTTAATCCCCATGTTACCTCTTCTGCCAATGCAGCAGGTTTATGGCAATTTGTACCAATAACCGGCAATTACTATGGCTTAGCACAAAATCAATGGTATGACGGTCGTCGTGATGTCATGGCATCAACTAAAGCGGCTCTTGATTTACTTGAGCGCTTATATGTGATGTTTGATAGTGATTGGGCACTTGCCCTTGCTGCTTATAACGCTGGTGAAGGCCGTGTTATGCAAGCAATAAAGGCAAATGAGAATAAAAACTTACCAACAGACTATTGGTCACTTTCTTTACCTAAAGAAACGATGAATTACGTGCCGAAAATTCTCGCTTTAAGTAAGGTTATTCGTGAAAACGAACAAGATATTACTTTTCCAAAAAGCAACTATCGCGATAAAGCATTAGCCTCATTTGATGTCGGTGAGCAAATCACGTTAAATAAAGTCGCTGAATTAAGTCAGTTACCTATTAATACCGTGAAAGACTATAACCCCGGCTATAAACGTGGAATAACGGCACCTAATGGCCCTCATGTCATTATGTTACCTCGCAATAAGCTTGACCAATTCCGTAACGCTTTCGAAGATGAAGCTGTATTAGAAACTATTCGCTTGGCTGTCGCCAAAACGAATCAATCTATTAAGCAAGAAGGCGTTTATAAGGTTCGTTCAGGGGATTCGTTTTACGCTATTGCTCGTCGCTATAATATGAGTATAAAAGACTTACAGCGTATTAATGGGTTAAATGCAAAGAGCACATTGCTGGTTGGTCAGACATTAAAAATTCATAATGCAGGTAGTGTCAGTAGCACCACAGCAACGAAACCAACAAAACCTTCACCGAGCTACTATAAAGTACGCCAAGGTGATTCTTATTACAGTATTGCCCGTCGCCATGGCATTAACCTAAAACAGTTAATGAGCTGGAACTCTGACATTAAAATGTTAAAACCGGGTACTCAATTAACACTGTATATAAAATAGTTTTCTGCACTTTAGTTTCTTCAAAGCCATCAATATATTTAATACCTTAGAGGTGATAAATAGAGATGGCTTTTTTCTTTCTTCTCTATGAGTGATCCTTCTCAAGAAAATCGCATCTTTTCATTCTTTTCATTCATCCCTTTCTTCCATTGCTTCTATTTTATTTCGTGTAAATGCAGTTCCTTTTATCATTCCAAATAATAGACAATCATAACCACCCGTAAAACGGGTGGTTTGCTCTTGCCCTATAAGGGCTTGTTACCGACTGCGCCTAAATGACGCTGCTTTCTCTTCGTTCAAGCTAAGTGTCTTTGCTACTTTGGCTTACCCCTTGAAGGGGTTTTCATATTCTTTACTGCTCAATTTATCCGAGATTAAATCCGACTTTTCTTGCTCTCTGATATACTTTTGAATTGTGGCTTCATTGAGTCCAACTGTTGTGACATAGAACCCTTCCGCCCAAAACTTTCTGTTGCCAAATTTATATTTGAGATTGGCATGTCTATCAAAGATCATCAACGAACTTTTACCTTTCAAATATCCCATGAAACTTGATACGCATATCTTCGGTGGAATACTCACTAACATATGAACATGATCTGGCATAAGATGCCCTTCGATTATTTCCACACCTTTATATTTACAAAGGTCTCGAAGGATTTCACCTATACTTGAACGAATTTTATTAAAAATCACTTTCCGTCTATATTTCGGCGAAAAGACGATATGGTATTTACACAGCCACTTTGTATGTGCTGAGCTTTGTGCTTTAATGCCCATAAACACCTTTCCTTATTTAAGTTACGAATATTAGCTTGAACATCTATATCGTAACGGAAAGGTGTTTTTCTTGGTATAACCTTTAATACCCACCCGCATAGCGGGTGGTTTTATATTTAAGACGCTGACGCGACTTAAACTGGCTAAAGCCCATAATAAAAAAAGCGCCTGATATTTAACTATCAAGCGCTTCGTTTTTATCTCTATTTGGTTAATTTTGCATACTAACTTATAGCCAGAAGAACCAAGCAAACAGAGAGATAACTAAGATACACACTAAGTTCAGTACACCACCAACACGTACCATCTCTGTCTGTTTGATGTAACCAGAACCAAAGACAATCGCATTTGGTGGGGTTGCAACAGGTAGCATGAACGCACAAGATGCACCGATACCGATAATCATAGTTAACGCCATTACTGGCATACCTAATGCTTGTGCAACCGTTGCAAAGATTGGTACTAATAATGCCGCACTCGCTGTGTTACTGGTAAATTCAGTTAATACGATGATAAAGGTTGTTACTGCAAGGATAATCACGAACCAGTGGCTATTACCAAAGGTATCTTTCATAAAGTCAGCCATAACCAAACTTGCACCAGATGATTGTAAAATTGCGCTTAGTGTTAAACCACCACCAAACAGCATTAATACTCCCCACTCTGTGTTCTCTTGGATTTGGCTCCAACTGGCTACGCCTGTAACACCGATAACAATTGCAGCACTGACCGCAATAACGGTATCCAAATCTTTTACACCACCAAAAGCACTGCTGATAAAAGAGCTGAAGATCCAGCATACGACAGTAATTAAGAAGATGATCATGGTAATAACACGTTTGTTATTCCACTCTAATACTTCTAATTTCAGATCAAACTTATGTTTTAAGTTAGGACGTAGCATCAGATACATCACGATAAACATGATAGGTAATAATACCAGCATGATTGGGACACCGTACTTCATCCACGTAATGAAATCTAAGTTTAATTGAGCAGCAGCAATCGCATTTGGCGGACTACCGACTAACGTACCTAAACCACCGATACTTGCACTATAAGCAACACCTAATAATACGAATACAAAGGTATTACGTTCTGAACGAATATCTAAGTTAGATAAAATACCTAACACTAAAGGTAACATCATCGCCGCTGTTGCTGTGTTACTGATCCACATTGAGAGTAATGCAGTAACACCAAATAACAACAATACAGCAATTGAAAGTTTACCTTTTGCAATCATCAGCAAGCGGTTAGCAATTAAGCGATCTAGCCCTTGAATATGAAGCGCTGTCGCTAATGCAAAGCCACCGAAGAATAAGAAAATGATGGGATTCGCAAATGATTTTAATGACTCATTGGTATTCATTAGCCCAAGAACAACGGCTAAGATAGGAATAAATAATGCAGTGATCGTAACGTGAATAGCTTCGGTCAGCCATAATACCCCCACAAACACCATTAATGCTAAACCGGCATTGGCCTTTGGATCATAAGGTAAAAATTCTAGCAGAAGTAGTAATAACACTACATCAATAGCCAGAATGATTAACCCTCGTTTGTTTATCGGGCTTGACTTCGCCGATGGGGCTAAATTGGACGCGTCCATGATAATACTCCACATTAGCTGATATGAACATTAGGTTCACTAAGCCATAATTGTTAACGAAATAGGTTATATGTGAAATATAAAAACATTTTTCGTCATTGAAAATGCGCAAAAGCCATATTTGGGATCTCATCCACGAGAATTAACCAATTTATTAATAAAAGAGTAATAATTGAACACTATTTCCTCTTACACATCACACTTTTTCAAAGATGTTAAGAATAAATATTCTGTTTTTTCTAAAAAAAAATTAAAAAAAAGAGGAGAACTTAAGGTTCTCCCCTTTCAGATTAATAAGATTTTTTAATCAAAGGTGCAAGATTATGCTTGGCCTTTAACTTCTTTCAGACCGTTGAAAGGCGCTTTATTACCTAATGCTTCTTCGATACGGATCAGTTGGTTATATTTAGCAACACGGTCAGAACGGCTCATAGAACCTGTTTTGATTTGGCCTGCTGCTGTACCAACTGCTAAGTCAGCGATAGTTGCATCTTCAGTTTCACCAGAACGGTGAGAGATAACAGCTGTGTAGCCTGCATCTTTCGCCATTTTGATTGCTGCTAAAGTTTCTGTCAGTGAACCGATTTGGTTGAATTTGATCAGAATTGAGTTAGCGATACCTTTGTCGATACCTTCTTTCAGGATCTTGGTGTTAGTTACAAACAGGTCGTCACCAACCAGTTGGATTTTGTCACCAAGAACTTTAGTTTGGTATGCGAAACCATCCCAGTCAGATTCGTTTAAACCATCTTCGATAGAAACGATTGGGTATTGTTTAGTCAGTTCTTCTAAGTAATGAGTGAACTCTTGTGAAGTGAAGGTTTTGCCTTCGCCTTTCAGTTCGTAGTTACCCGTTTCATTGTTGTAGAACTCAGATGCTGCACAGTCCATAGCCAGAGTAACGTCTTTACCTAAAACGTAACCTGCTTTCTCAACAGCTTCTTTGATAGCAGCTAATGCAGCAGCGTTAGATTCTAAGTTTGGTGCATAACCACCTTCGTCACCAACTGCAGTGTTCATACCTTTTGCTTTCAGCACTTTTGCTAAGTGATGGAAGATTTCTGAACCCATACGCACTGCTTCTTTCAGAGAAGGTGCACCAACTGGTTGGATCATGAATTCTTGGATATCAACGTTGTTATCTGCGTGCTCACCACCATTGATGATGTTCATCATTGGCAGAGGCATAGAATATTGACCGTGAGTACCGTTCAGATCAGAAATGTGCTCATACAAAGGCATACCTTTCGCAGCAGCAGCAGCTTTTGCGTTTGCTAAAGAAACCGCTAGGATTGCGTTTGCACCAAAGTTTGATTTGTTTTCAGTACCGTCTAAATCGATCATGATTTTATCGATGTTAGCTTGGTCTTTTGCATCCTGGCCAAGGATCGCTTTAGCGATTGGACCATTAACAGCTGAAACAGCTTTCAGAACACCTTTACCTAAGAAACGTGATTTATCACCATCACGTAATTCTAAAGCTTCGCGAGAACCTGTTGATGCACCTGATGGAGCAGCCGCCATACCAACAAAACCACCTTCTAAGTGAACTTCTGCTTCAACTGTTGGGTTGCCACGAGAATCAATAATTTCACGACCAAGTACTTTAACGATTTTGGACATTCGGTTTTCCTCTGTACAAGTTAAATTTCCGAGAAGAGATACCCTATCCCTTCTCATATATCCTATTTCAGCAGGCCTTTTTGGTTATCAAAGGCTGCTTTCACAAAGCCTGCAAATAACGGATGGCCGTCACGCGGCGTTGAGGTAAACTCTGGGTGGAACTGACAAGCAACAAACCAAGGATGGTTTGGATTTTCAATAATTTCCACCAGTTTATTATCTACTGAACGACCAGCAATACGTAAACCCGCATCTTCGATACGTTTTAATAGTAGATTATTTACTTCATAACGGTGACGATGGCGCTCTGTAATGGTATTTTTGCCATACAGTGAACGAACTAAGCTATCACCACTTAAATGGCAAGGCTGAGCACCAAGGCGCATCGTGCCACCTAAATCACTTTCATCTGAACGCACTTCAATGTTGCCATTTTCATCGCGCCATTCAGTAATTAATGCGATAACTGGATATTTGCAATCTGGAGCAAATTCAGTGGAGTTTGCACCTTCCATGCCAACGACATTACGCGCAAACTCAATCATAGCAACCTGCATACCTAAGCAAATGCCTAAGTAAGGGATTTTATTTTCACGCGCATATTGAGCAGCCATAATCTTGCCCTCAACACCACGTTCACCAAAACCACCTGGTACTAAGATTGCATCTAACCCTTTAAGCATTTCTACGCCACGGGTTTCAACATCTTGTGAATCAATTAATTTGATATTTACAGTAACACGGCTTTTGAAACCACCATGTTTTAATGCTTCAATCACTGATTTATAGGCATCTGGTAATTCAACATATTTACCAACCATACCAATGGTGACTTCGCCTTCAGGATTAGCTTCTTCGTAAATAACTTGTTCCCACTCTGCAAGATTTGCAACAGGGCAATCTAAGCTGAATCGTTTACAGATATAATCATCTAATCCCTGTGATTTCAATAGTGCAGGGATTTTATAAATGGAATCGACGTCTTTTAATGAAATAACCGCTTTCTCTGGCACATTACAGAACAGTGCAATTTTGGCACGTTCGTTTGCAGGAATAACGCGGTCTGAACGGCAAATCAATGCATCAGGCTGGATACCGATTGACAGCAATTCTTTCACAGAATGCTGAGTTGGTTTGGTTTTTACTTCACCAGAAGCAGCTAAATAAGGCACCAATGTTAAATGCAGGTAGAATGTGTGCTCACGGCCCACTTCTGCTGCCATTTGGCGAATTGCTTCTAAAAATGGTAAAGATTCGATATCACCAACCGTCCCGCCGACTTCAACTAAAACGACATCATGGCCTTCACCGCCACGAATGATGCGTTCTTTGATTTCATTAGTGATATGAGGAATAACTTGAATTGTAGCCCCAAGATAGTCACCACGGCGCTCTTTGCGTAATACTTCAGAGTATACGCGACCTGTCGTGAAGTTATTACGACGAGTCATTTTCGTGCGAATAAAGCGCTCATAGTGTCCTAAGTCGAGATCAGTTTCAGCACCATCGTCAGTGACGAAGACTTCCCCGTGCTGAATTGGGCTCATAGTACCTGGATCGACGTTGATATACGGATCCAACTTCATCATGGTGACATTGAGTCCACGGGCTTCGAGTATAGCCGCCAGAGAGGCTGCGGCAATGCCTTTACCCAGAGAGGATACGACCCCGCCGGTCACAAAAATATAATTCGTTTTCATGCTGAACCTGAAAGTTTAGGTGTATTAGGATGATGGATATAACTGGACGGGAACACAGTATACCCGAACCTTATTTTCGCTACAAACATTCTTAGTAGTATAAAGTTCTTTTTCATCACGCCACTTATCCGTTTAAACACGAAAAAACAGTAAAAATTCAATAAACTAAACCCGTGAAAATATTTCTCAAGCATTTTAGCTTAATCCTTTCAGCTAAGATACCACTTTTAGAAAAGAGATGCTTTATTTTTTTCACGATATTAAGTGTAGCAGGTTTATAGCGAGATCTTTTGCTTATGATCATGCTTTTAATTTTTTTGAGGTTAATCACGTTTTCAATGCAATGAAATGTAACGGCAATATTTAAAATTACCCAAAAACAAAAAAACGAAATTACCTTTTATAATTTCGCTTTTTAAATTTTTTTATAAAAATGGCTGAAAAAGCGAGATGTTATAGACTATTTTTATCGCATTTTATGTCACGCTGGCGTTAATTTGCGTGTCACAATTCACTCAATCTGTTGTTTCTTTGCTTTCTGCCAACAGATCTCCATCTCTTCCAATGAAGCATTTTCTATGCCTATGCCATCTTCCGAGAGCGTTTTTTCAACAAAGCGAAAGCGTTGTTCAAATTTACGGCATGCTCGATTTAATGCTTGTTCTGGTTTTTGTTTTAAATGCCGAGATAAATTTACAACTGAAAATAATAAATCACCCAATTCATCTTCAATTTTAGACGCATCTTGAGGTGTTTTTTTCACTTCAGCCATCACTTCATCAATTTCCTCAAACACTTTACCTAAAACAGGTTCAAGTTCATTCCAATCAAATCCGACAGAAGCACATCGTTTCTGAATTTTTTCTGCTTTCATCAAAGCGGGTAATGTGGCGGGAATATCATCTAATAATGAAAATTGTGCTTTAGCCTCACGCTCTTGCGCTTTAAGTTTTTCCCAGCGGTGTTTTTCTGATGATAAATTGTTTTCGCTTTCGGAGGCAAAAATATGAGGATGACGACGTTCTAGCTTATTACTAATGGCTTCACAAACATCATTAAAATCAAATAACTTTTGCTCTTGCGCCATTCTTGAATAAAAAACAACTTGATAAAGCAAATCGCCTAACTCTTCTTTTAAATCAGCAAAATCTTTACGAGTAATAGCATCTAACACCTCATACGTTTCTTCTAAGGTATAAGGTGCGATAGTGTCAAAAGTCTGCACTTTATCCCATTCACATCCAGTATTAGGATCACGTAGCTGCGCCATAATTTCTAATAAACGAAAGATTTCACGATTTTCTGACATCACATAGCCTTTTAAATAAGAGTTAGCTTTATCCTGTTTAACACATTTTTAGATAAAAAAATGCCGAGAACAGTTGTCTCGGCATCTTATCATTTCAAGCTCAAGATCTTAAAAATAACTTTTTTGAAAGAATAATGACATTTTAAATTGAACTATGAATTTGTTATTTACAAATATACTCCTCGCTATAAATCCACTCTTAAACACCATATAAATACGTCATTTTTATCAAAGGATTAATAAAATGAGTGAAAATGTAATTCAATTTAGTTCATTAACTGTAACGCCACATAGTGCTTATATTCCAGAGTATGCTTTTAATAATAATTTTTCATTTAATCAAGCTACAAATATTATTTGCAATGCTTTTATGCAGAATAAAAACCAAGAATGCCCAGTTTGTGGAAAGAAAAATTGCCCAGCATTTAAAAATGAATGTAAATCTTACTTAAAACAAAAAACCGAATTAGCATTAAAAAAAGCATTAAGAATGCGACCTTATGGCCGTGCTTTAATGCACAGATCAAACGAGTTTAATGAAAGCTCTCCATTACTATTATTGAATATGAAAGAAAACAATATTCCATTAAATAATGAAAATATAGGTCATATATTCGAAGCAGATCTGAATCTAAGTAGAATGTTTTACCAAAAAATGAACTATATAAATGGTTTTCTCTTTGATATTCATTTTAGTCCTCATCCAGACCCTATGTTACAAAATATAGGTGAAAAATTTGGGGAATATTCCCGCTGGCTACCCTCAGTACGATTAGCCTTACATGCCTTATATGCAGATAAAGGCGCAGACAATATAAATAATTTTCCTGAGATGCAAAAATATATTAGAGAACAAGATTTTAAATCCGCATGCCAAGATTTCCATAATAATATGACGTTTACACATCGCAATTTCCAAATTGCTGATATTCTAGCTCAACAAGCAAATAAAAAAGAACAAACAAACGATGAATTTAAGCTGTTGCATGATTCAATAAAGTTTACTGCTGATTTTTATAAAGAAGTGTTTAATGCTTATGGTGATAAAGCAAGGAAATTAGCGGAATCTTTAGCACAACAAACCAGAGGAAAAACCATCCGTAACGTTGATGATGCGCTAAAAGCTTACGAAAAATACAAAGCGGATATCAATAGAAAAATTAATGCCAAAGATCGTAAAGCTATTGCAACCGCATTGGAATCGATCAAACTCGATGATATAACTCAAAAATTAAAAAAATTTAGTAAAGGTATGGCCTACACGAGTTACGCTATTAACTTTGCAGATTGGGCTACTGAATTACATAAAGCAATACAGACCGATAATTGGCGTCCTTTTTTTGTCAAAACAGAAACGATTATCGTAGGAATGGCGGGTACAGCAATTACTGGGTTTACATTTAGTGTACTCCTAGGAGGGCCTATAGGCATATTAGGCTATGGATTAATCATGGCTGGTGTTGGTGCATTAATAAATGATGATTTAGTTGAAAAAGCCAACCAATTTTTAGGAATTTAATTCTATTAAATAAGTGGTTACTTATTTAATAAGTGGCCTCTTATCAATACAACTATAATATGAATAATTGTAATTGGGATCGTCAATAAAAAAATGACGCCATGATATATCGCTAACCCTCCCATTTTCCCTGGTGTATCCATAAACAATCCCTTATTCCAAAACTCTCTTGTAGTGAATCTTAGAAAGAAAATCTCAATTATCCATTTAGATACAGGGAAGAATATAGTTCCATAAATATTAATAATTAAATAAATAGTTTTATATCTAAATTCATCATTCCAAGAAAGATATAAAAAACAAAAACCAATAAACCACCCCCAACACATATTTTTAATATAATATTGTTTAGTTATCTTCATATTTATCTACTAGATCCCTTTTATTTAAAACCATATTTATTTTAAATAAACCATAACAATTTAATTACTAACTAAATATACAGTTTTTCTGATTTTTAGATAAAAAAATGCCGAGAACAGTTGTCTCGGCATCTTATCATTTTAATGTTTTAGTGAGAAAAGCGTTTCGCCTCTATCACATCAGGCAACTGATTAAGTTTTGCCAAAATACGACCTAATACTTGGAGATTATAAATCTCAATATTCATGTCGATTGTCGCAATTTGTTGCTTCACATCACTACGGCTACTGACGCCTAGTACATTCACTTTTTCATTCGCTAAAATAGTGGTGATATCACGTAATAATCCACTACGATCATTGGCAACAACGCGAACGACTAATGAATAACCACTAGAGTAATTCTCTCCCCATACTGCATCAACGATACGTTCTGGTGCGTGAGAGAGTAACTCCGCAAGCTGTTCACAATCAGCGCGATGAATCGAAATACCTCGGCCTTTAGTAATAAAACCAACAATATTGTCACCCGGAATAGGCTGGCAACAACGTGCAATATGGTGCATTAAGTTACCCACGCCTTCGACAACAATGCTTCCACCTGATCCTGTGGCCCTTGGTGCTGGCGTTTTGTTTTCGAGTGTCCGCAGAGCTTCTTTATCTTCATCTTCCGCAGTGGCTTTATTCAATCTACTTTGAATAAAATTCACCAACTGGTTGATTCGAATATCACCAACACCAATACCTGCTAATACTTCATCAACACTATGCACGTTATAACGTGCAATCAGCAGTTTTTCTGCTTCTTTCATGTTGATATCCATATGCGCCAATTCGTTATCTAAAATCTGACGTCCAGCAAGAATATTTTTATCGCGATCTTGCTTACGGAACCAGTTATGAATTTTCGCACGCCCACGACTTGTAGTGACATAGCCTAAGTTAGGATTTAACCAATCACGACTTGGATTAGGGTGTTTTTGCGTGATAACTTCAATTTGATCACCCATCTGTAATTGATAGCTAAACGGCACAATGCGCCCGCCAATTTTCGCCCCAATACAGCGGTGCCCCACGTCACTATGAATATGATAAGCAAAATCAAGCGGTGTTGAGCCTGCTGGTAAATCAACTACATCACCTTTTGGTGTAAAAACGTAAACCCTATCATCAAAGACTTGACTACGGACTTCATCCAGCATTTCGCCAGAATCTGCCATCTCCTCTTGCCATGCAATCAGTTTACGTAACCATGCAATACGGTTTTCATAACTGCCTGTACCGCCTTTAGTCGCAGCGCCCGTTGCACCTTCTTTATATTTCCAGTGCGCAGCCACACCCAATTCTGCATCTTCATGCATTTGGCGAGTACGAATTTGGATCTCAACCGTTTTACCTTCAGGCCCTAACACAACAGTATGAATAGATTGATAGCCATTAGGTTTTGGATTTGCGACATAATCATCGAATTCATCAGGTAGATGACGGAAATGAGTATGCACAATCCCTAATGCCGCATAGCAGTCTTGAAGCCGTTCAACGACGATACGTACCGCTCTCACATCAAATAACTCATCAAATGCGAGATTCTTTTTCTTCATTTTGCGCCAAATACTATAGATGTGTTTGGGACGTCCATAGATATCTACATCGACATTCTCTTCTTTCATATAACCACGTACTGTACTGACAAAATTATCAATATACTGTTCGCGATCAATACGGCGCTCATGAAGCAAACTTGCTATTTTTTTGTATTCATCAGGATGAAGATAGCGGAAACAAAAATCTTCTAATTCCCATTTTAATTGACCAATACCCAATCGGTTGGCTAATGGTGCATAAATATTAAAACACTCTTTAGCAGCCAGTACGCGCTCATCTTCTGTGGCATCTTTCACTTCACGTAAATGGGCAATACGTTCTGAAAGTTTAATGACCACACAACGGAAATCTTCCACCATAGATAACAGCATACGGCGCACGTTATCTACCTGAACCGAACTTGTTTCATTAGTGTGTGTCGCTTTTAATTGGCGTATGGCATCCATCTCCATAACACCACGCACTAAGCTCCAAATAGCATCACCAAAGTGTTCAGTAATAATTTCCTGATCAATAAGATTTTCTTCAGCAAGTGGGAAAAGAAGCGCTGCCCTCATGCTGTCTTTATCCATGCTTAGTGTCGAAAGAAGCTCAACCATTTCAACACCACGCCACAATAACAGTTCGGCATCTTCACGCCCTTGAACAGTACGATGGCAGTATTCCCAGGTTTGCATGATTTCACTACCCGCATTGACATGGGTTAAGTTCAAGCTATTGACCCATTTATCAACAGCAAACTCTCCTGCAGGTGTTAAGTGAGCACTTCTTACTGCAACCATATTCTCTCCCTACACGGTATAAATCTTATTTGCGACTTATTTACTGGCTAACTGTTTATTTTCAAATAAATTTACTTTCGACTAAACAGTGCCATTGATTCCAGATGACCCGTTTGTGGAAACATATCCAACATTTTTAAACTGGTTAGCTGATATCCAGAATCTAATAATATCTTACTATCTCTAGCTAACGTGGTCGGATTACAGGAGACATACACGATTTTTTCTGCGGATAACTTCACAATATGTGACATTACCTCCAAAGCGCCTGCTCTTGCTGGATCTAACAACACTTTGTTAAACCCTTCTTTCGACCATGACATCGCAGAAAAATCAGCCGATAAATCTGCATGCCAAAAGTGCGCATTACCTAGTTGGTTTAGTTCTGCATTCTTTTTCGCCATTTCAACCAGTGCAGGTACACCTTCGATACCCACCACTTCACTAACACGTTTTGCGATAGGTAAAGTGAAGTTTCCCATACCACAAAACAGATCTAACACGCGATCTTCTGGCGATAAATCAAGCCATTCAATAGCTTGAGCAACCATATTAGGATTTATTTCATCGTTTACTTGAATAAAATCAGTAGGTGCAAAACGTAAATTTAGACCTTCTATTTGATAGAAGGGTTCCTTCTCAATTGAAGTTAATCGTGCTATCTCGCTATTATCGCCTGCAAGATACATCGTAACTTGATGAGTTTGAGAGAAATCACGCAAACTCTGTTTATCACTCTCTGGCAATGGTGATAAATGACGTAAAATAACCAATGGTCCATTATCAGCGAGCACCATTTCAACATGCCCTAAATCACGTACCGATGCTAATTGTTTAAGGCACTCCCAAAGAGGAGACAATAAATCATTTAACTGAGGTTTTAATACTGGGCATTTTTTTATCATAACCAAATCATTAGAACGCTCTTGGCGAAAGCCCATCACCAACCCTTTCTCAGGTTGATAACGCAATCCCAATCTTGCTCTACGACGATAACCATATTCAGCGCCAGCAATAACAGGCTCTGCTGAAATCACTACACCCGTTTCACGTTTAATAAGATGTGATAACACACCCGCTTTTGTTGTACGTTGTAACGCAATAGGCACATGTTGCTGCTGACAACCACCACAACGCTCATAATATTCACAATGAGGCGTTATACGCTGTTCACTGGTAGTTAAACGCTTAATAACCTCGCCTTTAGCAAACTGGCGCTTTTCTTCTGTTAAACGAATACGAGCAGTTTCTTGTGGGAGTAATCCTTTTACAAAAATCGTTTTGCCCTCAGCATGAGCAATACCTTGACCATTTGCATCCAATGCACTGGCGGTCACTTCCAGAGTTGTCGCCTGTTTTTTCACAGAGCGTTTTTTAGGGGAATAAAACTGCACCATAGTATTAAATTAAGTATCAATGACGGATTAACAGTGAAATGACATCGTTTTAGAATACGCTGTATGTTTTTCAGCGTTACATGAATGACTATGCATTTCAGAAGAAAACATGGGGAGAGTATAACATCGAACAAGTTATTTACTTAACTGATATAAGCAATATTTTTGTTAAATTGAGAAAACTTTTAATGATAACAACCTAAGACACTCGTTTTATGGATTTTATATTGTTCTATAACTAACAAATATTATATATAACTTTTATATTGAATATATTTACAATTAATAACATCTATTTTCTGTTATTTTAATAAATCTTTATTATCTCTAAGAAAAGTCTAAAAATTATCACCAATCAATTAGATAGCATTTTTCTTAATGATTACAAATTAATCACAAACCATTAATTTTCTATATTCTTCATAAGCATAATGATCAGTCATTCCACTGATATAATCTTGAATTAATCTGGTACGATAATAAAACTCTAAAATTTTTCCTCTTTCAGTATTTATATCATTTAGCTTTTCTAACATTTCGTTATAAGCCAGTTTATGTTTAACAGAAAGCTTATGATATAAACGCGTCTCAATGACATATTTAGGATGTTCGTTATATTTATGCAATCTTAAAAAATCTTCAGTTGATAATAAAAGCAAGGGCTTATAGATATCGAGTAATCCACTGATCACGCGATATCCTTTCATTTCAAGCTCTTCAACTTCAGGATGGCTAAACACCCATTTTTTAGCGACACTTTTTAAGGTTGTTAATAAACGATGCTCAGCACTATTCCCTTCCAATAATGCATGGTTAAAACGCCCATCATAAACTTGGGGGAGATTTTTTATAAAGCGATGTGCCGTATAAGGGACTAATTTTCCTGTAATATAAACTCGTAAATACATAAAAAACTGATCTTGCATACTACGCTTGGCTTCATTTTGATCGACTTTTTTATAAGCGCGATTCACAGTAATATCGAATAGATCACCTTCAGTCACATCACCATTTTCACGCCATGCATCTCGTAAAAGCTGAACAAGACGGTTGATATCAAAAATCCCCTTTTCTACCGCATCATCTAAATCCGCAATGCAATACGAGATATCGTCGGCAGCTTCCATAATATATGTGAGAGGAAAGCGACAAAATTCCCCCATGTCTAATTTTTCTTGTACTTCTTTTACGAATGCTAATTCAGACCAGTAATATCCCGGTTTCTTCATTAAATAGCTATATTCTTTGGGGACTTCACCTTGCCAATAAGCAGGACGGGTATATTTTAATACACAGCCAATTTGAGCATAGGTTAAATTCAATTTAAGAAGATGATGCGCCATTCGAATAGCTTGAGCATTACCTTCAAATTGACATAAATCTTGGCGTAAAGTTTGTCGCAATTCATTTAATTGCACTTTAGCTGAATACTGCATAGGGATAAATGGACAACTATCGAATTCAGCTGTCGCCTCTGGTGATAATACTTTTTGAAACCAATGCTTAATCGCGGCCTCACCAAAATGACCAAAAGGTGGATTACCAATATCGTGCATTAAGCACGCCATCTCAATTAAACTTTCAAGGCTATCGATGCGATCAATTAAGCCATACACTTCAAGCTTATTTTGTTTCTTTAATTCGCCGATAATTTGTTTAGCGATATAACGACCAATTTGCTGAACTTCAAGAGAATGAGTAAGACGGCTACGTACTGCGGAATTTTGCTCTAAAGGAAAGACTTGTGTTTTCTGTTGTAAACGCCGAATAGCGGCTGAGTTAATAATACGTCCACGATCACTTTCAAATTGACGAGAAACCTGTATTTCATCGTTAATATCGATATCACTGCTGTTATATTTGCGTTGATAATTTAACTTCAGCTTAAAATCGATCATTTCTGTCCTCTTTCTGGTTTCGATGAAACGAATTCTCTATTCTTTGTGTTATATCGTGTTTTTCCGATAGATGTTAAACTCTATTTAAATTTCTATTTATTATTAACCTACAAGTGAGTATGACACAATGAGAGTTGGCGTAATAGGTGCAATGGAGCAAGAAGTCACACTTCTGCGTGAGAAAATTGAAGATTGCCAAATCTTATCTCGTGGCGGTTGTGAAATCTATACAGGTACAATCAACGGTGTTGATGTTGCATTATTAAAATCAGGTATTGGTAAAGTTGCAGCAGCGATTGGTACAACCTTATTGCTTGAGCATTTTCGCCCTGATGTCGTCATCAATACTGGCTCAGCGGGTGGTTTAGATTCGAGATTAAATGTCGGTGATATCGTTGTTTCAACAGAAGTTCGCTATCACGATGCAGATGTGACTGCGTTTGGTTATGAACCTGGTCAAATGGCGCAATGCCCACCTGCTTTTATTGCAGATCCTAAACTTGTTAGCATCGCAGAAGAGTGTATTGAATCGCTAAAATTAAATGCTGTTCGTGGTTTAATTTGTAGTGGTGATGCCTTTATTAATGGTGCAGAGACTTTAGCGCGTATTCGTCGTACATTCCCAGATGTTGCTGCCGTAGAAATGGAATCCACCGCGATTGGTCATGTTTGCCATCAATTCAATACACCATTCGTTGTGGTTCGCGCTATTTCTGATGTGGCTGATAAAGAATCGCATTTAAGCTTTGATGAGTTTTTATCTGTTGCCGCAGAACAATCAAGTTTAATGGTGACCGCGATGTTGGATAAATTAAAAGACTAATTAAGTCGAGATAATCCTAATATCGTTTTATCAATACCCCACCTTTATTTTTTGCTTATTCTAAGATAAAAAATAGGTGGGTATTTTTTATTATTGGAAAAGTAATGCGTTTATTTATCAATCTTGGGTTATTACTCTGTGCATTATTCTGGCTAAACTTTGCCATTGCTATCACGCCTGCTGATCGTGTTATTACGCTATCACCATCAGCTACTGAAATGGCTTACGCCGCAGGGATGGGGGATAATCTTGTCGGAGTTAGTGCTTACTCCGATTATCCAGAGGATGCCAAAAGTATTGAACAAGTTGCCAATTGGCAGGGTATTAATATCGAACGCATTCTATTATTAAAACCTGATCTAGTGATCGCATGGCAAGGCGGTAATCCACAACGCCTATTAGATCAGTTAAAAGCTTTGGGTATTCCTATCATTTATTCTGATCCACAAAGTATTGAGGAAATCGCAGACGATCTTGTTACGCTTTCCAGCTATAGCCATCATCCTGATATTGCGATAAAAAGTGCCCAACAATTACGCCAACAATATCAAGCGTTACAGCAACAATATACATCAACTATATCGAATCAACCCAACAAAAAAGTGTTTATTCAATTTGGGATGCAACCGTTATTTACTACATCAAATAGCTCATTACAAAGCCATATCACTGAGCTTTGTGGCGGTGAAAATATCTTTGCAAATAGCCCTGTGGCATGGCCTCAAGTAAGTCGTGAGCAAGTACTTACAAAGCAACCTGATTTAATTATATTCAGTGGTAAAGCAGATCAAATACCTACAGTACAAGCATTTTGGCAACCTCAGCTCACAGTACCCGTTATTGCTATTGATGAAGACAGTTTTAGTCGACCTGCACCACGTATTATTAATGCAGCACAGCAAGTTTGTGAGGCAATAGCAACGAACCATTAGCAAAATAATTAATTACTCAATAGCCACTAATATACAACCCGTTAAACAGCCGCATTGCACTTTATGCCCTTCTAATGCGACGGGAATATTGCTTATTTTCATCATGGTATCTCCCTCAATAATTTTGCCTTTTTGCTGACAAGCAGGGCAATAAACTTCATCGCCTAAACAGGCAATTTCATGTGTTTGTTTTGCTAATAAAGAACCGCTTAATACGGTTCCTTTAGTATTGGTAGTATCATTTTTTAAAATGATTTTTCGTCCTTGAATTGAGCTACATATTTTTTCTATTTTTAATTTTAAAAATTATTCTTTAATTAAGGAAAGTAATTTTTATAGTTTAGTTTTCCATCATATTCATTTGTTGTTTTCATAAAAACTTTCAAATCTACTATCTAAATTATCAAGAAAAACATTATGATTAGATTTCACTAATAAAAAAAATCATTAATACAAAAAAATCAGATGCTAATATAGCATTTTAACAAAGTTAAACATAAATATCTTCAAGAGGAATTTCTATATAAAAATCTTTTTCTAATGCTTGATAACTTTCTTCTCCATACATAGACTTCCACACAAAAATATAAAAATCACGTACATTTATATTATCTGGTAATTTAACAAACGTTGGCGACTTATCATAGGCACCTGCTAGTTTTTCATCTGAATAGTAAGTAATAGCATATTTCAAACTTTCCTTTATTCTTAATTTTACTTTATATGAAAATAAATTAAGATCAGGAATAAGTACATTTTCAACAATAGAATAAATACTTTCTTTATTATTTAAATTTAAATTTAAATTTAAATAATATTTATCAGTATTACAATCATCTCCTAACGGAGACCAAAAAACACGAATATAATAATAACCTATTTTTATTTTTTTCATTCTTTTTCCACTCCAAAAATACTATATAATTCTCCAGTTCGTTTATCAAAAGCGGCTCTAACTACAGAAGTCTAAAAATATTCACCATCTTTATTATACCCATCCGCGACTACTCTCCCCATATTAAAATCAAACTTACCGTTTTTTTATTTCAGAATCATATAACTCCCATATAAAATTCCTAAATAATATTATCTTTAATCACCTGTTTGCTTTTTGCTGTCAGTATCATTTTATAACAAAATCCTTAGTTTAATTTTAATCAAGATTAAAATAATGTATGAATGACTTTTAGCTCTGGGTTTATTTTAATTAAATCATCTGTAATGTGATGATAAATTTCCGGCATAGTCTCTAACCAACCCACCATATCAGGCCGATGATCGATAGCCATGGGTGTTTTTAATAATGGATGTTCGATTATGGGGGTACTTAAGCCATGACGAGCACGAAAATTTTTCACGGCTTGATATTCAAAAGGCCAAGCAATGAGTATTTCCATATCAATTTCATAACCTGTTGCACTTTGTTCATTTTCATTATTTCGAAATAATGCTGACCACTGAATATGCTTATCGCATAATTCCATCAGCCATGGGATTAGAATTTCATCATTTTCACAATAGAGCGCCTCTTGGCAAAAGCGTTGATAAAAAGGATCAATCGGAATACCCGCACTTTCCCAATCAATAGTTTCCTTTTTTTCACTGGCTAACATTTCAATCGCTAATACGCCTAATTTTTGAGGGCGCGTATACATGGGGAGCGAGTTTGCCATTTTACCTGATTGAATATTTTCTATTATTTTATCGTAACAAAGTTGGCTGGACTTAAAATAATTACAAGCAAAATTCATTAATAAGATTTCACCTTGTTCTGCAAGATCAAAAAAATTCTTATCTCTTTCAAATTGATCAAAATAATCTGATACAAAGCATAGATTTTTATGATATAGAAAACGTTCTAGAGAATAAGAAATCTCATTTTTCCTTCTATAAGTTTGAATGATGTAAATAAGGGCAATACCCGATAAATTAAAGTTAATAATAGATATATAATCAATATACCTATCTTTATTATTTGAATCTAATTCACTAATAATTTCATAAAAGTCTTCATTAATAAGGTTGTTAATATCAATCACATCACGAATAGTTCTATTGACTATTTTTTCAACATATTTTATAGCTCTATTCATTTTAAATCCTTCTATATATTTATCATTTTTCTTTAGTCAATTGTGCTATGCATTTTTTACTTTTTTATCGATCTCGGCTAAAATACGACTTATTTGTTGCTCAAAATCAGCTGGGAGTGGGTTTTTATTAAACCAAACAAGCGGTTTTCTTCGACTATAATTAGTCTGGCTAATTGCATCTCGACCTTCTTTCATGAACGTATTAATAAAAGTCACAAAATGCTTATTTTCAGCCGTTCTACTCACTAAAAGACCGGTTGAGTATGAAATATTGGGTTTAAAATAACCTTCTATTAATTTTCCTGTTTTTTTATCAAGACAATAAAGTTTTAAGAACATTAATGTACCTGCATAACCAAATTCAGCATCACAATAACGTGTCACTAATAACTGTCTGGAATTCCAGACATAAAGAATTTGCCGTTTTCTATCTACTTTTAATACCACCCAAGGCATATAAAAAATAATTAGCCCCATTAATATCATTCCAATTAATGGCATAGAAAATAACGCAATCTCTTGATAAATAGCATTTTTTGTTCCTTGATAAAAATCACCAGAATAATATGCTTTTAGGTAATCCCAATAAGCAACCTCTCGATTAAAATAAGGATAATATTTATCATAAACTTTTTTCCGTTTTTCACTGAGATTTAAATATTCTTTGTTGTAATTCTTTTCAAAAATAGCAACTGTTTGTTGAAAATCTTCTCTTCCATAGTAAATACTTTCAATTTTATTATATATCAGATAAAAAAAACTAAAAAAAAGCACAATAAAAATAGGAATAGCTATATTCTTGATAAGATTTCTATTAGGTGAATCAATTTCACATTTATCTTCTGTTAATTTATTTAGAAATTCAAAGTCTTTTAACTTAACATTTGAATTATAATTATCATTATCTGCCTTAAAAAAATTCATTTCTATTTTATGAGGATGATTTGTACCACTAAATAAACTTGCCATTATCTTTCCATAAAAATGATTAATTACTCAATAGCTACTAATACACAACCCTTTAAACAACCGCATTGCACTTTATGTCCTTCTAACGCGACAGGGATATTGTTTATTTTCATCATAGTATCCCCTTCTATTATTTTGCCTTTTTGCTGACAAGCAGGGCAATAGACTTCATCACCTAAACAGGCAATTTCATGTATTTGCTTTGCTAATAAAGAACCGCTTAATACGGTTCCTTTAGTATTGGTGGTATCATTTTTTAAAATGATTTTTCGTCCTTGGATTGTGCTACGCATTTTAACCTATATTTTAAAATAGAAATAATTACTTAATTAATGAGAGTAATTTTTGGTAATTAGGATTAGATTCATTAGTTATTTCTTGTGTACCATCAGAGTAGTAAAATGTTCGTTGGATACCTTTTGTTTTACGTTCTGCAGGATATTCCGAGTAAACGACCGCATCGGTATGTATAATTGGATTCCAAGTAATCTCTTTAGCATCACGTGATTTATAGAAAAGATAGAGTTCCTTCCCATATAACCATAAAGTTTTCCCTTTATTATCTTTATATAAATGATTAACCCAAGGAAAATAATGTTCAGATATATTAAAATCACCATTCTTACTAATAACACTTCCAATTGTTCTTTGTGCTTTATTATTATCAAAAATAATAATTATTCCAGAGCCTATACTCTCAGATATATTTTCATCAAAGTGGTTATTGATTTTTAAATCTAAACCTAGTGTGACATTACTTAATTTCCAATCACATTTTCCGCCACCATTAATAGGTAATTCAATACTATAAAGAGAATCCACATTTTCTTTTTTTAAAGTATCTGTATAATAATTAGCTCCTAAAGTAGGGTATTTTTCTCTACTACCATTTATCTTAGTTGACAAACAAAGATTTGAACGATACATAATTTCAATTGGTGAAAGCTCAGCGACATCGGGTACATCGACGGTAATTTTTACTGTTCTACCATTTTCAGGAGGGGAGAATGTCCTGTCTATTTGGGGCGTTAATATATTACAGCTAGTTAAAAATAGTACTGCAACGCCAAAGATAAAAATAGGATATTTATTGATTAAATATTTCATGTGTTTGTTCCTTAAACTGCATTAGCATATCCATTTCTTTAGGATTTGATTGCATTGGAATAAGAGAATTATTCATACTTTGTTGTAAATCTAAAAAATATAAATTACGCTGCCTATCTATTTCTAAAGCTCGCTTTTTATAAGAATTAGGATTGATAATATCAACCTTTTTATCTAAAGCAATTTTAAATAATTCTCGTGATTGTAAACGTTGTGGTGTTTTAGCACTATCTACTAATTCTAAAAGTTGATCATGCAAGAAAGGTAAATAACCTCTTCCCATATAATGATCTGTTACACTGGTTCCACCATTACTTTCTGGATTTTTTTGTTCAGGGAAAAGATTATTTTTATCATTTTCATTTAAGTTACTCATAAATTCTTGTTGTAGATTCATTGAGTCATTCAGTGCCAATTTATCTATCTCAGGAACAATATAAAGCTTGGTACTATTATTTTTAGAATAACTGAATCGCCATGTATTTGTAGCAGTAGGTACCTTTTCTTCATAATTTTCAATTAAGTTATATGCTTCATAAAAAAGAATAGGATTACCATGATGTAAATAATATTCTCCATATTGAGTGATAGCTTTCTGTCCCAATAAATCAATAATTGATGTAATACCACCTATGATATTGCCCAAATATCCATAGATATTAAATAACCAATTATCTAGACTTGCCTCTGGTGGTACCCTAGGCACAATATCGTTATTATTTATATGGCGATAATGGGTAAACTTAGGTAACTGCTCAAGCGCAGAAATCGTAAATAATCTAGGAGCGCCATAAGTATAAAGTAATGGTATATTTTTATGTAATTCAGTGGCATGCGCTAAAGCTAAGGCTCCCCCCAAACTATGCCCACATATAAATAGCTTTTTATTAATATCTGCTGATAACTTATTGATCTCTCCAAATTCTCGAGGAAAGAAATTTTTTCCTAATTGATAAGCACCTAAAAAACCTTTATGCATTTTGCCATTTAGATTAAACTCTGGGGCATGGGTTTTAATATCTTTCGCTCGATAGGAAAAATCATCAACCCAATCAGTTCCCTCCTGAGATCCCCTCCACGAAACAATAAATTGATCTTTATTTTGAACATAAAACAGTTGGGTACTTCCTTCGGCTTTAGAACCATGCTTTATTTTATCTTCAGTATCTAAAAAAACCACTTTGTCATAACGTTCTTCAAAAGGCACATCGATAACAATAGCGGGGTATTGAGCATTAATTTCTTTCTCCCTGGCGACAGGATAACGACTTAAATCCAAGCATTGTCGTTCAAAAAAACAACTTATTGAGTTAGCATTACCAATATTATTATCTTTATAGGAAAGTTGGCTTAAAATTCCTAAATTATAAGCATTAATCATAGAATATTGTTCAGTATGATGAAGAATCAAAGACCAAGCCCTAAATGGGCAAATTTCAATTACTGTTGTGGTATTAAACTTAGAAATCGGGATCCCTTGAAAAGCTTCATCTTTAGGAAAATGATAAAAAGGATATTCATCCTGATACCCTTTATTATCAATATCAATTTGATCTCTGCATAAAGCACCAATTGTTGTATAGCGGTAAGTATATTTTTTTGCCTCTGCTTCCGCTTTAATAATGGAATTATTTTCTCCTCTAAGTAGCCTTAATTTTCGTGTGCTCATTTCCTTTATTAAAGCTTGAGTATCTAACTTTAAGATAATAGGGAAACCAGCCAATCCCTCTTCCCTAATGATCCCATTCGCTTTTACTATTCCTTTTCTTGGTTTTTTCATCGGACCAAAAGCCTGATATAATTCATATTCGATATTCAATATGGGGTTATTAAGCTCATCCACAAGATGAATTTCAATCCATTTTTCCCCACAGGCAATACAATCCGTTTTATCCGTCATTTATAGTTCTTCCTTGTTAATTAATTTTATATTTAATAAATGATTTAATAAATTTTTATCAGTCAAATAAGCGATATCTGTATTTTTTAACTTCTCATTAGAAACCCATTTGTAGATAATGTCCCTTATATTATTCTCTCTCGAAAAAAGTGAATAAGCGAGATCACCATTTTCCTCCCAAAAATCAAGAATAAGGTTCTCAACAACTAAATTAGTTGCATATAGTGAATTACGCCAAGCCTCTAGTAAATAGAAAGGAAGTATGTATTTTAATGGGAAATCGTGTTTTTTGCTTTTTAATATATCGTTAGGACATTCAAAAAATAAGCTCTCTTTATTAACTGGAATAAAGATATCATTAATGGGATACATTAATGATAGCCAATCTTCTTTTTTTAGGTTAGGTAAGAATATTTCAGCAATACGAGGATCAAAGATCCTTAAATGCACCAACTCATTATCTACAGTAACCATTTGATAAAATTGCCAATGGTGAATCTGTTCTTTCCAGTTTAAGTGGCTGTGATATGCCCATCCCCAGTATTTATCTTCTAATGGGCATTCATCTAACTCTTTTGCTAAATGATAAAGGGATATTGATTTAATTTTAATTAACCAAGGACTTATTTCCGTTAAATGATCAAGTCCAGTACCTCGATATAAAGGAATAGCTTCATCTACCCAATTATGACTATAAAACCGTTTAATAGAATCAGATGTAGGTGATGTATTAATAAAGAAATATATATCTCCCTTTGAAATATTACTCACCCACTGTGTCCATGTTAAGGATGTCATTATTCTTCTTCCTTTGGTGGTTTTATGAATAAACTACCTGCTTCGTTCGCAGTTAAAGCACAATACTTCTTAATTGCATAAGGGGGTTGTTCAAAAGGTATAACGCCATCTGGAAGATGAATAATTGGAGATTGTCCCGTACCTGGGCCACTAGAGCCGATATCTAAATTACCAGAAGTAAAAATTGCATTTGGTGTAAGACGAATAAAACTACTTCCTACTTTTAGGGTAATTTCTGTTCCGGCTTCAAGAATAATTTTTCCACCACTTTTAAAACTGGTTTCCATACCACTTTCGACAATTAATTCATCATCAATTTTGCTATGTTTTGCGCCTTTAATTTGTAATGAAACATCACCTTCAATTAAGGATTTTTGTGTTCCTTTCATAATAAGGTGATCGTCACCGGCAATTTCAGTAAAACGTTGGTTATCGATACGGTGCTTGAAATTATGCTGTGTATGCCAATGACTATCATGTTGCACATGAATATTTAAATCCCTCTGCGCATGTAAATACACTTCTTCACGTCCGCCGGCATCCTCAAATCGCAGTTCATTAAACCCTGTGCCTTTATGCGTCTTGGTGCGAAATGTGGTTCGGGTTTGTTCTTTGGGTAAATCAAGTGGGGGAGCATTACGACCGTTATAGGTGCAACCGGTGATAATTGGTCTATCAATATCGCCATTTAAATAAGACACAATCACCTCTTGCCCAATGCGAGGGATCGCCATAAATCCGAAACCATCACCATTCCAACCCTGTGCCACTCGCAACCAACACGAACCACTATGATCAGGCTTTCCGCGTCTATCCCAATGAAAATAAACTTTTACTGCGCCTTGTTCATTGGTGTAAATCTCCTCACCATCAGGACCAACGACTGTCGCCAATTCATCACCATCCGCCAGCGGTTTATAATGAAAAGGCGGTCGCCATTCCTGCGTACCGGGAATAAAAGTGACATTATTTGACAGTTGAGTTCCCTCACCACCGCCATTATCTGCAGAGGGCTGTACACCATGATGTGAAACGCTGATCACCTGCCAACGTGAATTCATACGCGCACTTGGGTGATGGGTTAAGGTAAACACTTTGCCCGGCATTAACGCAAAACAGTTAGTGCTTGCTGAGCCTGTTTGACGATGATTTTGAGATTACTCATAGCGCAATTGATTTAACGGCTGCGCTTCTGCCTCTTCTTGAAAACGGCCATAGCTTTCAAAAACAGGATGTTGCTGATGAACGTCACCCGTTGTGTTTTGCGATAACGGGTAAGAAGGTCGTATTGGGTTATAATCTTTGTCAATACGCACATCACTGCATAAACGTTCGGTATAGCGCCATGTGGTAGCGGTGGTATCCGTAATATCCGTTTCCGCTTGGGGGTTATACGTCAGCGTGATCCCCGCGGTCATTCCTAAATGATTGTCGCTATAAAACAGTTTTGGCCCTTCTTCAAACCAAAAGTTGATCCCTTCCTCAAACGCTAAACGACACCAAAATGCATAAGCCGATTCACGCTTTTGCGTGATATAGCGACGAGTTTGATGCAGTTCGGGTTGATAGAGCTGTTTGTCATATTTGATATGGGTTTCATCTAGCAATTGCTGAAGAATTTGAGGCACCGTTTTATGTTGGAATATACGGCTGTCTTGATTAAGCGTCATCACCCACATTTCAGGGCGAATAACAAATTGATACCACGTTTTAACGCCGTCCGTGTTGCCTTGTTCAGCACTCGCCAGTAAGCCTTGAACCGTGCGGATTGTTTTACCGTCACGGCGGACAGTTAATGATGAAGCCACACCTAATTGATTGGCGAAATCAATATCACTTTGCTCGCTTACTGCTTGTATCGAAAGTGTGAAAAGCGCTGATAACTCTTCATTTAAATCAAACTGTGTGACTTGAAAAGTGCTTTCAGGTAAATCGCCAATTTGGCAAGTAAACACTAACCCCGTATGAAGTAACCCCTTTCCTAGGGTTTCAAGTAATTCGCTGTATTTTTTAATGCGGGCTTGTTGTTCAGAGAATGTCATCCCTATTTTGAAAGAGGGTGATGATGTCGGATCATCTAATACCAAACGGGGTTTAGGGGTATTGTTAGCGTCATTCGTTGACATAAAAGCTCCCATTTAACTGTGACAAACACGCAATAAAAAAGACAAAAAATGCAGAGAACAATGGGCCCATGACAGAGCCCATAAATAAAGTGTGAAGGGTTAACCTTCGAGTGGTGCACGCCAGTCGTCAGAGCCTGATGTCCCTGCAACGGTGTGTTCCCAATCAATTTTGCGATAAGAAAGAGACACTTCGATCAGTTGAGTGAAGTCAGACTTAGCCGGATCTTGGCAGTGTGGCATTTGGCAATCGATATTCACGATGGTGGCATCGGTTAATGTGGTGGTGAAGAAATGCTCTTGCTTCCCTTCAACCGAAGTGCGATACCATTTTAAAGTGATTTTTGGCAACATTTCGCCAGAGGCTAAGGCGTTGTACAGCAGAGGAACTGCTTTGTTTAACGCCACCGTAAAACGGAAAGGTTTATGCGCACGTTGACCTGAAGGCTGACCGGATTGTGGATCAGTGGGCACAGTCACTACATGAGAGAATGCTTGCACCAGCATTTCATCTTCGTGGCCTTGAACATAAATATTTCCTACTGATTCAGCCGTAAATGCACCCGCAGTAATATTGCCTTGGGTTTTTCCTTCAATGGAGATATAGCATGGAGTTGGCATGGCAAGTCCTTAATTAACTATCAGTTATTGTTTCTCAACGAAACTATTATTGTTGATATCCTTTTCAAAAAATCAGCCAGTGCGCACTGCGATTTGATTAGAGTAGCTTAAGTAATTTTAAGGGGAAGTAAAGGGAGTGACGGAAAAGAAGGACGTTGTATCCTCGTAGGATAAGTGACTTAGCGTAAAATAATTGTTCACACGTTATTTACTGCTTTCGTTTCTTAAAATAAGTGTATTTACTTATGTCATTCTCTTTCGTAAATGTCCGAAATCCCGCTAAAGCCAGTCAGTTCTAATGTACATAGATTTTTAATATGTAACAAAATGTGTATTTTGTTTCAAATTGTAACAACGTTGATTTATAAAGAAAAAATAACTCTATTTTCAAAATAATAAGCAAACTACGATTTTTATTCTCAAAGGACAAAAAATGCGCACCTAAAATTTAGTGTATCGCAGAGGATCTATTTAAATAGAGGCAAAAATATCACTCACAGAGTGATTTTATGAAATAAGCTCAGAAAGAATAAATAACGAAAAGAAGAGAAGAAAAAAAGAAAAGAGTAACCAATAAACTTTCACAGACAAAAGTCGTGAGCGAGCAAGCAGTGCAACAAGGCAGACAGCGCACAGTAAGCGGAGCATACATTAGTATGTGAGCATTACGAGCACTGCTCTAACGCCGTGGCACTACTGCACAGCCACGACGCCAAAGAATATGAACAGCACAAAGCATTACGAGTATTGCTATAACACCACAGCACTACTGCACAGCCACGACGCCAAAGAATATGAACAGCACAAAGCATTACGAGTATTGCTATAACACCACAGCACTACTGCACAGCCACGACGCCAAAGAATATGAACAGCACAAAGCATTACGAGTATTGCTATAACACCACAGCACTACTGCACAGCCACGACGCCAAAGAAGGATCAAATACTGAAAGAGGAACCGCAACCACACGTACTTGTAGCATTAGGATTCGTCACAATAAAACGCGAACCCTCCAATCCCTCAGTATAATCCACACAGCCACCCACTAAATACTGCAAACTCATCGGATCAACCACTAAGGCAACGCCTTGTTTTTCTATGGTCATATCACCTTCATTCATTGCATCATCAAAGGTAAAACCATACTGGAATCCGCTACAACCGCCGCCCGTGATATAAACACGTAAACGCAGATTTGGATTTTCTTCATCCGCAATCAAATCTTTTACTTTATTTGCAGCCGCATCAGTAAATTGTAACGGCAGAGCCATATCATCACTCATTGTTCACTCCAGACTGGGTATTCCAGCAAAAAAACAGCCAGCAAAAATTTATATTTCTTGCTGATATAATGTGATGATTATCTAATACCTGCTCATAACCTTCAAGTTTGTTGTGGACAAAATACACTTTTTGCTACCTATCACTTTTTACGATAAACCACGTACCCTCAATAACAGTGATAAATCAAAATGTTGTTGCCGTATATTTGGCTTCATCTGCGTGGTGATTTAGAATACGCCTTAATCTTACGCTCACCCATCATTAGGAGTCTGACATGAGCAAGTCTGAAACGCTTTATAATCTCGCACAACAAGTGATCCCCGGCGGTGTCAACTCACCTGTTAGAGCATTTAACGGTGTAGGTGGAACCCCTCTTTTTATTGAACGTGCTAATGGTGCGTATATTTATGATGTTGATGGACGAGCTTACCTTGACTATGTCGGCTCATGGGGACCGATGGTTTTAGGTCACAACCACCCTTCCATTCGTCATGCTGTTACTGACGCGGTACAAAAAGGTCTAAGCTTTGGCGCACCAACGGCTGCTGAAGTTGAAATGGCAAACCTAGTCACTGAACTGGTACCTTCTATGGACATGGTTCGCATGGTGAACTCAGGTACAGAAGCGACAATGAGCGCTATTCGCCTTGCTCGTGGTTACACGGGTCGTGACAAAATCATTAAATTTGAAGGTTGCTACCACGGTCATGCAGATTGCCTATTAGTTAAAGCAGGCTCTGGCGCGCTAACGATGGGACAACCAAATTCACCGGGTGTACCCGCTGATTTTGTAAAACACACCTTAACCTGTACTTACAACGATTTAAATTCTGTACGCCAAGCATTTGAAAACTACCCTGAAGAAGTCGCCTGTATCATTGTTGAGCCTGTTGCGGGCAATATGAACTGCGTACCACCAAAAGCAGACTTCTTACCGGGCTTACGCGCATTATGTGATGAGTTTGGTGCATTGCTGATTATTGATGAAGTTATGACAGGTTTTCGCGTGGCATTAGGTGGCGCACAAGCTTATTACGATGTTGATCCTGATTTAACATGCTTAGGTAAAATCATTGGTGGCGGTATGCCAGTAGGTGCATTTGGTGGACATATGGAAGTAATGTCTAAACTCGCACCAATTGGTCCTGTTTATCAAGCTGGTACTTTATCAGGCAACCCAATTGCAATGGCGGCAGGTCTTGCGTGTTTACACGAAGTATCACAACCCGGTGTTCATCAAACATTAAATGAACTAACAACAATGCTGGCTGATGGTTTACTTGAAAAAGCACAACAAGCGGGTATTCCAATGGTTATTAACCATGTTGGCGGGATGTTTGGTCTGTTCTTTACGGATGCAAAAGAAGTCACTTGCTATCAAGATGTGATGAACTGCGATGTTGAACGCTTTAAACAATTCTTCCATTTAATGCTAGAAAAACGTGTCTACCTTGCACCTTCTGCATTTGAAGCAGGCTTTATGTCTATTGCTCACACTAAAGAAGATATTCAACGCACTATTGATGCAGCGGAATATGCTTTGGCTCAGATGAAGGGCTAATATTTGATTCGTTTTTTAATAAAAATAAGATGCGAATAAACAAAAAACGGCACTTATGTGCCGTTTTTATTTTAGCTAATCTATGTGATTACTTACTCAGAAAACAGATCTTGTAACCATTTCGGGGCGCCACTTTCATCAGTATCTTGCTGAATAGGTGTGCACAATCCATCTGGATTTGCTGTCCATACAGGTAGAGTACGAACACCACCATCATAGCAAGCAAAGTTACCTTGAGCATCGACAGACATCTCTGCGATATCTTCTGGCACTGGTGGATTTAATTTCAGCGGTGCCTGATTCTCTAAATAATTACGGTACAGCAATAATGCCCCTGTTGAACCCGTTAAGTTCGTTGGGCCATTATTATCGCGTCCCATCCATGAAATAGTCACTTCTTTGCCATCTATTCCCGCAAACCAACTATCACGGAGATCGTTAGTGGTACCAGTTTTACCTGCAAGATTGTAATTACCAAATTTTGGTTTTAATACACGCCATGCTGTTCCTGAATTCACCACTTGTTGCATACCAAATAACGTCATATAAGCCGCTTGAGGAGAAACCGTCGTTTCAGCTTGAGGATAACTTTGGTAAAGCACTGTACCATCTTGGGCAATCACAGAACGCAATGATGATAATTTTGCACGATTACCTAAACTACCAATTGTTTGGAAGGTTTGAGCCACTTCCATTGGCGTTAAGTTTAATGCACCTAATAACATCGCTGGCACTTTTTCTAGATTTTCCGCTGGTGCACCTAAGTTGATCCATGTTTTGATCACTTGGTCTAATCCCACTTCTAAACCAAGATTTACTGTAGGTATATTACGTGAGGTTGCTAACACATCCACCAGCATTAATTTACCTTTATAACCACGATCGTAGTTACGAGGTTGCCAAGGTTTCCCCCCCGGAATAGGCACTGAAATCGGTTCATCAGCAAGCCATGTATTTAAACGAAAACGCTCTGGTTCACTTAATGCGGTTAAATAGGTCGCGGGTTTTGCCAAAGAGCCGATTGAACGACGGGCTGATAATGCACGGTTAAAACCTGCATATTGTGGTTGAGATCCCCCCACTAAAGCTCTTACTTCACCACTTAAGCGATCCACAACAACCATCGCCCCTTCAAGATCGTCAATTTTACGAACTTTACGGATATCCGCGACACCCACTTCAACCGCTTTTTCAGCTGCATCTTGTGAGACAGGATCTAATGTGGTGAAAATTTTTGTACCTGATAAATCTTTCACTTTATCGCCCAAGGTTGTTTGTAACTCTTGGCGAACCAGTTGCATAAACGCAGGTTGAGGCGTTAACGCTTCGCTACGTGGCTTCACACCTAAAGGACGCGCACTAAGCACATTGTAAAGCTCTTGGTCAATTATCTCTTGGGTTTGCAGTAGTTTTAATACCACATTACGGCGTTCTAACGCTGCTTTAGGGTTGCGCCAAGGATTATAAGCAGAAGCACCTTTAACCATCCCTACTAAAAGCGCTTGCTGATCAAGGCTTAATTCATCAACAGGACGACCGAAATAGTAAAGGCTAGCTAAAGGAAAACCTCTAATTTGTTCATCGCCACTTTGCCCTAAAAAAACCTCATTAAGATACAGCTCTAAAATGCGATCTTTGCTATAACTCGCATCCATAATGATCGCCATATAGGCTTCATTAAGCTTTCTTTTTAACGTTCTTTCGTTAGTCAAAAACAGGTTTTTCACTAACTGTTGCGTTAAGGTACTCCCACCTTGAACTGCTTTACCCGCCGTAAAGTTCGCTAATACTGCACGGCCAATAGAATAAAGGCTGATACCGTCGTGCTCATAGAAACGGCGATCTTCTGTTGCAATTAATGTATCCACTAATAATTGTGGGAATTTATCTCTTGCTAAGAATAAGCGTTGTTCACCATTTGCAGATTGCATCATGGTAATTAATTTAGGATCAAGACGGAAAAAGCCAAACTGCCGCTGATTATCCATGTTAGTAATACTAACCAAGGAATTCTGCTCAAAGGCTAATTTAGCTAAAATTTGTTCTTCACGACCATCAGGAAAATCGAAAGGTCGGCGCAACATTTCAATCGTGTTGCCTCTTACCACAAATTCGCCGGGACGAGTGATTTTGTTAACATTGCGGTATTGCATACCCTCAAGCAAGCTCACCATCTCTTTTTGGCTATAATTCATGCCCGGTTCTAAGTTAACAGTACGTCCGTAAACCGCGGCGGGTAATTCCCAAACATTGCCATCAAGGCGCTCTTTAATTTGAGAATGTAAATAAACACCATAAATGCCCATTAAAACCGCAACCACAATGGCGATTTTGACAAATAACCAAAACCAAGAACGACCTCTTTTGGTTTGTTTCGCTGGTCTTTTCTTTCTACTCATGAACTGTATCTCTCATTAAAACCCCTTTATCACGGGATAAAGAAGCCTAACATTGTCGCTATTTTTCTGTGTGATCCCACAAGAAAGCTCTCAAATACGAATAAAACTAGGGTAAAACTAATATTCATTTATTGGCTATATTTTTTTACTCGCCGTGTGGGTGCGGTATCTGCGGGTGAGTCAGGCCATAAATGCTTGGGGTAACGCCCTTTCATCTCTTTTTGCACCTCTTTATAACTTCCTGCCCAAAAGGTCGCCAAATCTTGTGTTTTCTGAATAGGTCGATGAGCAGGTGATAGTAACTCCATCACAACGGGTAATTGACCATTCGCTACAATAGGACTTTGCTGTTCGCCATAAACCTCTTGAATGCGGATCGCAATCACAGGAGGTAACTCCAAATCATAGTTGATAATCACTTTTGTGCCTGTAGGCGCCAAATAATGCGTCGGAAATAAGCTTTGAAGCAACTGATTTTCATGCCATGTTAATTGATTTTTAATAATTGTATTAATATCAATTTGTTGTAATGCCTTTAATGTCTGAACATCTCCCATCTCAGGCAATAGCCATGTTTCTAACGTTTCAAGTAACACCGTTTCTTCTAAATCAGGTAATAAGGCTTCTGGGCACCATTTTTTCGCTAAAGAAAGGCGTATAAAAAGCTGTTGAGTTTCTTCATTCAGTGCTAAAGCATTTAAACCGTTATCTCTCAGCCAATTCAATAATGCTTGCTGCATTTGCTGTTTATTGGGTTTGTCTAATTGGCGCTGGCTTAAGGTTAATCGCCCTAATTGGCGTTGTTGCCATGCGACCAACGTACCGCGTTTTTCATCCCATTCAACAGTCGTATTATTTTCAATAAGCTCTGGAAAAGTAGCTGATATTTCATCGATATCAATCGGTAGTGCTAATAAAATGCGGACATCAGCATAATGCACATTTTGTAGTAATAATGGTGCTAAGATCCACGGTGTATCACTTATTGAGTGCGAGTGATCCATCATGGCACCTTGTCCATTAGCTAAACGAAAACGCCCTTGGTTATCCCGATTTTTAGCAATCCTATCAGGAAATCCAACCGCTAATAATAAACCTAACAATTCAGGGCAAAACATCCCTTTCCGATGTTGAGAAAGCTGTTTTTCACGTCGTGTCCAGAAAGTGTTTTTTTGTTGAGCAATCCACTCCAGATTAATTTCTTGTCCTCGGGGTGGCTCTTCTAAGATTGCACATAAGCGTGCTGCCGTCGCGAGATGATTATCACTTTGCTCACTTGCATAATCTAAGATCGCAGCAAGTCGAGGCTCTATGCCCCATTGAGCCATGCGCGAGCCTCGTGCGGTTAATCCACCTTGTTTATCTATTGCACCTAAACGATACAATAAATCTTGAGCGGCATGTAATGCTTGGGGTGTTGGCGTATCTAACCAATTCAACTGATTAATGTCACGACAGCCCCACAGCAAGATAGAAAGCCATAACGACGATAAATCACTACTTAAAATTTCAGGTACTTGGTGAGAAGCAACACGCTCTGCCTGTTCTTGGCTTATTAAATGCCAGCAAATACCAGCCTCAAGACGTCCTGCTCGCCCAGCTCTTTGTGTTTGTGATGATTGACTAATTCTTTGACGCAGTAAGCTAGTGACACCGCTTTTCAAATCAAATTGAGCGCGTTTTTCAATAGCGCTATCAAGGACTAAGCGAATACCTTCAATAGTCAGACTGGTTTCTGCAATATTGGTGGCAAGTACGACTTTTCGATAACCTTTTTCAGTTGGCTCAATCGCTTTTTGTTGTTCTGCTAATGAAAGCGCGCCATAAAGTGGAAATAACAAAATATTGCCATCCACTTTATCTTTTAGAATATCTACAACACGCACTATCTCTGCACTACCTGGCAAGAATATCAGCATAGAACCAGTTTCTTGTGCTAATAATCGCAGCGCCATTGTGGCAATTTCTTGTTCAAAGGGTTGATGCGTATTGATAGGAGAATACACCCTTTCGACGGGGTAACTGCGCCCTTGTGCACTGATCATGGGGGCATCTGGTAATAATGAGGTGAGCTTTTGATTATCTAAGGTTGCGGACATAATCAAAACACGTAAATCATCACGTAACCCCATCTGCACATCAAGCAATAGAGCCAGTGCTAAATCTGCCTGTAAACTACGTTCATGAAATTCATCTAAAATCACTAGACTCACGCCCGTTAGTTCCGGATCTTGCTGTAACATCCGGTTTAATACCCCTTCTGTTACCACTTCAAGTCGAGTTTGTAAGCTGACTTTGCTTTCCGCCTTCATACGGTAACCTACCGTATTGCCAACTTCTTCATTTAGCTGACTAGCTAAACGGTAAGCAATGCTTTTAGCGGCTATTCGTCTTGGCTCTAATAAAATGATTTTGCCATCAAAGCAATTTTGCTCCAGCAAATAGAGGGGAAGTGCCGTGGATTTACCTGCACCAGTGGGTGCATGAAGCAAAACTTGTGGGGATTGTTTTAATGCGGTAACGATTTTTTCTGTTACATCAAAGATTGGCAATAAATGCACACAGGCTCCATGGCTCATTAACTTTCTTGGCTAGGCATTGTAGCATTAGCGCTTTATTAAAGGTCGTATTTTCATCGGAGTTGTCATGAAATTTGAGCAACCACTACAATCTGCCACTTTACTAAAACGATATAAACGTTTTTTAGCAGACGTTGTTACCCCTAATGGGGAAGAATTCACGCTCCATTGCGCCAACACCGGTGCAATGACGGGATGTGCAACACCCGGTGATACCGTTTGGTACTCCACCTCTTCAAATGCAAAAAGAAAATATCCGCATAGCTGGGAACTAACTCAAACTCAAACCGATGATTGGATTTGTGTAAATACCTTAAGAGCGAATGGAATTATTGCTGATGCTATTGAGGCCGGTGACATTCCAGAATTATCTGAGTATGACGAGATAAAACGAGAAGTGAAATACGGTAGTGAGAACAGCCGTATTGACATTTTACTTAAATCAAATCATAAAGTTGACTGTTATATTGAAGTGAAGTCAGTCACCTTGCTAGACAACGGGATGGGTTATTTTCCTGATGCCAAAACACAACGCGGTCAGAAACATCTTCGAGAGTTGACGGCTATCGCAAAATTGGGTTTAAGGGCTGTCTTATTCTACGCAGTTCCCCATACTGGCATTACGGAAGTGACTGTTGCTAAAGAGATTGACCCTGACTATGCTTCACTGCTAAAAGAAGCCAGTGATGCAGGGGTTGAAATCTTGTGTTATCGCATCAATATTAGTGAATACAATTTAACAATTGGACAGCAATTACCTTTTATTTCAAATGGTTAATTTAAAATCGTGGTATTAGTTAAGCATTTTTTAACTAAAAAGGGACATTTACTTGCGTGCCTTCACACCATGAGAAAACTTATTGAAGGAATAATTGCTATCCTCGCGGGCATCTGCTATTTATAGCGCCCTATTTTTTCCCCTTCCTGTTTTGAAGGTGGGGATTATTCAGAAATGCGTATGTAGGAGAAGCATTATGCAAGAAGGGCAAAAGCGTAAAACATCGTCCATGAGCATTCTCGCTATTGCTGGCGTTGAGCCATATCAGGAAAAAGCGGGCGAAGAGTACATGAACGAAGCCCAATTAGCGCATTTTAAGCTAATACTTGAATCTTGGCGCAATCAGCTCAGGGATGAAGTCAACCGCACCGTTACTCATATGCAAGATGAGGCGGCAAACTTCCCAGATCCCGTTGACCGTGCTGCACAAGAAGAAGAATTCAGTCTTGAGCTGCGTAACCGTGATCGTGAACGTAAACTCATTAAGAAAATCGAGAAAACACTGAAAAAAGTCGAAGATGATGACTTTGGTTTCTGTGAATCTTGTGGAGTGGAAATCGGTATTCGCCGTTTAGAAGCTCGCCCTACAGCCGATTTATGCATCGACTGTAAAACATTAGCTGAAATCCGTGAAAAGCAGATGGCTGGCTAATAATGAGCAAACGCCTCGACCTAATACGTTGAGGCGTTCATCTGAATCTTTCGATGCACGAGATTACAGACTATATTGGGCGCTTTGCGCCATCGCCAACGGGTCAACTTCATTTTGGCTCATTGGTTACTGCACTTAGCAGTTATCTTCAAGCTCGCGCACACCACGGGCATTGGCTTCTGCGCATCGATGATATTGACCCTCTTAGAGAACCTCCCGGCACTGCATCCCAAATTATTCGCACATTAGAACATTATGGTTTGTTCTGGGATAAAGAGATCCTCTATCAATCGCAACGCCATGATGCTTACCGTGAAATTTTACACACACTTTGGAAAGAAGGTGTTTGCTACCATTGTCATTGTAGCCGTCATCGTTTACATGACTTAGGGGGCGTGTATGATAACCACTGTCGTCACCGTGAGGCACTCACCAATAATGTGACACCTTTTGATAAAGAGAGTGCATGGAGGTTGATCCAACAGCATCCTGTTTATCATTTTGAAGATGTTATTCAAGGTACATATTATTCAAAGAGTACGTCTATCGTGTTAGAAGATATGATTATTCACAGAAAAGATAACTTATTTGCGTATAATCTAGTGACGGTAATTGATGATAGTTATCAGGGTGTAACCGAAGTTGTTAGAGGTGCCGATCTACTTGATCCCACGTTGCGACAAATCAGTTTACATAAACAACTGAATTTACCTATTCCGCGTTATGCTCATTTACCTTTAGCAATAAATCATGACGGTAATAAATTATCGAAACAAAATCACGCGCACGCGTTGCCAGATACTGATCCAAGACCCGTCATTATCGATGCGTTACGATTTCTTAATCAGCCTATTATTGTGGGTTGGCAAGATTATTCGTTAGCATCATTGTTAGAGATTGCGACTGCGCAGTGGTCACCTTCTGAGATTTTAAAACAAAATCATCAGCAACAAGGGTATGAATAAACCACACAAAGCATTCTCAAAAAATGTTCAGTAGGCTATGATTAGCCGCTTAATTTTTTTAATTATTAGAATTTATTATTCGAGGTGTCATATTTTTAATCGAGTAGCACATTTCTGCCGTAATCTGCTAGGGCGACAAACAACGTCATCAGACACACAACCGGTAGCAAGTGAAAGGCCAGTCACTGCATCTGACCGACCAATACAAGAAACACAGAAACCTGTGCGTCGGCGTCCTGCTATATCCGCAGACCGTCCCCGTAAAAAAAAGAGTAATAAAGAAAAGGCGAACGGGAGTGATTTGCCAATGACTGTGATCCCAAGAGATCAACACCCAATTTCACGTAAAGACATCAGTGATAATGCATTAAAAGTGCTTTATCGCCTCAACAACTCTGGCTTTCAGGCTTATTTAGTGGGTGGTGGTGTCCGTGACTTATTACTGGGAAAAAAACCAAAAGACTTTGATATTGCCACTAATGCAACACCTGAAGATGTACGTCGATTATTCCGCAACAGCCGTTTAGTCGGTCGTCGTTTCCGTCTTGCTCATATTATGTTTGGCCCTGAAGTCATTGAGGTTGCGACTTTCCGTGGCTCTCATGAAGATCATGAAGTTTCAGACAATAACCAATCTCAGCAAGCACAAAGCGGTATGTTACTGCGCGACAATATTTTTGGCTCAATTGAAGAAGATGCCATTCGTCGTGACTTTACATTAAACAGCCTTTATTACGGTGTTGATGACTTTGCTGTACGTGATTACGTTGGCGGTTTGGCGGATCTAAAAGCAGGTATTATTCGCTTAATTGGCGATCCTGAAACGCGCTATCGCGAAGATCCCGTCAGAATGCTCAGAGCCATTCGCTTTGCCAGCAAACTGGATATGCAAATTGCGCCTGAAACCGCAGAGCCAATTAGCAGACTCGCCCCTTTATTACGTAACATTCCATCAGCTCGTCTTTTTGAAGAGTCACTAAAATTATTACAAACAGGGCAAGGCTACAAAACTTACAAGTTAATGTGCCGCCATCAATTGCTTGAGCCACTGTTTCCACTGATTGCTTCTAAAATGACGGAGCAACATGATACGCCGATGGAGAGAATGTTAGATCAAGTTCTCAAAAATACAGACTATCGCATTAATAAAGAGATGCGAGTCAATCCGGCGTTCTTATTTGCAGCAATGTTGTGGTATCCATTAATTGAACATGCTGAAAAACTAGTCCAAGAAAGTGGTCTTTCTTACTATGACTCTTTCTCTATGGCGATGAACGATATTTTAGATGAGCAATGCCGTACTATTGCGATACCAAAACGTATTACCACAACAATGCGTGATATCTGGCAATTACAGCAACGTTTACCTAAACGCCAAGGTCGTCGTGCGAATAAATTACTTGAGCACCCTAAATTCCGTGCAGCGTTCGATTTACTGGAATTACGTGCCAATGTACAACGCAACCCAGAGCTTGAAGCGTTAGCAAGTTGGTGGGCTGATTTCCAAGCGTCTAATAATACGCAACAGCGCTCAATGGTATCTGAATTAGGTCAAGCACCAGTTCGCAGACGTCCGCGTCCACGTAAACGCCCTCGTCATCCAAGTGCAAAACCGGCATCTAGACAAGAGAGCACCAATGAATAAACAGAAGAAACGTGTTTATATCATTCTGGGAAGTAATTTGAATTCACCTGACGATCAGGTGAATTCAGCGATTAAGGCAATCAGTGAGATCCCACAAACAACATTGATTGCACAATCATCTTGGTATCGTACACGCCCAATGGGGCCTCAAGATCAGCCTGATTACCTAAATGTCGCTGTTGCGGTTGATACAACATTAGCGCCAGAAGAATTACTTGATAACACTCAAGCCATTGAATTGGCGCAAGGTCGTGTGAGAAAAGAAGGCAATCGTTGGGGACCAAGAACGCTTGATCTTGATATTATGTTATTTGGTGATGACGTGATCCAAACAGAGCGATTAACCGTACCTCATTACGGGCTTAAAGTCCGTGAATTTATGCTTTATCCATTAGCTGAATTAGCACCTGATCTTCGCTTTCCTGATGGTGAGTTATTAGCAGACAGATTGGCGTTAGTGCCTGAAAATGGCATGGAAAAGTGGTAACTTCACACTAATACGCTCTTAATGCTAAAGGTTGATACTGCAAAAAACATAAACAGTATCAGCCTATCTCTTCTCTTTTGCTTTCCCTCAATTTTTCAAACGCCCCTCTCCCTCAATCTTTAAACTCTTTTATATTTATTTTTTACATATAACCAATTGATGAATATAAATAAAAATTATCATTTGTTATTTTTTATTACTCATTTAGTTACTTTTTCTTCGTTTTTAGTCCTTAAATGCTACAATCGAAAGCGGCTTTATTTTGGTAACATAATATTTTCTTTAATAAACAAATGGTTATATGAAGAAATTAATTTTATCTACACACAAAAACGACAATGATGGAGTTTGTTACAATGAAACCCACTACACTTTCAACGCTAAATCGCTATAAGCAAGAAAAGAAAAAATTCGCCACCATCACCGCTTATGATTCAAGTTTTGCCCGCCTTTTTGCACAAGAAGGTATTCAAGCCATGCTGATTGGTGATTCGTTAGGAATGACACTACAAGGTCATAACAGCACGCTACCCGTTACTGTTGAACAAATTGCCTATCACACCCGCTGTGTAAGAGCTGGCGCACCTAATGCCTTCTTAATTGCTGATATGCCCTTTATGTCTTACTCAACACCTGAACAAGCTTGCCTTAATGCCGGCATTTTGATGCAAGCGGGTGCTAATATGGTGAAGATTGAAGGTGGAAATTGGTTAATTCCTACCGTGAAAATGCTGGCTGAGCGTGCAGTTCCTGTCTGCATCCATTTAGGTCTAACACCACAATCTGTCAATGTCTTTGGGGGTTATAAAGTCCAAGGCAGAGAGCACGACGAAGCCGAACAATTAAAGCAGGATGCTATCGCCCTTGAAAATGCAGGTGCTCAATTGGCGGTATTGGAATGCGTTCCTGTTGCTCTGGCAAAAACAATAACAGACGCATTAGCGATGCCAGTTATTGGTATTGGTGCGGGTAATGTCACTGATGGACAAATTCTTGTGATGCATGACTTATTAGGCTTAACCCCTCAAGCACCTAAGTTCTCAAAAGATTTTTTACAAGAAGCAGGTTCATTAAAAGGTGCTGTCAGCCTTTATGTTCAACAAGTGGAACAAGGCCTGTTTCCCGCAGAAAAACATTCATTTAACTGATTTATTATCTTAATTATCAATATCGTTTAAAGGAGTCACGCCATGCTAATTATTGAAACTACGCTTATCTTACGCAGAGAAATCAAGCGATTAAAGCAAGAAGGTAAACGCATTGCATTGGTTCCAACCATGGGTAATCTTCATGAAGGCCACTTAAAACTAATTGAAGAAGCCCGTATTCACGCTGATGTCGTGATAGCCTCTATATTTGTGAATCCACTTCAATTTGATAGAGAAGCAGATTTAGCAAACTACCCTCGAACTTTGCAAGAAGATTGCGAGTTACTGCGTGATAAACATGTCGATATTATCTTTGCACCTTCAGCGAAAGAGATGTATCCACACGGTATGGAAAATCAAACCACCGTTGATGTACCTGTATTGTCTACCGTATTAGAAGGTGCAAGCCGTCCTGGTCATTTTCGTGGTGTTACAACGGTTGTTAGTAAGCTTTTTAATCTTGTGCAACCTGATGTTGCGATGTTTGGAGAAAAAGACTTCCAACAGCTGCAAATTATCAAAAAAATGGTAAGCGATTTATGTATGGATATCAGCATCGTTCCTGTTGCTATCGTACGTGACAAAAATGGTTTAGCACTCAGTTCGCGCAATCGCCTATTATCTGATAGCGAAAAACAGCAAGCCCCTGCACTTTATCAAGCGATGCAAGAAATCGCAGAACAATTAAAGTCGGGTGATCATGATGTTAATCAGTTACTGCAAAATGCAAAAAACACCTTAGAGCAGCAAGGTTTTCGTGCAGATGAGTGCTTTATTTGTGATGCCGATACACTCACACCATTAAGTGAAGAAAGCCGTCGAGCGGTTGTTTTAATGGCAGCATGGCTGGGTAATACACGTCTTATCGATAACCAGCAAGTTAATCTTGTGTAATTAATTATTAGAATATAGGAAACACAACAATGCTACGCACTATGTTACAAGGCAAACTTCATCGTGTAAAAGTGACACAAGCCGATCTGCATTATGAAGGCTCTTGCGCGATTGATCAGGATTTTATGGATGCCGCAGGTATTCTTGAAAATGAAGCGATCGATATTTATAACGTTGATAATGGCGAACGTTTTTCAACTTACGCCATTTGTGCAGAAAGAGGTTCACGAATTATTTCTGTCAATGGTGCCGCCGCTCGTCGTGCTGCCGTTGGCGATCGCTTAATTATTTGCTCTTATGTACAAATTCCTGATAGCGATGCGCGTAGCCATAAGCCAAACATTGCATATTTTGAAGACAACAATGAAATGAAACGTATTGCCAAAGCGGTACCTGTTCAAGTTGCTTAATCAGTAAAATATTGCCCACTTCCCATAGGCAGAGGTTCCCTGCTTATGGGAAATAATAACAAGAACAATAAATAACCTATTGTTATTACTTGCTTGTCACGATTCACCTTGATAAAAACGAGATAAAAGGTTCAAAACCAGTTTTCTTCTCCATTTTTCCTCGCTTATCTTTCTGTAGCTTGTTATAAATCATATAAGTATTGTCTGACTACTCTCTGACTAATAAAAAATTATGATAAAAGTTGCTTTAGTAGATGATCACATTGTTGTGCGTTCTGGTTTTGCACAACTCTTAATGCTAGAACCCGATATTCACATCGTGGGTGAATATTCTAATGGACAAGAAGCATGGCCTTATTTAGCACATGACGATATTGATGTTGCCGTTATGGATCTCTCTATGCCCGGCGAAAGTGGTCTACAACTCCAAAGCCGTTTAAAACAAAAACGCCCTGATTTCCGAACTATTATTTTAAGTATCTATGACACCCCAGCCTTTGTTCAAAGTGCTCTAGACTCTGGTGCTCGCGGTTATTTAACCAAACGTTGTGGCCCTGAAGAGTTGGTACAAGCGGTACGCGCTGTACATCAAGGTGGTTGTTATCTCTGCTCTGATGCCATGAAAGCATTGCGACAAACACCTGAAAAAGAAGATGCACTCCATACTTTAACGCCTCGTGAAAGAGAGATTTTTAATCTGTTAGTTCAAGGTGTTAATGTCAAAACCATTGCTGTACAACTTAATCTTAGCCATAAGACCGTACACGTTCATCGAGCCAATGTACTGGGTAAATTAGGCTGTGAAACCACCATCGATTTAGTTCATTTCGCTTTAAAGAATCAGTTGATCACAGGCTCGCTGTAATATGAAAAGGGGACTGCGTTTTCTTCTTCAATCCCTCTTTTTATTACTCACCTACTCTTTACTTTGGCTGTCACTTTGGGTGATTGGCTTCTATTTAAGTAAAAATGGGCAACAAGCCGCTCTTTTCTTACCTCAAGGCCTACGATTAGCCCTGATAATTTTACTCTGGCGTCGCTTTTGGCTTCCGATGTTATTTGCAGAATGGGGGCTTTATTACTGGTTAACACAAGAGCAGTTAATTACCCATGCCATTATTTATCTCTCACCAATACTAAGCCTCGTTGTCGCGCTAGAAGTTCAGCGTATTTGGTGGCGATACCCGCTTTATTGGCAACGATTAACCCTATTAATTGGTGCCGTGGGTTTTAACAGCCTACTACAAGCCTTTATTCTCGGTTTCTTTATTAATACCACCAGCGGGATTTTCCTCACATCGGTAACAGGTGGCATATTGCTCGCACCTTTTGTCTTTTTACTTTATGAATATCTTCGTGAATTACAAAGTCGCGCCTTGGTTTCTGATGGTACTCCAGATCCTCCGCTAAGAACTTCCTTGCTGATGTGGGGATTTCTATTTTGCCTGATCGGGTTAAGTGCTCAGTTTTTTTTAACACCCGAAATAGAGCGTTTATTAGTTATCCTTGTGTTTATTCCTAATGTCTTTATGGCTTACCGTTATGGCTGGCAAGGTGGCGTTTTATCCGCACTGTTAGGCAGTTTAATTATTACTTTTGCTCGCCAAGTCAATGGCGCGTTTAATGATTTGCGTGAATTAGAAATGTTCTTAACCACACAAGCCATTATTGGTATTGGCTTAGGAATTGCGATTAGTCGTCAACAGCAACTAGCTCATAATTTACGTCATTACCGTTTACGCCTAGAACAAGAATTACAAGCTCGCCGCAACTTAATGGAAAAACTGGTTCATACCGAAGAGGATGTTAAAAAAGCCATTGCTCGTGAATTACATGATGAAATTGGGCAGAATATTACGGCGATCCAAATTCAATCGATGCTAATCAAAAGAACGGCGGATAACGACAAAACACGCCAAACCGGAGAGCAAATCGAACGGCTCGCCCTACAAATTCATCAATCTACACGTCAACTACTCCGACAATTACGCCCTCCTGTTTTAGAAGAGATGTCGCTTGAAAAAGCCCTTCATCATTTAATCAATGAGTTTGCTTTTGATGACAATGGCATTACCTGTAATTTTAATTACTCGTTAGATAAAGAGCCTGAAAACGAAACCATTATTTTTACTCTCTACCGTTTGGTGCAAGAGCTGTTAAACAACATTAGTAAACATGCTAACGCAACCTATATCCAAATCTCACTAACTCAAAATAAAAACCGTTTACGGTTAATTATTAGTGACAATGGCGTTGGTATGTTACCGACATCATTATCAGCACAACAAAGCAGTGGCTTTGGGTTACGAGGAATAGAAGAACGCATTCGCGCTTTAGGCGGAGAATGGGAAGTGATTAACCATCACGGTACGAAAATAATTGTTAACTTACCCACAAATTCAAAAGAAAACAATGAAAACTAAGAATAAGTCTTAGTCATCTACAACCTTATCTCATTCTTTTTCGCGACATTTTTTTTACATTTGCAACATCAAAGAGGATGTTATGTCAGGTAAAAATTCGGCATCAATTAATAAGACCTATAACTTTTGGCGCAAAAATTTAATGCTGTCGATGATTATCGGTTATGCCACTTTCTATCTCACACGTAAAAGCGTCAACTTTGTCATGCCCGTTATGCAGGTTGAATTGAATTTAGATAAAGGAGATATCGGTTGGATAGCCAGCCTTTTTTATCTCACTTACGGTTTATCTAAATTTGTTTCCGGTATTTTCCATGACAAATGGGGATACCGCTGGTTTATGGGTGTGGGATTAGTCATGACAGGCATTATGAATATTATTTTTGCCTATTGTCTTTCGTTTCCCGCGCTGCTTTTGGTCTGGGCACTAAATGGTTTCTTTCAAGGCTTTGGCTGGCCTCCTTGTGCAAGGTTGTTAACACACTGGTATTCACGCAATGAACGCGGTTTCTGGTGGGGATTATGGAATATCTCAATCAACCTTGGCGGGATGAGTCTTCCCATTTTAACTGCGTGGCTAGCGACGCATTATAGTTGGCAAGTCGCACTGCTTGTTCCCGGTATTATCGGCATCATCATCGGGTTGTGGTTGTGTGTACGATTAAAAGGTACTCCTGCAGAGGAAGGACTTCCTACTGTGGGTATGTGGCGGCGCGATGTTTTTGAATTACGTCAAGAGCAGGCATCTCCCCCAAAACCTATGTTAACTATTTTGAAAGAGAGCATTTTATTTAACCGAATGATTTGGTTACTGGGTTTTTCCTATATTTTAGTTTATCTCATACGTATGGCGATTAACGATTGGGGAAATATCTGGTTATCAGAAACACATGGCGCCAACTTATTGAGTGCTAATGCCATTCTCTCTTTATTTGAAGTGGGTGGCTTACTTGGCGCGTTATGTTCAGGCTGGGGCTCGGATTTATTATTCCGTGGCCAACGAGCACCAATGATATTGCTGTTTTCACTCGGGCTTTTTACCGCCGTAACAGCACTTTGGTTAATTCCAATTCATCATTATGCTTTGCTCGCAGCCTGTTTTTTTAGTATCGGTTTTTTTGTGTTCGGACCACAGATGTTAATCGGGCTTGCTGCAACAGAATATTGCCATAAAAACGCAGCAGGCACGGTAACTGGCTACTTGGGATTGTTTGCCTATTTAGGGGCGGCAATGGCAGGTTGGCCATTAAGTCAGGTCATGGCGCATTATGGTTGGACTGGGATGTTTGCATTATTAACCAGTGCTGCGGCCTTAATGGGACTCTTACTAATGCCATTGTTGATTGCTGATGTTAGCAAACAAGAGCATTTAATTGGCCCACTTTCATTTTCCGATGACGACACATTTAAAAGGTTCTGAACATGAAATTGAAAACCCTCTCTACACTCGTTGCTGCTGGTCTGGCTCTTTCTGCGGTTAGCTTATCAACAAATGCGGCTGGTCGCTTAGTGGTTTACTGTAGTGCGACAAATGCAATGTGTGAGGCTGAAACAAAAGCCTTTGCCGAAAAGTATGATGTTAAAACAACCTTCGTTCGTAATGGTTCAGGAAGTACTTTAGCTAAAATCGAAGCTGAAAAACGTAATCCACAAGCTGACGTTTGGTATGGCGGTACAATGGACCCTCACTCACAAGCCGGTGAAATGGATCTACTAGAGCCTTATGTTTCTCCTAATCTCGATCAAATCATGCCACAATTCCGTGATCCAGCTAAACGCAAAGGTAACTACTCTTCTGCGGTATATGTCGGTATTTTAGGTTTCGGCGTCAATAAAGATCGTTTAAAAGAAAAAGGCATCGCAATTCCAACGTGCTGGAAAGATTTAATTAAACCTGAATATAAAGGTGAAATTCAAATCGCTGATCCACAAAGCTCAGGTACAGCTTACACAGCTCTTGCAACCTTTGACCAATTGTGGGGCACTGAACAAGCCTTTGATTATCTGAAGAAAATCAATACAAACATCTCTCAATACACCAAATCAGGTATTGCTCCAGCACGAAATGCAGCTCGTGGTGAAGCCGCTATTGGTATTGGTTTCTTACATGACTACTCATTAGAAGTTGAAAATGGCGCTCCACTTGAATTGATTTCACCTTGTGAAGGTACAGGCTATGAAATCGGTGGTGTGAGTATCATTAAAAATGCCCGCAATATGGATAACGCAAAATTATTCGTAGATTGGACACTCTCAAAAGAAGCTCAGGAAATTAGCTGGAAAGAAGGTAAATCTTACCAAATCCTAACCAATACCTCGGCTGAATCTTCACCAATGGCACTGAAATTATCAGACTTAAAACTCATTAACTACGACATGGATAAATATGGCGATAGCGAAGTGCGTAAAGAGCTGATTAATAAGTGGGTTACCGAAGTAAAAATGGGTAAATAGCTCATTAATAGAGCGAGATAACCTCTCGCTCTCTTTTTCTCATAATAATAAATACATTTACTCTCGGGGGATTTATGTCTCACACACTCGCTTTACCTGAAAAAAAGAGGCGGGATCCCATATTTTTATGGATCCTAATTGCATGGATGGCATTTGCTTTACTGCCGTCATGGAGCCTTGATTACGGTCTTTTAGATTCTACAGCAGATGAATTGCTCACCTCTTACGGCTGGAGTAGCGTCAATATCAGTTGGCTCTGGTTTTTATTACCGAGTTTACTGTTATTTCGCCCATTAACTGCTCCTAAGCGTGAAAATCGCTCTCGCCACTATTTTGATGCAGGTTTTGCGCTATTTTGTGCATTTATTGCGATCCTTAGTGCAACTCTTGAAGGGCGTGGTTTAGGTTACTCTGCGATCATCCTCTTTATTTCTTTGGGAATGATCATGAAAACCGCCTTAACACGCCTGGAATGGCTGGGTGGTGACAGCTTTGTTATTGGCTCTTTAATCGCCGTTGTTGCGCTGATTGGCGCCTTTATCATCTTCCCAAGTATCGCTATTTTTATTCCGATGTTTAAAGATAGTGCGGGTAATTTTGCTCCTTTTGAGTTTATCGCTATTTTAAGCCAAGCTCATATTGTACAAGTGATGCTCAACTCTATTGTGCTCTCTATCGCAGTGGGTATCGGTTGTACTTTCTTTGGTTTAATTTTGGCAATTTATACGTCTCGTATTGCGGTACGTTCTGCCATTATTGGTCGTGTATTTTCTATCTTACCTATTGTTACACCTCCTTTTGTTGTCGGTTTAGGCGTGACATTAATGATGGGACGCTCTGGCTATGTAACCGAGTTTCTCGCGACTTACGCAGGACTGGAAAATACCAACTGGTTATACGGTTTTACAGGGATTTGGTTAGCTCAAGTACTCGCCTTTACCCCAATGTCATTTATGATTTTAGATGGTGCTATAAAAACCATTCATCCTTCATTGGAAGAAGCGTCTTACACCTTAAGAGCTAACCGCTATCAAACCTTCTTTAACGTCTTTATGCCGTTACTTAAGCCCGCGTTAGCCAATGCGTTTTTAATTGTGATTGTGCAATCTCTGGCCGACTTTAGTAACCCTCTGGTTTTAGGGGGCAACTTTGACGTTATCGCCACACAAATTTACTTCTATATCACAGGCTCTCAGCTGGATTATCAATCAGCCAGCACATTAGGTGCGTCACTGCTAGTTTTCTCACTATTAGTGTTCTGTGTGCAGTATATGTGGATTGGTAAACGCTCTTACGTCACGGTATCAGGTAAATCTTATCGCGGTGATGTTCAACCTCTTCCGTCTTCACTGATTGCATTTGTGACTACCGTTTTAGGTATTTGGGTTGTCTTTAATATCCTGCTCTATGGCAGTATTTTCTACGGCAGTTTCACTGTTAACTGGGGGGTTGATTACACCTTAACATTCGATAACTTTATCAAACTATTTGGTCAAGGAATGAGTGACGGTGCATGGCCTTCGTTGTTAGATACCTTGTTATATGCAGGTATTGCGGCGCCGATTACAGCCATTCTCGGACTATTAATTGCCTATATCGTAGTACGCCAAGACTTTAAAGGTAAAAAAAGTATCGAGTTCACGACAATGCTTTGTTTCGCTGTACCGGGAACCGTCGCTGGTGTCTCTTATATTCTGGCGTTTAACGACTCACCTTTCTATTTAACGGGAACGGCTGCCATTGTCATTATCTCTATGACAATGCGTAACGTACCAGTGGGAATACGTGCAGGTATTGCGGGATTAGGACAAATTGATAAATCTCTTGATGAAGCCTCTCTAAGTTTAAGAGCGAACTCAATGAGAACCATTTTCTATGTGCTATTACCGTTATTACGCCCTGCTATTTTATCTGCGCTGATTTATAGCTTTGTGCGTGCCATTACCACAGTCAGTGCCATCGTTTTCCTTGTTACACCGGATACACGCGTTGCCACCGCTTATATTTTAAACCGTGTTGAAGATGGTGAATACGGCGTCGCAATTGCCTACGGCTCGATTTTAATCGTTGTGATGTTGGCAATTATTTTCTTATTTGACTATTTGATTGGCGAAGCCCGTGTTTCACGCTCTAAAGCCAAAAATGCACAGTAATACGGAGTATAAATCATGACACAACAACATTTCGTTGAACTGAAAAATGTAATCAAGCGTTTTGGCTCTAACACGGTAATTGAAGATCTCAGTTTGTCTATTCCACAAGGCAAAATGGTTTCATTATTGGGGCCTTCAGGTTGTGGTAAAACAACGGTGTTACGTTTAGTTGCAGGGTTAGAAAAACCGACAGAAGGTAAGATTTTTATTGATGGTGAGGATGTTACCGACCGTTCAATCCAGCAACGTGATATTTGTATGGTGTTTCAGTCTTACGCCCTTTTCCCTCATATGTCTTTGGGGGAAAACATTGGCTATGGCTTAAAAATGCTAGGACGTCCTAAAGCTGAAATTAAACAACGTGTCTCTGAAGCTTTAGAGCTGGTGGATTTAGCCGGTTTTGAAGACCGCTTTGTTGACCAAATATCGGGTGGGCAACAGCAACGTGTCGCCTTAGCACGTGCGCTAATTTTAAAGCCTAAAGTGTTACTTTTTGATGAACCACTGAGTAACCTTGATGCGAACTTACGCCGTAGTATGAGAGAAAAAATTCGTGAATTACAACAACAGTTTAATATCACCTCTCTTTACGTAACTCATGACCAAAGTGAAGCTTTTGCGGTTTCTGATATGGTTTTAGTAATGAATAAAGGGAAGATAATGCAATTAGGTTCACCGCAAAATCTTTATCGCCAACCTGCTTCTGAATTTATGGCAAGCTTTATGGGAGATGCAAACTTATTCCCAGCCATATTGGGCGATGATTATGTTGATATCTTCCAATATCGTTTACCAAAACCAGACACATTTAATACGACAAAAACAGAAGTTAGAGTGGGCGTTAGACCTGAAGCGATCACCTTATCTCAACAAGGTGATGCCTGTCAGCAATGCAAAATAGTCCATGTCGCTTATATGGGACCTCAATATGAAGTCACTGTGGAATGGCAAAATCAAACCTTGCTATTACAAGTTAATGCCACACAACTTCAACCAAATGTAGGCGATAGCTACTATCTGCAAATCCATCCTTATGGCATGTTTATTTTAGAATAAACAGAATATTGAATAGCATAAAAGTAAGCGAGGCACCCAATGGGTGCCTCTTTTTTATAATAATACTACGACATTTTCCCCTGGTGTGACATCCTGGTGTGAATGTTTGATGTAACACTTGGTGTAACACATTGCTACGCTATTATTGTTTTAGATAACGATTAGAGATACTTGTACTACTCCCTTTATTTTTTAAGATGCTATCAGAACAAAAGCTGATAGCATCCGTTCTACACTCTATTTTCCTTGAGCGAGATATTTTTGCATTTCATCCGCAGGAACCATACCACCGCCAGTCGCCCATACTAAATGCGTTGCATTTTGCATTTTTTGACTGTCTAGTGATAAACCTTGCAGATAATCTTTAGCTTGAGTGACATGAACAGCACCTGCCATTCCCGCTAAAGCCGAAGGTTCTAACTTAATCCCTTCTTCTTTATTTAATAAACTGAGTAAGTCATAAAGCTCTTGGTCATCAATAGTGTAATAACCATCAATTAAGCGCTCCATTGCACGACCTACAAAGCCTGATGCACGACCAACCGCAAGACCATCAGCTGCAGTGATGTTATCGATACCAATCTCTTGTACTGAAATGCCTTCATGTAATTGGGTATAAACGCCCAATAACATACAAGGTGAGTGCGTTGGCTCTGCAAATAAGCAGTGTACCGCGTCACCAAATGCCAGTTTCAGCCCAAAAGCAACACCACCAGGACCACCACCAACACCACAAGGCAGATAAACAAACAGAGGATGTTCACTATCAACACGAACACCTTGTTCTTCAAATTGGCGTTTTAAACGTAATCCTGCTACCGCATAACCCAAGAATAATGTTTTTGAGTTTTCATCATCGATAAAGAAACAGTTAGGATCTTTCTCTGCTTCTTTACGACCTTCTTCTACCGCGATACTGTAATCTTGTTCATATTCAACAACATTTACGCCATGAGAGCGTAATTTATCTTTCTTCCACTGACGTGCATCAGCAGACATATGAACACTCACACTAAAGCCTAATTTCGCACTCATGATCCCAATAGACATACCTAAGTTGCCTGTTGAACCTACTGCGATACTATATTGGCTAAAGAACTCACGGAATTTATCAGAAAATAATTTTTCATAATTATCATCTGTACTTAATAATCCCGCGTTAATCGCCAATTTCTCAGCATGAGTCAGTACTTCATAAATTCCACCACGTGCTTTAATTGAACCTGAAATAGGCAGATGACTGTCCTTTTTCAAACGCAATTGGCCACTAATGGCGGTGTTATAACGCTTTTCAAGAGCAACTTTCATCTTAGGAATATCAATCACTTCTGATTCGATGATCCCTTTAGTAATAGCTGTTTCTGGAAATGCTTTAGCTAAATAAGGTGCAAAACGTTGTAATCGTGCTTGTGCGTCAATTACGTCATCTTGCGTTAGACCAACATATGGAAGTCCCTGGTCAGTGGTGGTCACTTTTGGGTTAAACCAAACCACTTCTTTTAAGTCCACTAAGTCATTAACTAGTGGAAAATTACTTTTTAATTTATTTATATCTATATGGTTCATAGTCGTTCTCTTTTATATGACAAAAGAAAGCATAAATGTACCGCCTAATGCGACAAAGGAGGCAATAAAGGTCGCGACACTGTAAAAACGAAAAGTTTCACTTAAAGTTGCATTACAATACTGTTTCACTAACCAAAACAATGAGTCTGTGACGATGGTACAACCAATAGCACCTGAACCAATTGCTAATGTAATAATTTCAGGGCTAATGTCTGGATATAAAGGCATTAGTGGTGCAACAATTGCAGTAGCGCCCATCATTGCTACAGTTGCAGAACCAACAGCAGCATGAAGGATAATGGCGACTAACCAAGCCAATAAAATTGGATGCATATCCAAGTTAGAAAGAATTAACGCTAAAGATTCACTTAAACCACTACCTTTTAAAATGCCGTTAAAAGCACCACCCGCACCAATAATTAATAAGATGTTGGCAATAGAGCTAAAGCTATCTTCTGTTTTCTTTAATAAAGTATTCATGCCCATATTACGGCGAATACCTAACACATAATAAGCAACAAAGGCAGCAATAAACATCGCAGTAATTGGGTTACCAATAAACTGTAATGCGGTATAAACCGACGTACCTTTTGTCATATTTAATTCTGCTGCCGTTTTTATCAGCATCAGAACAATAGGTAATAAGACAGTAAACAGAGTCGCACCTAATGAAGGTAAATCTTTTTCTTCACGAATTTCCATATCAGAAAATTCTTCAGGTACGGTTTTAAATGGTAAGCGTTCACCTAATATTTTTAAGAATAGAGGACCACCGACTAAAGATGCAGCTAAGCCTACCGCAAGACCTGCAACAATAACGGTTCCCATATCTGCTCCTAATTCATTTGTTACGAATAGAGCAGCAGGATGAGGAGGAACAATACAGTGAACAGCCATTAATGCTGTACATAATGGAATTGCTAATTTTAATAATGATGTATTTGTTTTTTTCGCAATTGAGAAAGCAAGAGGAATAAGTAATACCACACCCACTTCAACAAAGAGTGTAATACCACAAATAAGACCAACCAATACCATAATAACGTCTGGAGATAACCAACGGCATTTTTGTAATGTAATACCGATGCGTTCTGCGGCACCGGATATTTCCATCATCTTACCAAGGATAGTGCCTAAACCGATAATTGCTGCTAAAAATCCTAACGTACCACCAATACCATTTTCAATCGCATTTACCATTTCTAAAGGATTCATCTTCATTGCAGTACCCACAAAGAAGCTTGCCAATAGTAAGGCTAAAAACGGATGAAACTTAAGTTTTATTATAGTAAAAACAATGAGCAAGATACTAATTATAAGAGTACCTAGCACCCATAATGTTGAATCCATATATCCATCCCAAATATTTTATTTATTGTTAATCATATTGAATATTAATCATTCGGCACTTACAAATGATGAAAATTTACACTAAGATGAACTCAGTTAACTCAAATAAGTGATCACAAGCACAAATAATCACATTATGACGAATAGTAGTATGGTATTTCATCTTAACATTACCTTGATTGTTAACTTACGTTACTATTAATAACAAAACGAGAATAAAAGAATGTTTGAATCTTCTAGCGTGATTTTAAGAAATAAACGATTATCCAGTTATCAATTAGCAAGACTTCACACTTTTGAAGCAACAGGACGTCACCTTTCATTTGCTTTAGCGGCAGAAGAGCTATCATTAACCCCTAGTGCCATTAGCCACCGTATTAATACATTGGAAGAAGAGTTAGGCATTAAGCTATTTAACCGCTTTCATCGCCGAATTGAGTTAACAGAAGAAGGAGAGCGTATCTATTGGGCACTTAAAAAAACACTAGAAGATATTAACCAAGAGATTTTGGATATTCATAATCAAGAAGTCTCCGGTGTTCTCACTGTTTATTCTCGCCCTTCTATTGCTCAATGTTGGTTAGTCCCGCGTATTTCAGATTTTACTGAACGTTACCCCTCTATTGAATTGAATCTACTCACGGGAAATGACGATATTAACTTTCGAGGTTATGGTATTGATCTCGCAATCTATTTCGATGATAAGCAACTACAAAACCTTTATTGTGAAGATTTAATTTCAGAATCGATTATTCCTGTATGCAGCCCCGAATACGCAAAAAGTCATGAGCTTGTCGGCAATATTCATCATCTTTCTAATTGCACTTTGCTACATGATAGACAAGCGTGGAGTAATAACTCTGATTTTGACGAATGGCGGGCTTGGAGTGAATATATGGGGCTTTCACTTTTTCCTAATCGCAGCAATATCTGTTTTGACCGTTCTGATCTTGCTGTTATCGCTGCGGTGAACCACTCAGGAGTAGCAATGGGAAGAAAGCGTTTAGTCCAAAAACAACTGGCTAATAAAGAATTAGTTATTCCTTTTGATAATAGTGAGCTTTTTTGTGCTCAGCGTTATTACCTTGTCACTCGAAATGAAAAAAATAATGCTAAAGTACAGCTTTTCATTCAGTGGCTGAAAAAACAAATCAAGGAAAGCATGTAGTTTTTTAAGGAAAATCCGATGAAAGAGATGACCTTTACAACACAACAGATTATTGCCATTTCGGAATATGCAGGGCTAACGATCGCTAATAAAGAAAATATCACAGAAAATAAACGCTATATCCTCGTTGATTTGCTGGATGTGAAAACAGAGGAAGGGCTTTATTACGGAGCGGCGGTACTGGATTTTAGTAACGTTCATCGTAAAGCACGTATTTTAGAATTTAGCGACGAGGGCTATCAACGCGCACAAGCTCGCGAGAAACAAATTCAAGACTATAAAAATAATCGAAAAGCTCAAAAGCCTGATACTTACCAGCCTTCCATTCATCGTTATAGTCACTATACGGATTTTCAAATAAACCTAACCGCTATCTATCGCCGTTATGGTTATGAAATCGAATTTGATGCAGAAACCGAAAAAGTTTGGAGCTCTTTAGATCCCGATGGTGCGTTATTCGATTTACTCAAAAATGCAGATGATGCGCTTTCTTTATTAGAAGATTGTGAAATGACATGCTCTTATCATCAAGAAAACAAAGTATGGTCTGTCACTTCAATAGAAAATGACACTGTTGAACATAAATCACTCAACCGTGCTATTGCCGAATGTTTTTTATTAATGACAGATCATTATGCTGATGATTGGCCTAATATTGAAAACCTTCTTTATTAAAACAATAAATCATAAATAAAATCATTAATTATCAAAATATTATAGTTAATGATTTTAGACTTTATTAATAAGAATAAAATCTAACCCAAACACCGAAAAGCATCATACTCACGATAATAGTTAATTTCCTCAATTACCCACTGCAAGGTTTTTTGTTGGGCTTGTTGGGTTTGATAAAATAATGCTAAATCACAAACCACCATCCAGCCTCGCAAGTTTTTATCTTCAACCGCTTTGGGCATTTCCAGATCTTCATCATCAAGGTAAATCTCATCATCGGGTAATTCTTGAAGATAATCCCAAGGAATGTAATAAAAAATTGCCTGATTAGGATCACGCTCCCAAGTCGCAATTTCCGTATAAATCCACTCATTAGATTCAAGTGTTGAAAGCGTTGCTAATAACTCACTAAGTGTTTCAAATTTTTGTATCATTCTATTTCTCATTAAAGATCTCGTTATTTTTACAATAAACCCGCCAATTAGGCGGGTTTATTATTTCTTAATTCTAAACGTCTATGATCTTATTTAGCTAAAAAGTGTTTATCTTCAATCACTATTAAAGGCTCGATATCGCTCTCTTTTTTAATCACCAGAGTTGGGTCTGAACGTAAGCAACAACCACCATAATGCCCGCCAACAGTAAAGGTGCAAACTTGGATATAACGGTTTGCCACTTTTGGTAAGCACCATAGTTCTTGGTAAATATTTTCTTGATGATCAAATTGGCCATTGGTTTCATCTAAGACGTTCTCTTTATAATCCACTAAACCAATGTTACTACCACAACGTCCCGCAATAGGTTTAATTGCATAACCACTTTGAGCAAGGCGAGGCGTTACCGTGAAATCAGTATCTAATAAATAAGGGTTATCAGGGAACAATTGCCATAAAATCGGTAAAATGGCTTTATTACTAGGAATTAATGTCCAAAGAGGTTCAAAAACTGTAATTTCAGGACGTAAAAGCACATCGACTAACCGAACTTCATTTTCAGCATGTCCTGTACGAATAGGGATCAGTGCTTGTTGCTCACTCTCTTCTCTTAATTGGTCTAACGCCGTTTCCCAGGCCCATGTTTTCCAGACACATTCAACGACACGTTTGTCTGCATCAATTAATTGACCACGACTATTCCAATGAAGCTCATCTAACCCTCGTAGAATTTTACTGCTATAACCAGCTTGAGTCAGCGATTGTTGCATAAAGAGAGCATGATAATCTTCTTCGCTATCATCATCTTGAAGAATATGCACAAAAGGTTTCGCATCGCAGTGTTTCCAAGCATCGGCTAATGCATCAAGTAAACGTTCACCAGGGTTAAAACCGTCTTTAATTCCACCTTTCTGTGCCCATTTCTCGATAATTAAACCCGCTTCTGTATGGCAAGAGGCAGAGTCAGCATTATATTCATAAACTTTGACACCGCGTTCATCCATGCAAAAATCTAATCGTCCCGTGATCATTTGATGGCGCCTATTTTGCCATGACAAACGGATACGAGGCCACAACACTTCAGGGATATCGAATAAACGTAATAACTTATCGTCTTTTAACACTTTTTCTGTTGCATGCAGATACATCAAGTGCATTTCATTACTTGCGCGAATAAGTTCCTGCTCTGCACTTTCTGAGATGGTGAAATATTCATAGCTATCTTGATTAATAATATGGCCGTGTTGTGCAAGGACATAGGCTTTTTCTAGAGGCGAACTTTCATCTAACCACTTGCCATCTAATTGACCTTTATTATCAAGCTTTTCGGCATGGATATTTAATAACTCTGGCGCAATTTTAGGTTGAGGAAGGCTATAAGCATTAGGCTCTGTTTGGATCATCCAACCTAATAGCGTTGTATTATCAAAAGTATCTTGAATAAAGTAGCCGTTATCCGTCACTTTAAGAGGTAACTCTCTTGTCCACTGTTGCCCTGCTGGTAACCGAGTGTGGATAACATTTTGTTCTGCAATACGAATTTTATCTTCAAGCACTTCAGTAATAACAGCGACATGTCCAGTTACTTTAAACTCACCACCCTCTTGCCAAATCAGCAAAGCACCCACTGCTGGGGGTTGTTTGCTACCATTCGCGAAGGCTTGTAATGGCAATATATCGTCATCTATGGTTTTACGTAGAAAACGCAGTGAGAAGATCTCATAAGCCATTCCCACATCAGTAAATACAGCCCCATAATTCAAATAGAGAAAACGGCGAGCGAATTCAACACACTGCCACTTGTGCCCCATATATTCATTACCAATATAACTACGGAATGAATCATTAGCGGCATAGTCTTCTTTATCAATACTGCTGTAATCTGAAGAGTAAATCGCGACACCACCAGGCGCATAGCCTAACAATGTTCCAAATGGTTCATGACGAATGATATCTTTTACATTCATAATCTCGACCTTGACGATAAATAAATAATTACCCTACAACACTTATAATCTTACCTAAGTATTATAGTTAACAATCTTAACGCCGTAGCCTATTAGATGTGAATGTAATTTTATAAATTTCAATAAAGTGAGGATCGTTGTTTGAATTTCACATGGGTTTAAGAAAGGAAATCTCGACGATATAAAAAAAAACTCAAAAATAACCCATTATAAAAAGGCATAAAAGGTATTTTCGAGTATAAACACAGTCAAAGAGGGCTTTATCTTTTTTGTTATAGCTTCATTATTTACTCTTTATTAATCATAAATGCTAGCACAAATAACAGATAAAATGGCGTTTGGGCAATATATAGCACTGTTTATCAAAAAATTCTCGACTATCCTGCTAGAAAAAAGAAGGATATCAAAATAGTTTAATGAAAATTAATATCATCTTATAACATGACGGGTATAAATAATTCATCCAATTAACCGATAACACATTAGTATGGATTTTACTCATTCAAGCCGGAGTGCTTGTTTATTTTGAAGATCCATCACGGAAACTTGATATTCAATTTATTGGATATTATTGGTGGTTGATAGGAAGAATGAGGTCACTAATGTCAAAGATTTATCCCATTTCTCAAATTATTGGGCATAAAATTCGTAAACAACGCCAGCAACTTCGCTTGTCAGCAAAGGTTGTCGCTGAACGAGTCGGTATTAGCCAGCAACAATTTTCACGTTATGAGAATGGGCTATGTAAGATTGATGTTGATATGCTCTTTCATATTGCACAAGAGCTAAAAGTCACTCCTGCATTTTTCCTACCGCCAAATGAAGAACAAGTTTCTGCTGTAGCATTGACACAATCCAAACAGTTTTGGAGTGCTCAAAGTCAAATTTAATATTCTTGGTATGGAAATCTTCTGTTTTATCTTTTCATTAAGATAAATAAGATTTCCATATGTCATTCTTAATTAGATGATTTCATTGAGTATTATTACCTGAAATTATTAATTCCTTTCATATATTTCTTTTTGGACAACAAATTTTTTTCTTTTATAAAATAAAATGTTAGCGCTATTTTCACTGATTTTCCTGTCAACTTAAGCGATATTTTTCGTATAGATTATCTCCTATTTCTAATACAAATCATGTTAACCTTATTAAGAATAATAACGATTATCATTCAATAATAAGGGTTAAACATGAAATATCGCTATGCGCTCTCTCTCACTGCTCTCTCATTTCTTTCTGCATCTGCATTAGCTGTTGAGTATCCAGTTGGTCACCCTATTCTTAAAAATGGTATGGAAATTCAAGGGGTTTATCTCCAACCTATCACCATGGATACTGAAGAAGGTCATCATGCGATGAATCACTTAGCTGCTGATAAAGCAGATATCCATTTAGAAGCAGATATTCATGCCACAGAAGATAATCCGAATGGGTTTGCTGAAGGCGATTGGATCCCCTACCTAACCATTGAATACACCGTAACAAAATCTGATGCACCAGCGAAAAAACAGCAAGGCACATTTATGGCAATGGTTGCCAATGATGGCCCTCACTATGGTGAAAACCTAAAGCTGGATGGAAACGGTCAATATAACGTGACCTATAAGATTTACCCACCTTCATACAACAAAGATATCGCTTTTGGCCGGCATATCGATAAAGAAACTGGCGTTGCACCTTGGTTTGAACCCTTTGAAGTATCGTGGGATTTCACCTATAGCGGTACAGGCCGTAAAGGTAGTTATTAATTAGCTTGATAACGGATAAATCCAATCATTTGGATTTGTCCTTTTTCTCTTTTTTAAGTGAAACGCTGATGATCAAAACTCTCTCTAAATACACATTATTGCTACTACTCATGGTGACATCCTCTGTTTTTGCAGCAGAGAAATACACTGTTGAATTAGAAATGAAAGATGGTGAACTGATTCCACAAGTACTTGAAGTACCAGCAAAAACACCCATTAGAATAAAAATTCGTAATACAGGTACTAGCCCTGTTGAATTTGAAAGTACACAGCTACGAAAAGAAAAAGTATTAGCGCCGGGCGCAAATTCGGTCGTTGTAATCGCACCACTAAAACCGGGCCGTTACACCTTCTTTGATGATTTTCACCTTTCTCATCCTCAAGGTGAAATAGTTGCAACTGAAAAGGCAGAGTAAATATGGGACAAGTTCTGTTTGTTGTTTGGCGAGAAAGTTTTGAAGCGTTATTAGTGATAGGCATTATTTATGCGTGGATAAAACGTTCACCAACACCACAACAAGGTATGAAATACTTGTGGGGTGGTGTGATATTTGGGCTATTTCTTGCCGTTATTCTAGCGCTGAGTATTTATGGTGTATTTAGCTCACTAGAAGATATGTGGCAATCTCTATTTATGATCACAATGGAAATCCTCGCCTGTGTGCTTATTGTGCAGATGGTCTATTGGATGAATGGGCAAGGAAAATCATTAAAAGCTAATATAGAAAATGAACTCACCCAAAAAACACAGCAACAAAGTGCATGGGGTATTTTACTGATTATTGCCATTGCGATTGCCAGAGAAGGCAGTGAAGTGGTGGTATTCCTTTCTAGCCATATAATGGCCCTCAATACACAAACAGCACTGTCTTTCTTTATTGAAGTCTTTATTGGCTTACTGGTCGCAGCATTCACACTGTGGCTATTTTTACTAACTTCAAAAGTGATTTCATGGCGCTATTTCTTTACCGTAACTGGTTTTTTATTACTATTCCTTGCCGTTTCTCTGTTATTAAAAGCCGTAGAGGAAATTGCAAATCTACTGATTGAAATGGATTTTGAATTACCTGATTTCTTTATTTACCCACTTTGGGATATTAGCCATATTCTTGATGATTCGAGTGTTTTTGGTAATTTTTTAGTTTCGTTTTTTGCTTATCGTTCTCAACCTATTGGCTTGAGCGTGGTGACATTTATTGTCTATTGGACGGTTGTCGCACTGTTATTTAAGCGAGGTTCTTGCCATGCTAAATAATGCAAAATTAAAAAGTAAAAAATTTACCGCTTTTCTAGTTATCTTGTTATTTTCTTTTCCTGTTTATGCCGAAAAAATTATTCAGGGCATTATTCAAGATAGCGAAAATATCGTTATTGCTAAAGGGGATATCCCGACCCCTAAAAAATTCGAAACTGATATTTTAAATTATCGAGAAAAAGCGGTTGAAAAATTAATACTAGTTGAAAAATCACTCGATAAATTAATCAAAAATAGTGAAATAAATCAGCTTATTAATGCACAAATTGCTTATCAACAAGCGCATTATCATTATGAGGTTATTCGCCCTATTATCGCCCTTTTTGGGTCAAGCGAACGTTTATTAAATAATCGGGCTGATTTCTTTCTTCAAAGAGAAAACTCACCTCGTTTTTCAGGATTTCATTTAGTTGAATATCAATTATTTAAATTAAGAGATCCTCAAAAAGCGACAGAGTCGGCAAAAGCCCTTTTAAGAGATATTAGTGACTTAAAAAAACGTGTTGCGATTGAAGATATTCCTATTCCCAAACTGGCTCAATCTGCGGGTGATAGCCTAGAATTTATTTTGACTGACAAACTCGCAGGTATTGAAAATCAATATTCAAATAGTGATCTGGGTGATAGTTACGCCAATTTATCTGGATCGCGCCTAATCGTAGAGATCTTATCGAATCATATTCCAACGGCAGAATATCAATCACTTATAAAACAATATAACGATATTGGTGCTCTACTTTTAAAATATCAGCGCGATGAAGGTCTATTCCAACCTTTAACTGCGCTTCCCGAAACAGAAAAAAGTTGGCTTTTTTCTCAAGTGACACAATTAGCAGAGCAAGTCGCGAACTTACGTAGCACGCTCAATATTGATGTTTACTATCACTATAAAGAAGCAAGTGATGAAAAATAAAACTCTCTTTAAATCGCTATCAAAAAATCCTGTTAACTTCAATAAACGTACAACGTTAAAGTGGCTAGGAGGAAGTTTATTACTCGCCAGTATGGGAGCTAAAGCAATAGAAAAACAAGAAGCTTCATCAACTTTGCGTTATCAACGCGCTATTGCTTATTTAGGTCAACATCAAGCAGGCGTTATTACACCAGAACAAAAACATGCCTCATTTATTGCACTTAATCTGACAGTAACAAGCGCCGATGATGTGAAAAAAATATTCACAATACTGACACAACGAATTGCGTTTTTAACTCAACCCAGAGAACTACAACAAAGGGCTAATCCACACCTTCCTCCTGCTGAGTCTGGTATTTTAGGTACACAATTACACCCCGATGAATTAACCGTCACCGTCGCTTTAGGCGATAGTTTTTTTGATAGTCGTTTTGGTTTTCAAGCTAAGAAACCTAAACGCTTAGAGCCAATGAAACCCTTTCCAAATGACAGGCTAGACCCTAAATGGTGCGGTGGCGATGTATTACTGCAACTTTGTGCGAATAGCCAAGAAAGCGTGATTTATGCATTAAGGGATATTTTAAAACACCTATCCGGAAAGGTTTATGCTGTATGGAAAATCGATGGTTTTCTTCCTGCTCGTGATATCGATAATCGACAAACGCCGATTAATCTTTTTGGCTTTAAAGATGGTTCTGGTAACGCACCTTCCTCTGATAATAACTTGATGGACTCTCTTGTCTGGATCACTGAAAAACAAAAAGAGCCACAATGGTGTTTAGGCGGAAGTTATCAAGCAGTTCGTCTTATTCGTTTTGCTTTGGAATTTTGGGATAGAACGCCTCTTGAAGATCAAGAGAATAACTTTGGTCGCCATCGCTCAACAGGTGCGCCAATAGGTATGAAGCAAGAGATGGACGATCCTCAATTTGAAAAAGATCCTCATGGTGACAGAGTGCTCTTTGATTCTCATATGCGACGAGCTGAACCAAGAAATCCAGAACGCTATAGTGCCAAACTACGCCGACGTAGTTATAGCTACTCATTAGGATTAACGCCTTCAGGTCAACTAGATATGGGGCTGATTTTTATCTCGTTTCAAAATAACCTTAAAAAGGGCTTTATTGATACACAAAAACGTTTAGATGGTGAACCCTTAGAGCGTTATATCAAACCTTTCGGTGGTGGATATTACTTTGTGTTACCCGGTATATCTCAAGAGGGTGAGATTCTGGCAAAAGGGTTGTTTGATTAATCAACGAACGATTTTAGGCACTTTGCTTTTTCTGCAAAAGTGCCTAAATAACGCCTTTAGCAAATTAGCGGGAGAAATGTGCCATTTTTGCTTTTAATGCATTACCCAGTTCCATTTGCCTTTCAGGTTCAATAAATCCCATCGTTAATACTGCCGCCACCATTTCCCCTTTTTTATTAAGTACAGGGCATGAAATAGATTGTGCGCCAGGAATACCTTCTGCGGGTTCATGACGAATAGCAAAACCTTGTTGGCGAATACTATTTTGCTGCTTTTGAGATAAATCAGCTTCAATCTTTAAACCACTAAAGGTGGCAAAAACAGCCCCTGCTGCACTAACTTTATGAGGAACTGGAGTATCAGGTAAAAAATCGATATCAACATGTTTAAAGCTACGATTGTAGCGTGTTAAAAACAGTTGATTACCTTGAGAAATCACCAGTCCGGTAGACATATTATGTTCGTCTCTAAACTCACATAATAACTGATTAATCTCATCCACAAAGGATTGTGGCTTTGGCGTTGCCTCTGCTAAAAAAAGAATTTTACTGCCCAAACAATACTGGCTTCCTTCACTCTCTTGATACAGCATTTCAGAGCGACAAAGTGAAACTAAATACTTATGTAAGCGACTTTTTGAAAGCGAACAGGCTTTTGCAATATCTGACGATCGGGCAATACCTCCATTCGAAGCAATAAATTCAAGAATGGTAATAGCGATATCAACCGAGTTAACTCCTTGAGAATTCTGCATTTATTTTTCCCACACCTATTCGTTATCTACTTTGTTTTATGACGATATCCCATTATTCTTTTTTTGTCATTTTTACTAGTTTATTTCACTGAAACCTTATTTTAAATAGGGCTTTTTAATCATTTTCTATCGATTATTTTCTTTGTCTATTTTTAGATGATCTAACTCAAGGTTAACCATATATGAATTGGGTTTATATATAGTTAACTTTTCTTGTGCGTGAGAATGTCTATGTCTAAAAATCAAAAATGGGAATTAAATAGAAGAACGTTGTTAAAAGGAATGGGCGCCATTGGCGTGGCTGCTCTTTCTCCTAACGCGTTCAGTCTAGTTAATGAAAATAAACCCATATTTAACCAGAAACCACGGATCAAATTATCCGAATATAAAACCTTTCGTTCAACCTGTGCGATGGAATGTTTGCACTGTAACCTAACAGCTTTTACACATAAGGGGAAACTTATCAAAGTTGAAGCCTCTGAAGGCTTTAATGTGAAATGCTGTTTACGTGGAATGAGCCGAACTAAGTGGGTATATCATAAAGATCGTCTTACCACACCTTTATTACGTGTTGGTGAAAAAGGGAAAGCAGAATTTAAACCAATTAGTTGGAATGAAGCACTTGATCTTATTGAAAAAAACATTAGAGAAACCATTGATAAGTTTGGCAATGAGGGACTATTTATCTCCACTCATGCGGGCAATATGGACTCGATTAAAAATGATATGGGTAAGGCATTTTTCGACTATTTGGGAGGCTCTACAAAACAAGCTGGCTCTTTATGCTGCTCTGCGGTAACGGCTGCGATGATCCCTATGGTAGGTCTGCGCTATGCAGACACTCGAGATACCGTAAAAGATAGTCGTTATATTCTTTGTTGGGGCAATAACCCTGCTGTCACCATGCAAGCATATTTTAAAAACTATAATCAAGCTCGTCGAAATGGCGCTAGAATGGTGGTTATTGATCCTCGCTTTAATGAAACAGCGGCTAAAGCCGATGAATGGATCCCAATTGTCCCCGGTACAGATACCGCCCTTGCACTAGGTATGATCAAAATTATCATTGAAGAAAATCTCACTGATAAGCCTTTTTTACGTACACATACGGGTGCTGTTTATCTTGTTAACACACAGCAAAAACTATTACGCCAATCTGATGATGACCAAGATAGTTATCTGGTTTTTGATACCCTGAGCCAGCAACTTGTTCACCATGAAACACCCAATATTGTTCCTGCGTTAACTCATGATGAACTGCCAGCTAATGCTGACTACGTGACTGTCTTTGAGCAAATTTATCAACAAGCCCAGCCTTGGACTATCGAAAAAACGAGCCAAGAAACAGATATCCCCAAAGAAACGATTATTCGTTTAGCTCGTGATTATGCCACCACCAAACCGGCAATGATTGTACAAAATATGTCAGGTGCTCAACGAACAGAGTTCGGTGCTTATGTTGCTGCAAGCCAGTTTTATCTTGCTTTATTAACTGGCAATATCGGTAAGAAAGGCGCTGGAATTTGTGATGCGGGTGGTGCTCGCCAAATGGCAAAATTTAGCCCAATTATTCCACCAGCACCGAATGCAAAACCCATCAAGCCAATCCCTGTTGCAAAAGTTGGTGATTGGATTGTCAATGAAAGACCACACCCAATTAACTTTTGGTGGATCATGACAATGGGTGTAATGACGCAGCTTCCTAACACCAATATGGTGCGTAATGCACTGAAAAAAGTTCCTTTTGTTGTTGTTGCTGATAACTTGATGTCATCCACGGCACTTTATGCTGATCTCGTACTTCCTGTTACCACTATTTTTGAAGATACCAGCTTAATGGCTGGGGTTCGTAGCCAATATGTGCAATTAATGGAAAAAGCCGTTGAGCCACCGGGAGAAGCAAAACCTGATTACTGGATCTTTGCTCGTCTTGCTGAGCGCTTTGGCTTCGGCGAAGTCTTTAATCAGCCGATTGAACATTATATTGATGCTTGTCTCAAAGGTTCTGGTATTACGCGTGAAATGCTTGAAAAAGGCCCAGTACGCCCAGTTGAAGGTGATTGGATCCCATTTAAAGATGGTATTTTCCGCACCTCGACGAAAAAAGCACACTTCTTTATTGAAGAGTGGCAGGGTAAAAATTACTCCCCTATTGTCACCTATTACCCAGTAAAAGAATCGACAAAAGGCTCTCCTGAGCTTGCCAAAAAGTATCCTCTTATGGCAGTACAACGCAAACTCGCCCGTAGTGTTCACTCCAGCCATGGTATGAATGAGTGGATCTTAGAAGTACAGCGCAATCAGCCTAATATTCTTATCCATCCTAATGATGCCTTAGATCGCGGTATTAAAGATGGTGAATGGGCTATCGCATTTAATGATCGAGGTGAACACCGCGCTATTGCCGTTGTAACCACTCATATTAAGCAAGGCGTTGTCTCATTGGATAATGGATGGTGGGAACAACAAGGCGGAAGTAGTAGCCATGTCACCAATGATCACGTAGAGCCTTTGGGTAATGGTCATTGCTGTAATAGCACCTTAGTTAACGTAAGACGGGAGGCATGATCATGGCGAAGAAACAGTATGGTTTTCTGATAAATACCAAAGATTGCTACGGTTGCCGTACCTGCTCTATGGCATGTAAATCTGAAAACGTGACACCTCCCGGCGTGCTATGGCGTCGTGTTCGTGAATTCAACGAAGATCAACCTAATGCACAAGCCTTTATTACGATGTCTTGTAACCATTGTGATGATCCACAATGCCTAAAAGTCTGCCCTGCGGATACTTATACCAAACGTGAAGACGGTATTGTCGTGCAAGATCATGACAAATGCATTGGTTGTCAAATGTGCATCATGGCATGTCCTTATAACGCTCCGGTTTATGATCCAGTTGAAGGTAAAACCAGTAAGTGCAATATGTGTGCAGATAGACTGGATGAAGGTTTGAAACCACGTTGCGTTGAATCTTGCCCTACGGGTGCCATTGAATTTGGCGAAATTGAAGATTTACGTAAAAAACATACGACAAATTGGGCTTTATTAGAAAAACGCTATGGCGTTCCTGATCACACCATCAGCAACCCTAATATTGTCATTATTGGTATGGAGGATTAATCATGCATGATTACCAACTGCCGTTAGTCCTGTTTACGGTAATGAGCCAATGGGGCATTGGTGCGGTATTAGCACTTTCACTGTATCAATGGCAAAACCAGACACAAAACGTTGCAATGCTAAGTACCAAAACATTACGAACAACCATTGCGCTGATTTGGCTGATTGAGGTTGTGGGCTCATCAATGTCAATGGGACATTTAGGTGATCCACTTGGTGCTTATCGTTCTGTTTTAGGTATTGCTCACTCTTGGTTAAGTCGTGAAGCAATTGCTTTCGTTATGCTTAATGGATTGATTTCATTATGGGCATTAGCAAGTTGGGTACAGCCTAATGCTATTCGCCGTAATAGTTTGATTGGATTGTTTTGTGGTGTAATTGGTTTACCTATTATCTTGGTTACAGCGCAAATCTATTACCAAATGCAAACACACCCGTTATGGCATACACCTGCAACACAAATTAGCTTTATTGGTACAGCGTTGCTACTTGGTTTTGGCTCGATGATCCCTTGGTTACGTTTACAAGGTAAAGTCATTAGCAATTCATTAAAAATAGGGGCGTTTATCGGCGCATTATTTGTACTTGTGGGATTAGTTATGAGAGCGCAAGTACCCGGTGCTGATGTAACAAGCCTATTATTATGGTGGCAAGTCATTGCTAGTTTGATTGTGGGTATTTGTATTATTACGTTATCTCACAGTGCTTCATTTAGCAAAACATCACTCTCTATTATCGCTATTTTGATGCTTTTTAGTGGCGAAATCACAGGAAGAATGCTGTTTTATGGCAATGTAATGACGCAAGCACCTTGGTTCTAAATTTGTTATCTCTCTAGGTTAAATAGCTAAGTTTATTTAACCTAGTTTTCATCCCCTGATGTTTCACTTGATAATTTTATTTACCTTAACATTACCTTTAATTTTGCCCCGAATTTATTCGGGGTATTTTTTTATCTCACCCAATATTATTGATTTTGCTTTATCGGCACCCTTTTTATCTTTGATGAAATAATCATCTAGCTATCTTTATCAATAATAGGCAAAATTAACCTTAATGATTTAATACAATTCCCTGTTTACTATTAGAAAAGAGAGCGCTTCGCATGACTGGATTAATTATTACCATCGCGTTATTGGGTCTTATTTTTTATTATTACAACCGTATTATCTCTATGCGTGAAGCGGTTATCTCAAGTGAAACTGAAATTTCAGTACAATTAGATCGTCGTGGCAAAGTCTTTGACAGCTTATTGGCCACCGTAAAAAAATACCTCAGCCATGAGTCTGAAGTCTTTACTAAAATCACTGAATTAAGAACACAATCCCAAAGCGCAAATACCCAAGAAGCCAAAGCGGCTGAAGATGAATTATCAAAAATTGTCTCAAGTGGTGCCATTAATGTTGCGGTTGAAAATTACCCTGAATTAAAATCCGACACCATTATGGCAAATTTACAAGAAGAGATTGTTTCAACAGAAAATAAACTCTCTTTTGCTAAACGTGGCTACAACCGTACTTTAGAACAATATCGCGCTTTCATAGCTTCTATCCCTGCGGTATTTATCGTCAAGATTTTCCCAAGCTTAGTGATTGATAAAGAATACTGGCGTCTTGATGAAGGAACCATTAAAGCAGAAGAAGCGCGTCGCATTAATTTCGATTAATTTTATAGTAATAAGAGATATTTATTACTTCTAGATTGATAAAAACAGCACTGTTAAGTGCTGTTTGGAGTCACTAATGGATTTCAGAAATGTTCTACGAAAAAATGCTATTCGAACTCGTTTTGTTATAGCAACATATTTACTCTTAATGCTTATGATCGGTTTGCTGGTGGATACAGCTATTGGAGCAAATCCCTATTTAGATCTTACCGATAATATGTGGGCATTTCTGACGTTTCAATCTCTTCCCATTGCCACATTAATTATTCTCGCTGTCTCGATTTTATTGCTTATCTTTATTCATTTTAAAGGGCATAAAATTATGCTTACAGGAATGAACGCTCGATTAATTAGCCCTGATGACACCTTAAATGCACAAGAGCGCCAATTACTCAATATTGTTGAAGAACTTAGTTTAAGTGCAACTCTTGGCTACATTCCTAAACTTTATCTTCTTGATACACCTGAAGCCAATGCTTTTGCTGCTGGTTGGTCCAAGAAAAATGCCTTTATTGGTGTAACAACAGGCTTATTAAGTCGTCTTAATCGCCAAGAAGTACAAGCTGTATTAGCTCATGAAACAGGGCATATTATTCATGGCGATTCACGACTGACGTTATATGTTGGTATATTAGCCAACGTTATTTTGACGGTAACAAATATCTTTGGCAGTCGCTTATATATTGCCTCAGGTAATCGAGGTGGTAAAAATAATGATGCTGCAAGTAAAGCTCGACTGATTTTAATTATTCTCAACTTTGTTTTGCCTATCATTACACAAGTACTCTATTTCTATTTATCCCGAACTCGCGAATATATGGCAGATGCGGCAGCGGTCGATTTAACCCAAGATAATCAAGCGATGATTAATGCATTAAAGAAAATTTCAGCACAACATGACACTGAAAATTTTGAAGATGGTTCGACGGGACGAGCTTATCGAAAAGCCGCTTTTATCTTTAACAAAGGTGACTCGTTTTTCTCAACGCACCCTTCCATTGAAAATAGGATCGCAGTGCTAGAAGGTCGAAAGACGTTTTAATTCGTATCATACAATGCAGCCAAAAGAAAAAAAGCGTTTGCCCTTGTTTATCAATAAGGTTCAAACGCTTTTTTAATTCTTATTTCTTAGCAACAATTCGATTAACGCTGTTTTTCACCGTGATGGAAAATAGCGGTACGTAAACGCTCTTGTTGCTCATAACGCAGTGGAAATTCAATCGTTTTATCTTTACCTAATTCCACTAAAAGTTCGTTCATGGTTTGAATACTGGTTGTGGCAATCGCATCATCAACCTGTTTCACCATTTCATCGTAATGAGACATTGTGATCTCCTTTTTCTCATAAAAATCTTAACCGCTATCATATTACAAGAAAGAGAAATTCTATATTTTTAGTCGCACAAAGCATGATTAAATTGAGTTAAGTGGCTTATTTTTTGTCTCTTGCCCCAATAACATCACTGCTAATATTCCAATCACAATTGAAAAACTGAAAATCAGAAATATTGAGCTTATTTTAAATTGATATTGAACCAAATATCCCACCATTAAAGGCCCTAATATTCCGCCAATACGTCCTATTGCTGTTGCAGTTCCAGCTCCGGTTGTCCGAATTCCATCGGGGTATTGTTCTGGCGTATAAGCGTATAAAGCTCCCCAAGCGCCCAAGTTAAAGAACGATAACAACATACCGAAAATAAGCAGTGTCGCAGTAGAATCAGCCACACTGAAATAATAAGCACTGATGGCCGTTCCAGCTAAATAAGTCACTAAAACAAACTTTCTCCCATAGCGTTCAATTAACCAAGCCGCGGTAAAATAACCAGGTAACTGCGCTAATGTCATAATAAGCACATATTGAAAGCTCTTAATTAAGCTAAAGCCTTTTAACATGGCAACACTGGGTAACCACAAGAAAATACCGTAATAAGAGAAAACGACACAAAACCATAAGATCCACAACATTAGCGTTGAACGACGATATTGTGGTGACCAAATTAATGCCATTGATTGTCGAATCGATAGACGTGTTTTTTTCTGTGAAATATGCGATGAGGTAGGTTCAGGTAATTTTGAACGTAAATAGAGAGCATATACTGCAGGTAATGCACTTAATAGCATCGCCATACGCCAGCCATAATCAGGAATAATAAAATAAGCAATCAACGCTGCAATTAACCAACCGACAGCCCAAAAGCTCTCTAATAAAACCACAATTCTGCCTCGTTCATGGGTTTCAACACTTTCACTAACAAGCGTTGAGGCAACGGGTAATTCGCCACCTAATCCCATTCCAATAAAGAAACGTAATACAAGTACCACCATCAAAGAGCTTGCTAATGCCGTTAACCCACAACCTAAGCTAAACAGTAACAAAGTAAAGATAAAGACGGGTTTGCGCCCTTTTCTATCAGCCATAATACCAAACACAAAAGCGCCAACAGCCATTCCGATTGAATTTACACTACCAATCCAACCCAATTGTGATGCCGTTAATCCCCAATCTTCTTTTAATGCCGTAAGTAAGAATGCGAGTAATCCCACATCCATTGCATCAAAAGTCCATCCCATACCTGCAATACATAAAAGCTTATTACGAGAGATTGCCTCAGGTGCTTTACCTGTTTGGCTTGCCGTAGTCATTACATTTCCTTTTTATCCCCTGCCAAAGTGTTTAGTATACTAAACAAGAAAAATACCTTTGTTAATAGCAAAGTCATTATTTAAAGAAAAATTAACATTTATACTGAAAAAACAGCTAAAAAAAATCGGTATCTCTAAATAAGATACCGATTTCAACTTTTATAACTTTCTATTTTGCTTTTTTGATTAGCTTCTTAAACCACGACCTTTTTCAATTAAATACCATGCAATAACGTAAAACACGGCAATGAAAAGACACAAAACACTAATCGTTACAGTTAAAGAGACATCCGTAATACCCAGAAAACCGTAGCGAAAACCACTAATCATATAAACAATTGGGTTAAGCTTGGATACACCTTGCCAAAACTCAGGTAGTAGTGAAAGTGAGTAGAATACACCACCTAAATAGGTTAATGGTGTTAGAACAAAGGTTGGAATAATACTAATATCATCAAAGGTTTTCGCAAAAATCGCATTTAATAATCCGGCGAGAGAAAACACAATTGAGGTCATCAGTAATGTCACTACAACCATTGTCCAAGAATGTATTTCTAATGGTACAAAAAATAGTGAAACTAAGGTTACTAATATACCAACACAAATACCACGAGCCACACCACCACCAACAAAACCAGCAATAACAACATGCGTTGGCACTGGTGAAACTAATAACTCCTCAATACTACGTTGAAATTTAGCACCAAAAAAAGAAGAAGAAACATTAGCATAAGAGTTTGTTATTACTGCCATCATAATCAGGCCAGGAACAATAAACTGCATATAATCGACACCGCCCATATCGCCAATTCGTTTACCAATCAGGTTACCGAAAATAACGAAATAGAGAGACATGGTTATCACTGGTGGAATTAATGTTTGTACCCAAATACGACCAAAACGGGTGACTTCTTTAATCCAAATTGTTTTGAGGGCTACCCAATACAGCTGAATCATTCCCCCTCTCCTTCTACTGTATGCTCTTCATTAACTAAGTGAACAAATAATTCTTCAAGACGGTTGGCTTTATTTCTCATACTTAATACTTGAATACCTTGTGCATTAAGTTGAGCAAAAACGCTATTTAGTCCTTGCTCTCTTTTAACATCAACTTCTAATGTTGATGTATCAACCAAGCGATACTGATAATTTTGTAATTCAGGTAGCGGGCTTTTCGATGCAAGATCAAAAATAAAGGTTTCAGACTCTAATTTACTTAACAGCTCTTTCATACTGGTATTTTCAACCAGTTCACCACGTTGAATAATACCAATATTCCGACACAGCATTTCTGCTTCTTCCAAATAGTGTGTGGTAAGAATAATAGTAGTACCTTCAGCATTTAATTGTTTTAGAAACGTCCACATTGAGCGACGTAATTCAATATCAACACCCGCGGTTGGCTCATCAAGAATAAGTAATTTAGGTTGATGCATTAATGCTCGCGCAATCATTAAACGGCGCTTCATTCCCCCAGATAAAAAACGCGCTCTGTCTTCGCGCTTTTCCCATAAATCTAACTGGGTTAAATAAATTTCGGCACGCTCTAATGCCAATTTACGAGGTACCCCATAATAACCGGCTTGATTGAGTACAATTTGTAATACGGTTTCAAAAGGGTTGAAATTGAATTCTTGTGGCACTAATCCTAATTGACGTTTTGCATTGACCATATCGGTATCGGTGTCATAACCAAATACTTTGACTTTACCGCTACTCTTATTAACTAAAGAGCTAATAATACCAATTGTGGTCGATTTGCCTGCGCCATTAGGGCCTAGTAAAGCATAAAAATCGCCAGCCTCAACGGTGAGATCAATTCCTTTTAGCGCTTTTACGCCATTGTGATAAGTTTTCGTTAACTCCGTTAACTCCAATGCATACGTCATATGTGGGAATTACCTTTTATCAACTGCATTATTCAGCATTAACTGAGCTGAAATCAGAAAATAAGCTTAGTTTAAAGAATAAAATGGAATAAGTTATTCTAGAGAATATTCGATGGCAAATAAACCGTTTTAGGGCTTATGACACAAACGAATAAATAAATATTTTTTAACTATTACAATAATAAAGAATAAGAGATGGAGAAAAAGAAAATTAGCCATCAAGGCTCAAGGTTCTTTTATTTCTTACGAATATTCTGATGTTTTAATAAATTTATCCCTTGGTGCAATCATTTAGCCTAATTGATACCAATAAAATTATTGCCTTTGTTTCTCAAGTTTACTGATGAATATTATCCCTCTATTTATCAACCCAATCAATGATGCTCTTTATTTTTGTTATTTCTATTTTCAGTATAAAAATAAAACCAATATTCATAATTATTAGATTTATTTATATAATATTTACAATCATCTATTTTTGAATAACACAACAGCAGGCTTAACAAACAGTTATCTTTTTATACATTTGATTTACATCAAAGAATGTATTGATAAATTCATTAAACAAATGCTATAAAAAGATCTATCTTATTTGAAAGCGAAAAATTACAAGCAATTATCTGTCACTTGGCTTTAAAAAGCCCTCTGATTAATTCAAAAGTAATGGTATAAAAATACCCTTTCTTAATGGATCTCTCGCATCCAACAATAACACAAGAGCTATTTCGTGTTGGCGTACTGTCAGCGCAAATGGTGGGAAACCGAATTTACAGGCAGTTACGTCATGATGAGAAAAATTGAAGAGCTGTTAGCCAATAACAAGCAATGGTCAGAATCTGTTACTGAAGAAAATCCTCAGTTTTTTAAAGATCTCTGTAAAGGTCAAAAACCTCACTTTTTATGGATTGGTTGCTCTGACAGCCGCGTTCCAGCAGAAAAATTAATCAACGCAGCACCGGGTGACTTATTTGTTCACCGTAATGTAGCAAACTTAGTCATTCACACTGACTTAAACTGTCTTTCTGTGATCCAGTATGCGGTTGATGTATTACAAGTTGAGCACATTATTGTCTGTGGTCACTATGGTTGTGGTGGTATTGAAGCTGCTATTGAAGGCACTGAATTAGGACTTATCAATAACTGGTTACTGCACATCCGCGATATCTGGTACAAACACAGTTCTATGTTAGGCGAACTTGCACCACAAGATAGATTAAACCTACTTTGTGAGCTAAACGTTATTGAGCAAGTGTATAACCTTGGTCACTCGACAATTATGCAAGCAGCGTGGAAACGTGGACAAAAAGTAATGATCCACGGCTGGGTTTACGGTTTAAATAACGGTGAATTACACGATCTTGATGTCACCTCTGATAGCCGTGAGAAACTTGAACTTTCTTATCGTCAAGCAATGGCGAAATTGAGTCATCCACGCTAATAAGATACGCTCGATTAAATAACAAAAACCCGCCTAAAGCGGGTTTTTTACTTCTATTTTAAGTCAATAAATTACTCATCTAATAACGTTACGTGCCCAATATAAGGCAGATGACGATAACGCTGTGCGTAATCAATGCCATAACCAATAACAAATTTATCTTCGATGGAATAACCAATCCACTCAACAGGAACATCCACTTCACGGCGAGAAGGTTTATCCAATAAAGTACAGATAGAAATAGAAGCAGGCTCACGTAAGCTTAAAATCTCTTTAACACGATTTAAGGTGTTACCTGAGTCGATAATATCTTCAACAATCAGAACATCTTTACCACGAATATCTTCATCGAGATCTTTAATGATTTTAACGTCACGCGTTGACGTCATACCATTACCGTAACTTGATACAGTCATAAAATCGACTTCATGGTCAACATCAATTTCACGGCATAAGTCTGCCATAAAAATAAAAGAACCTTTTAACAAGCCGATTAAGACAAGACCATGTTGACCTTGGCGTGGGCGGTAATGCTCTGTGATTTCACGACCTAGCTCAGCAATACGCTGTTTGATCTCTTCTTCAGAGATCATGACATCAACAATATGTTTCATGATTAATTTCGATTGGGTTAACGGGGAAAGCAAACGATTGTACCAGAACTTCCTTCATCATGCGATGATCTGATTTAATGAAAATAAAGGCATGAAATATTAACTTCATGCCTTTTATTAATTTATCTTACTGATATTAATGAGTTTTATAGTGATTGATTATTTACTCACAGTGAAACCCGCCATCATTCCGGTATCTTCATGTTCTAATAAATGACAGTGCGCCATAAATGGATGAGCTTTTGTGGCCAAATGGTCGAACTTCACTAAAATTTCGCTAAATTGCCCTTCAACTTTCACAATATCTTTCCAACCTTGGCGATGTTTTTCTGGCGCTCTACCATTTTCAGATAAAATGCGGAATTGCGTACCGTGAACATGGAATGGATGTAACATCATATCGCCACGACCTGAAACAACCCAACGTTCGTAAACGCCTTGCTTCACATCAAATGCAGGTTCAGTCATCGAGAATGGAATGCCATTAATGCTATTCGCATTATAGATATCTAAGTCACCACTACCATGACCGCAATTCATTCCACCGCCCATCATGCCATTGCCATTACCTTGGCGCATATGACTCATTCCATGATGAATACCTGCTAATGCTTTATCGCCATAACGCTCTGTTAATAGCATCATGCCTTGCATATCTAAACGCATATCCATACGCAGATGTAATGTACGTGTAGAAAGATTGCTTAATGCTGGTAATGCAGGAATAAGCGCCAATTGCTCAGGTAAAAGACCTTGTCCTTTTTCTGCTGATGGTAACAAGCGCAATACAGGTAATACATTATCAAATGGCGCTAAAACCATTCCCATTTGACGAACGGGTAAAGTGACAATATCAAAATCACGCCCATCCGAGGTATCGACTAAAACTTCAAAGCGCTCACCCATTAAAATGGGTAATTCGGTCACTTTGACTGGCTCTGCGAGTAATCCGCCATCGCTGGCGATCACATACATTGGTCGTCCATCACTTGTGGCAAGGTTTAAACTACGTGCATTACAGCCATTTAAGAAACGTAATCTCACCCAACCTTTTGGTACAATATGTTGTGGCTGAATGGCACCATTGGTTAGCATCATATCGCCAAACCAACCAATTGCGGCACTCATTACGTCGAGTTGATAATCGATTTGTCCATCACTATCTAAACGCTTGTCTTGTAAAATAACGGGTAAATCATCAACCCCCCAACGATTAGGCAATTTACGGCTTGCGGTTTCATCATCTTCAATAATCACTAACCCACCTAATCCCATAGCAACCTGTTGTCCGGTAACACCATGAGTATGAGGATGGAACCAACACGTTGATTCAGCTTGATTTGGTGTAAAAGTGACAGTACGAGATTTTCCAGGTTCAATCATTGCTTGTGGACCGCCATCTTCTTCACCGCTGATTTCAAGCCCATGCCAGTGAACCGTTGTTGTTTCTGGTAATTGGTTATTGATATTAATTGTAACGGGTTGACCACGTTTAAGTTTCAATGCTGGGCCTAATAAACTACCGTTATAGCCCCATGTAGTGGTATTCGCGGTAGGTATAAATTTAGAAATACCTTGTTGAATATTCAGAACAATCTTTTGTTGGGCATCAGGGGTAATTTGAGGTGGAATAGCCAATGAAGGCGTGTTACTTTGGGCAAACGCAAAGCGACTCCAACTTGGTAATAATGTTACAGCACTTAATGTGGCGCCTAATTTTAAAAATTCGCGACGTTGCATAATATATTCCTTTGAATAAAAACAAATTATTTTGTATTTATCGAAATAAGATGAATAAAGAAGTCTTGTAAACTATTACCAATGCTAAAGTTTCCCCTTACTGGAAGGTCAATTTAAAACCCAACAAAACCTCGGGTCTTTGCAAAACTTTTAACTACATTAAGCCAAATAACAAAACTAGCTAAATCATCACATAAAGGAACAGCACACCTAATGAAAAAAATGTTCGCCTTGTTCTGCACACTAACGCTTTCTTTTACTCTGCTCTTTTCTTCGAGTACAAAAGCGTTAACTTATACACAAGCAGAAGACTTGGCAGATTTAACCGCCATCTACCTTTTTTTAAATAAAGATTGTGGTTATGAGCAGATATCAAAATCTAAAATTGAAAGAGCCTTAATGGTCTTTTCTCGCTCACAACAATGGGATGTTAGTAATTACTCGACATTGCCAATGAGCCAATTAAATGAAGATAGCTACAATGATCTAAAAGGTATTGAAGTATCACACAATAAAAAATGCCAATTGCTAGCTAATAAATCTCTCAGTTTATTAAACTATTAATGCCTCTATTAAGTCACAATTAGATTGATAGAATAAGATAACCTCTTGAAATAGCATGCTTGTTTTCAACATAGGCAACTAAATAGAGGTTATCAAAAAAACAACATTATCCCTTTTGTATTTTATTCTTCTTTTTTGTTCTGATTATTTTTCTTCTGTTTATATTCATTCCAATATAGAGCTACTGATGGAATACTTTGAATAATCAACATTCTAAAAATATGATTCGACATAACAAAAGCGGCATCTACATTCATCGTTATCGCAGCGAATGTCATCGCTTCCATACTTCCCGGCGCCCATGCTAGTACTAATGTAGCCCAAGGAACACCGGTTAAATAAGCAGCGCCCCACGCAACAATCACCGTTAAAATCACATTAATAATAACTACTTGAACAGAAGAAAAAGCATTTTTAATTAGTGATGAAAGTGGAAAAACAACAAAGTGAGCACCAATATTCATACCAATTAAAACCATGCTCAACTCATTAAGTAACATAGGAAAAGCAATAGGTTCGCTGACAAACGATTGAACTAGTATCGCACTGCCTAATGAAGTCAACATAAAAGGAGCTGGAAATCGGATTTTCTGCAATAAAAGCCCTGAACCTAGTCCCAAAGCAACAATCAATAATAACCACAACAATGAAGTCAACGTCATTTCGGGTATAGCAAGCTCTGGCATATTGGCTTTATCTGCTCCAACAATAAAACCCGCCATAATAATCAGCACCATTAAACGGATGGTGTGAGAAATAACGATTTTTTGAGGAGGTGTTTTCGTATGATCAGTTAATGCTAGAATAGCAGCCATCGCGCCGGGCACAGCACCAAGCATTGACTCTTCTTTCGTCCAACCAATATGACGATAGAACCAAAAATAACTCACAAAAAACTGAATAGCTAAACAAACAACAAGAGTGAGTAATAAAATCATTAAATTATCAGCACTACCTAAATGAACTTGGTTAAACATTAGACCAACCGAGGTTCCTAAAGTAAGCTGAATAAAGGTTAATGTATGCTTAGGAACCGCAAGCTCCCATTTAAAACGATAAGCGATAATAACGACAATAATTGGCCCAAACATCAGTGCCATGGGTAAACCTGAAAGGGTAAGAACACCGCCTATTAACGCACAAAATAGAATACCAGGCAGAGTTTTTAAAAACGACATATTGTGTTATCCAGTTTTTTAATTATTGTTTTATCCTAGCATTTATATAAATATTTAATAACCAAATAGTGATAATGTAATTATTATTTTTATTAATATTAAGAGCCAATTATGTCGTTAAAAATCACCACAAATCCAACACCGAATGAGATCAATGAAATTTATGAAGGATTGCTAACCCACAATCTTCATTATATTCAGATGGAGCAATACACTCCACTTGCCGTTTTTAAAGAAGAGAACGGTAAAAAAATAGGTGGGATCACGGGGGATATTTTAGGAAATTGGCTACGGATCCGCTATTTATGGGTAGATAAAGCCTATCGTGGACAAAACATAGGTACAGAATTACTGCAAACAATGGAAAACACAGCAAAAGAGAAAGGCGCCAAATATGCTGAGGTCGATACCTTTAGCTTTCAAGCCCTGCCTTTTTACCAAAAGCAGGGATTTGAGATATTTGGCACGTTAGAAAATTATCCAATAAGTGATAAGAAGTACTACTTGAGAAAAAAACTTTAACGCAAGTTTTATCCTTTAATACTTATTTTTTGTATACCTCATTTATTTTATTGATAATATTTATTATATCACCTTTAACTTTTTCCTTTATGATTCTCTCTTCTTCTTTTTTTCCTTTTTTTCCTTTTTTTCCTTTTATTTCTTTCATTTTTTCTTTTATTGTTTCATCGCTAATAGTATATTCAAAACTCTTAGCCACTTTCTTATTATCATAATCCACTCTTAAATAGGTCACTCTATCTTCATTCACATTAAAGCTTAAATTTTCAATATTTTTATTTTCATTTTTATAATCTTTAATCAAAATGATATTTTCATCTTTTATTTCAATATTATTAACCGTATTGATACTAATTGAATGCATTGTTCTTAATTCACCATGAAAATCATCATCATTTATATTTTTTTTATTATTTAAATCATATAGTTTTGGTGCTATTTTTTGTTTTGATTTTGGTTTTTGTTTTGATTTATCTAATATAATTTCCTCTTTAATAAAATTTACAACATTTTTACTACTACTACTACTACTACTACTACTACTACTACTACTACTACTACTACTACTACTACTACTACTACTACTACTACTGCTACTATCCTTTACTTTTTCTCTATATTCTTCAGCTTCTCTGGTTTTATTTAAATCATTCATATAATTTTTATTTTCTCTACTACGACGTTCTTTTGACTCTATCAATTTTCCTTTCAGTACACTTATTTCTTCCTGTAACGCTTTTGATTTTTTAGCACTTTCCTGATATTTATCATAAAGATCATCTTCATGCGAAACTTTAACATCATGACCAACAAACATTTGTTTTTTATTAGTATACTTATTTTTTAACTCTTGCACCTTATTTAAAGTAGAGTTCGTTATCATGTTATTTTCAGTATTACGTGATAAATTTTTAAACTTATCAATAACATCAGAAACACCAACTCCCATTTTATTTATACGACTATCTAAAGATGACAATAATTCATCAACATCTACCTCATCAGTATTATTTTGATATAACAATGATGTATTATCAACATCTATATCTTTAACCAACGGTGTGATTTCATTATTAACCGATAAAGGCTTAACTACAATATTATGATCTCTTGTTTTTTGTTTAAAAATATCATTCAGCCTATTAATTTCATTATCTAAGTAATCATTTTTTGAATTTAATATTATTTTATCAAAGTCTTTAATCAAACCATTAAAGATAGTTTTCTTATCTTCAATATTAGAAATTTGTATATCACTCAAAATATCATTTAAACTACTTTTTAATTTTTCAAAATCATAATTTAAAGTATCTTTCATACTATTTGAGTCACTTTTATTTTTACTATCTAATATTTCATCGATTTCCTTAAAAATTTGTTTTATTTCATTTTTGTATAAATCAATATCATAATAGAAATTACCACTTGATTTTATATCGTTTAAAATATCACCTTCTTCCAGAGATATTTTATTTAACTCTTCAGAAATACTACCAAGCTTGTCTTTTATATTATTCATGTTATTTAAATAAGATTTAAATTTGGAATACAACTCATCATATATACTTTTAATTTCCTCTTTATTTAAATACTGATTAATTTCATGTAATTCATTTTTTAACAATAAGAGTATATTATCAAATTCATCAGTCACATTCTGAGATAACAAAAGTTTAATATCATCCATGATTTTTTTATATTCTGTATCATCAAAGTCAATATTAATATTTTCTTTTTCAATATTTTCTTCTGGAAATAACTCTTTTTCCCCAAGAATCTCTGTTAGCTCATCATCACAATAATTAAACCAATGATTTATATTAATTATCACATTACATTCATCAACCTCTGGATTTTCCTCTATATTAATGTCTGTGTTAGTGTCTATATCTTCCTTAACCTCTTTATTAATCTCTTCGCCAACTTCTTCGTTAACCTCTTCCTTAACCTCGTTAGTAATCTCTTCACCAACTTCTTCGTTAACCTCTTCCTTAACCTCTCCTTTAACCTCTGCCAATTGATTTTCAATTACATCAATCTTCCCTTTATCTATCTCTATACATTCTCCTTGCTTATATCTATAAACATGCGTATTCATCCAAGCCATCGATAATTCTTCAAAAGTCATATATTCTTGATATTCACTTCCTAAGCATTCCTTCATTATTTTTGATAAATCATTCTTTATTTTATCACGAATCTTTCTATCAAATTTACTTAATATATCTATTTCATTTGCAGCAATAATCAGTAAATTAATAAAACTTATAAGCTCATCTCTTTTTTTAACACTTGAAAAATTACTTATAAAACTATTTTTTTTATTTAAATGTATTTTTTCATAGTTATATCTCTTAATAATAAGATTATAGATATTTTTAAAATCATCATCATTTAACCTTTTAAGTCTAGTATGAATTATATCATTAAAGATAATACTTAGATCCTGATCATTAGGGTTGATACAATCATGATGATTAGATAATGAAAAATAATTTTTAGCCATCTTAACTTCTGTTAAATAATTGCAAAAACTATGAAAATCAAATTTAGAATTAACATTATTAATAAGTTGTTGTATCATACTTGATTTTTTTACATTATCATTATAATTCTTACTATTCTTATGATTTTCATAACTAACCTCTATATTTTCAAAGTATCCAAAAGAACCCAATCCTTTATTATTATTAATGCTTCTAATAAGAAAAATCATATTAATCTTATGAAAAATATAGGAAGTGGCATGAAGTATTTTCTTTAAAAATGAAGGTGATACTGGTGTGTTCTCTATTACTTTTATTTTTTTTGAAATAACATACTCTTCTTTTTTAGGGTATCGATGAGTAACTTTACAAAAAGAAAACTTAGGATTAATATTTATATTATTTTCACTCATAATAAATACCTAGTTAATATATTGAATAAACCATTAAAAATTATTACACCATCAAATTGGCTTAGAATAATTAGCGATAAGTTTTCTAATAATCTCTTCTATTAATTCATCTAAATTATTAAAATTTAATCCTAGTCGATTAGAAATTTTTATTAGCTCATTTTCTATTTTTGTATTTTTTTCATAAGAAGAGCCTTCACCGCCTTCGATCGCCTTACCTCCACTAAAGTAATTAGAATATTCATAATTTTTATTTTCAAAATAACCATAAAAAGCCAATAAAGCAATAGAATCCCCCGCCCATTTGTAATTAATATTATTACTTGAATTTCTAAATAATCTAATAATTAAATTATCTCTATGATCATTTTGTTTTATATTTTCATAGAAACATTTACAAAGTGAGTTTATTAATTCATCCGTTACCCCTCCCATTCTTTGATAAACATCTTTATTTACCATTCTTATTAAATTATCTATCTTAGAAATAGATGCTTTTTCACCAATAAATTCATCATCTTTTGATAAGCATTTAAATAATTCCTTTGTCAAATTTAAAGACAGCTCTTCTTTAGCCCCATTTAAATCATCCTTAAAATTTTCAACCATTACTAACTTGTTTTTCTCATCAAAAACATTATCAATAAAAGTTCCAATTTTTACATTCTTATCCTGATTATTTACTTTTTCTTTTATTAAATTTTTCAAATCATCTATTGTTTTAGAAGAAAATAGATCATCTATATTTAAATTAATATTAGTATTTAATTTATTTACTATCTCATCAGGTAAGTCAAAATAACCCTCTTGAAATTTATTTTTAGCTAAGTCAGCTTTTAATTCATCTTGTAGCTGTTTAATCTCATGAACAAACTTACATACTAGCATTCTTTCTAATGTATGATACTTGATCGCAATATCTATTTTTTTTCTGTTTTTTATTTTTTTAGATATTACCTCATTAATATTTTCAGTAAAGGTTTCATTTAGTTGATGTAATTTATTTGAAAATTTAATAAAAGCACCCTTATTACTTGATATATTATCAAATTTAAATGTATCCACACCTTTGTTTATATTTAAATTTTCATAATTTATTTTTATAGATAATAATGATCTGTTTATAAACTTAAATGGCGAAATTATGGGTTTTAATAGATTTTTAAAACTTCTTTTCTTTTCTGTTGAAAAATAAAGTTTTTGATTTGTATTTAACTCTTTTTTTCCTGAGCTAGTGATCCATTCAGGAAGTTTTTCTATATTTTCTTTTTTTTCAAGACATTGATTCTTTATAACTTTATTAGAATCTTCACTTGAAACAATAATATTGTTAGATATATCTTTCAGATTATCGATTAAGTTATTCAAATCATCAAGTTTCAAGTTTGAATTAAAGGGTTTGTTTGAAATTTCATTAACGGTTTCATTGAATACAGCCTTAACCTTTTCATCTGCACTCTGAACACTGTTATTACTCATTCTTTCTATATTAAATTTTGAATTTGTATTTACAGTAGATTTAATGCTTTCTGAAAAACCATATGTTTTATTGACTTTATCATTTATATTGCTGCTAAATTCATTAAATTTACTTAATATTTCAGTAATGCTCATTTTTTAACACCTTCTTTAAAAATAATAATAAATAGTCTATTCCTCTTATTTTTTAAAGTTTATAAAAATCACACAATAATAATCAATTAATCATTTTCAATAAAAATACGACATATTATAAAACTCAATAAATAGAAGTAAAAAAAAGATATCAACAAGTGATATCTTTTTTTAAGTTTATTTATTTTTTAGCAATAGCTAATAATGAAAGATTACTACTCTTTTAAATCGTTATACACTGTTGCTCTTGAAACACCAAGATATTGTGCGGTAATTTCCATTGCCTTACGCAATGAAAGATAACCTTCATCCTGTAAACACAATAGCAATTCGCGTCGTTGATGCGGTTTTAATGCTCTTGGTGTCACTGAATAAGTCGCAGAAAATTCATCAATACGTTTTTTCAGCGAATCTTCAGTCACTGAACTAAAGGTTTCGATAATGTCATTACCTTCTTCAAGGGTTGCAAATTGGTTCAGCACCATTTGTAATCCTTTGATCATTGAAATATCAATATTTAAACATAACGCAGCAACGTAATTACCTTGCTTATCTTTAATACCGATAGAAGTACTTTTTGCTGTTCTACCATCAGGGAACTGATTTGGGTAATTCGCCACTATTTGAGGGAAATCCGACGATTCAATACGCGCCATCCCCAACTCAGTTGCTCTATCCCCCACTTTTCTACCTGATAGATTATTTTCAATGACCATAATGGTATTTTCACTATCGGCTAGATCATGAAGTACAACTTCACAAAAAGGCGATAATGTTTTACCAATGCCTTGTGCAATAAATTGTAGTTGTTCTACCAGCCACTCTTGGTCTTCTGTTTTGTGTGACATAACGATCCCTGCAATAGCTAAAACGTAAATGATTTATACAATTTTAACTGATTTATTCAAATAATTAATCGTTATCTGCGGGATAATCAGATTTTGCCTGATTTAAAATAGCTTTTGCCATCCATTGAGTCATATCAATGACCTGTTGATCATCCATTTTCCAGATATCTTTCATTACCAAAAAGACTTCAGACCCGTAAATCAAAGAGAACGATTTAATAACCTTATCCCACATTTCTTGGGGATAATGTGATTTTAATGGTTCAATAACTTTGAGTAAAATCTCTTTACGGTGACCGCGAATAAATCGTTTTTCTGCATATTCACTTGATTGTCTCTCTTTTGCCCATTGCTGTAATGAGACTTGCAATGCGCCACGTAGCGCACCTTCATGTTTAAACATTTGTGGATAGGCAAGATTGAGCAACTCAGTAATGCGTTGTTGCGTATTATCTTCGGGAGTCGGTGTCCATGCAATAATTGGCGCCAAACTTGCATCAACAGTGGCACTAATTAAATCACTTTGTGTAGGAAAATAACGATACGCGGTTGCTCTCGAAACACCTGCATGTGCCGCTAATTCCGACACTGTCGGTAACATTCCTTGCTCAAAAAGTCCCAATGCTGTTGTCACCAATAGTTGATGGGTTCTTTTTCGTGTACCGGACATTGCATCCGTTTCATCACTGTAACTCATAGAAGATCCTTCGTTATTTCTACACTTTTATGTGTCTGACTTATCTTAAGCTAAATACTCACAACACTTAACGTTTACTTTAGGTGATTAATGACACCTTATCGACCTTTAATGTACAAAAAATAAAAATAATGAGACAAGAGTCTCAAAACGATGCTATGATAAATGAAACTCAAGTCTCATTATGATTATAATCTATTCGTCGATAATCATAAAAGGTATGGGAAGGCTTATGAAACAGTATTCTGGTTCTATTTATATTGCCACAACGCTTGATACTAAAAGTGCTGAGATTTTTTATGTCAGTGATTTAATTAAAAAAGCAGGCCTCCCTGTTAAAACCGTTGACTTGACTACTAAACCCACGGCATTAGCTAGAGAAGCTGATGTCACAGCAATAGAAGTTGCACGCTTTCACCCAAATGGCCCAGAAGCTGTTTTTTGTGGCGATAGAGGGAAAGCGATAGAAGCGATGTCTATCGCATTTGATCACTATTTAACTCACTGTGATGATGTCTTAGCCATTCTTGGGCTAGGCGGATCAGGGGGAACGGCACTGATTACACCAGCAATGCAATCTCTGCCAATTGGTGTACCTAAATTGATGGTATCTACGATGGCGTCTGGCGATATTTCAGGCTATATCGGTGCAAGTGATATCTCAATGATGTACTCCGTCACAGATGTATCCGGCTTAAATCGCATTTCTCGTAAAGTACTTAGAAATGCGGCAAATCAAATAGCTGGCGCTGTTTATTTTTACCAAGAAGAACAAGTTGTTGATAAACCGGCTGTTGCATTAACGATGTTTGGTGTGACTACGCCTTGTGTACAACAACTCACACAAAAACTTGAAAATAATTATGACTGCCTTGTTTTTCACGCAACAGGAAGTGGCGGTAAGGCCATGGAAAAACTGGCAGACAGTCACTTACTTCATAGCGTGCTCGATCTTACAACAACAGAAGTGTGTGATTACTTGTTTGACGGTGTGCTTGCTTGTGATGAAGACCGTTTTGGTGCAATCGCCCGCACCAAAACCCCTTATATAGGTTCTTGTGGCGCATTAGATATGGTGAACTTCGGTCGCCCATCAAGTGTTCCTGAGAAATATAAAGGGCGTCAATTTTATCATCACAATGCACAAGTCACCTTGATGCGGACAACACCAGAGGAAAACCGCCAATTAGGTATCTGGATCGCTGAAAAACTCAATCAGTGTGAAGGTCCATTGCGGTTTGTATTACCACAGGGCGGTTTTTCAGCTCTGGATATTGAAGGAGCCCCTTTCTGGGATCCTCAAGCGAACCAAGCTTTTTTTGATGCATTTATAACAACATTTAAAGAGACAGAGACTCGTCAGTTAGTCATCAGTCCTTATCACATAAACTCCGCTGAGTTTACTCAGCAAATTTATGATTTACACCAGGAACTTATTTGTTAACCACGGAGAAAGAAGAATGACTCATTCACGTGAAACGTTACTAAAAAAATTCAATGAAATGATTGCTCGCCATGAACCCATTATTGGTGGTGGTGCAGGTACAGGACTTTCAGCTAAGTGTGAAGAAGCCGGTGGTATTGACCTTATTGTTATTTATAACTCTGGTCGTTATCGTATGGCTGGCCGCGGCTCTTTAGCGGGTTTATTAGCTTATGGTAACGCTAATGAAATCGTTATGGATATGGCTAAAGAAGTATTACCGGTTGTTAAACATACACCTGTGCTTGCTGGTGTTAACGGTACAGATCCTTTCTGCAACTTTGATAAATTCTTAGATGAAGTCAAAGCAACAGGGTTTGCTGGCGTACAAAATTTCCCAACAGTAGGTCTGATTGATGGTAATTTCCGCGCTAATTTAGAAGAAACAGGTATGGGTTATGGACTTGAAGTGGATATGATCCGCAAAGCCCATGAGAAAGATTTATTAACCACACCTTATGTCTTTAGCCGTGAAGATGCGATTGCAATGACTGAGGCGGGTGCAGATATTATTGTGCCTCATATGGGATTAACAACTGGCGGTAATATTGGTGCTGAAACAGCATTAACATTAGCGGACTGTGTTCCTTTAATTAATGACTGGGCAAAAGCCGCTAAAGCTGTGCGTTCTGATGTCATTGTGCTTTGTCATGGTGGCCCAATTGCAACGCCAGAAGATGCCCAATATATCTTAGATAATTGCCCTGACTGCCACGGTTTCTATGGTGCAAGTTCAATGGAACGCTTACCAACAGAAGTGGCATTAACCGCAACAACCAAAGAATTTAAAAGTATTAAACGCTAATTCAAAATCATCAAGTTTGCCTAAGCGTTAATCCATATTGCCCACTTTATGTGGGCAATATTTTATGCAAAGAGTCCTAATTAAAATTAGACTAGTTTTGCAATTAATGTATTTAAATCACCCGCTAAGAAATCAACGGGGGGAATTTCAATAACAGTATAAGCACCTGCACGTTGTTTCATACTTGCTCTTGCGGCAGATACCATAAATTGAGAGGTCAATGCAGGGTTGTTAATACGCATTGAATATTCAAATAATTGATTATGAGTTTTACCCGATACACCTTTATGGGTCATATGAACGCCATGCCCCACATCTTTTAAACTATCGACACAATCAACTTGCTTAATATGGGTTTCATCAGAAGAGAAATAGCTATCTGCTTTAATGGCTTGCTCTACTTGATTAAAATTCGCCCCTGCTTCTAACTCCACGTAAACCATACGACGATGGACACCCGTACCTAATGGAATAGTCATTGAAAGTGCATCTTTTACACCATCAATCGCTTTAGCCGCAACGCTGTGCCCCATACTCATTCCAGGCCCAAAGTTAGTATAAGTAATCCCTTTTGGCGCCATAGCTAACATTAAAGTACGAACGATAGAATCAGAGCCAGGATCCCATCCCGCTGAAATAACAGCAACACGGTCATGTTTTTTCGCGACTTCATCTAATTCTGTTTTTAATGACACAATTTCACTGTGAACATCAAAACTATCTACTGTATTAATCCCTAAGCTTAAAATAGATTTTGCTAACTCTTTAATTGCACGTGTCGGTGAACACAAGAGCGCAACATCAACATTACCTAATGTTTTGATATCGTTAGTCACGGTAATATTTTGCAGTTCTTCTGGAATATTATTAATATCACGACGAACAACACCTATTAATTCAAAATCTTGAGCCGCTTGAACAGCCTCTAATGCAAATCGACCAATATTGCCATAACCTACAATCGCTACTTTTATTTTAGTATTCATTAATTCCCCTGACTTTAACGTTAATCATCTCTTAATGATAATAGTGATTAGTTATCAATGAATAAACCATATAAATATCTTTTTTGCCAGATAAACATTATTTGCGCTATTACCTTATAAATAAACCTTGTAGAATCCTCTATCTTCCTACGCGTTATATTAATAAATCGATTTCACTCTGTTTTTAAGAAGGTTTTCAATGCATCAATCTGATGTAGCGGATCGCTCGCTTTTCTCTCTTAGTTGGCCAATATTTATAGATATATTCCTACATCTAGCCACACTATTAATTAATACTTACATGGTAAGCCACGTTTCCACTGCTTACTTAGCAGCTATGGGCGTCGGTAACCAAGTTTTTGACCTTTTTATCACCATCTTTAGCTTTATTAGTGTGGGATGTAGCGTTGTTATTGCACAATATTTAGGTGCAGGTAAAAGAGAAAAAGCCAGCCAAGCCATCCATATTTCTATCGCTTTTAACTCTTTGCTAGGTATTAGTAGCGCTTTGATCATTCTTTTCTTTGGCTACAATATTCTACATCTTATGAATACGCCTGAGCATTTAGTGCAAGATGGCTACAATTACCTACATATTATTGGTATTTGCCTTATTCCTGAGGCAATCTCGATTATTCTTGCAGCTTGTCTGAGAGTTTATGGCAAATCTAAAGCAGCCATGTATGTCACATTGATAGCCAATATTGTTACCGTGATTGGTAATATGATTGTACTTTACGGCTTCTTTGGTTTACCACAATACGGATTAGTGGGCGTTGCTTGGTCTACAGTTGTCGGTCGTATTATTGCCGTTATTTTACTGTGTGGATTACTGTTCTACGGTTTACGTATTAAATTCGAAGCCAAACAACTCGTAGTGTGGTCTAAAAATATGTTAGGGAAGATCCTACATATTGGTTTACCCGCCGCGGGAGAAAACTTGGTTTGGATATTACATTATATGACTGCATCTGCCTTTATTGGATTAATGGGTGAAGTCCCTCTTGCAGCACAAACTCTCTATTTCCAACTGTCATTATTTTTAATGCTCTTTGGGATTGCGATTAGTATTGGTAATGAAATATTAGTAGGCCACTTAGTCGGAGCAAAACGCTTTGATGATGCTTTCAATAGAGGCTGGAAAAGCTTAAAAACAGGTGTGATATTTACGATTGGTGTTGTTATTGTTTATTGGTTTATGCGTGATCCTATTCTGTATTCCATTACCGAAGACCAACGTATTATTGACCAATTGATCCCGCTATTTATTTTATCGGTCTTTTTAGAACCGGGCCGTACTTTTAATATAGTAATGGTAAATGCCTTACGTGCGGCAGGCGATGCTAAATTCCCGCTGATGACAGCAATTTGCTTTATGTGGGGTGTTGCTATTCCGGTTGGTTATTTCCTCGGTATTAAGATGGAAATGGGCCTAATTGGTATCTGGATTGGCTTCCTTTGTGATGAGTGGTTACGTGGATTAACTAACGCATGGCGTTGGCGCTCTCGCAGATGGCAAACTAAGCGCTTGGATATATAATAATCAAACTTCCCCCGATATTATTATCGGGGGAACATATTAAATGATATTATTATCTTTAAATTTTAGACTTTTTAAAAGGATAACAGAATTTATCCCTCTTTTTAAATCTTCATTTAATTTTATTTTATTATTATTTAATTTATTAAATTCTTCTATAAATCGAAAAATAAATCGACTAATTAAAAAAAACTCTTCTACCTCATATTGTTCTTCATATTCTTCACATAAAGAAAACAATTCATTTAATGAAACGTCATTTAAACTTCGAATTAAATTATCTTTAAAGCTTCCTTTTGTTTTTTTATTTTTAGAAACAATTTCAGATAAAGAATCAATTAAATCTAATTTCTCACTTAAATAACAATCATTATTCATCGTTTCATAAATATTCTCTTCAACAGAATCTACCATAAAACCTTCAACAGAAGAATTGATGATTTTTAATTTATTAACATCATAATTTTTATTTTTTAGGTTATTAAATATTGATTCAGTTTCTTTTATACTTAAATCAACAAAAAAATTAAAATTTTTATTCTTAATGGATAAACTATTATCAAAGATATAACTATCGCTATTATCATCATAATTCACTTCATAAGAATTGGTAATATTGTCTACATTCTTACTCATTTCCATATAAATAGGTTCATCTTTTATCAGATCCTTATCATTTAAAAATCTAACATCAGAAATTTTATTTACTGAATTTTCTATTAATAATATTGAGCTAGATTTAAAATTAAAATCAAAACTTGATGATTGGTTTGATAAATTTAAGGAACTTCCTTGTAATGCCCCATCTATTTTTTCGATAGTCATTATTTTCATCCTACTAGTTTAACATAAGCACTATTCTATAAATTCTCCTCTTTTTTTCTACCATTTATCCACCATCTATATAATTGATTCATTTTATGAATACATTAAACTAATTTTTATAAAGAATATTCTCAATAGCATTATTAATGCTATTTTCTAAAAAATATTTATAACTCTCAACATTTCCAAATTTTGATTTTATATTATCATCTGAATTTAATAGGGTATCTACTATTGAATTTAAAAGATTATCTTTAGCTTTCTTTAAAGAGTTTTCATCTCCAGAAAATAAAATTGACTTAGAATAAAATTCTAATTTTTTCTTAAACTCTGTAATTTTTTCTTTCTCTAATGTAGGTATTTCCTCCAAGCCGGAGATAATATCATTAATTACACTTTTTTTTATTTCATCACTTTTTGCTTTTCTTTTGGCTTCAGATAATGGCCTGTCAAAAACTTCATTAATCTCACTTTTACTTACTTTTTCCTTATTCTCTAACTTTATGGTCGTACTTTCACTCTTGTTATGATTATTTTCAATATTAGAGATACTACTTTTTAGTCCTATAAAATTATTTTTTATATTAGAGTTTGGTTTTATAAAACTAATGATTGTATTATAATAACTTAATATCACCCCATTTAAAATATTATTAATTTTACTTCCTCTATTTTCAATGTTCCTTATCGCTGAAAATGTGACTCTAACTATATTATTTATATACATACATCCTCCTAATCGTTTTAGGAGGATTAAACTGCATATCATAATCAACTTCTATCAATAAGTTATGTTTTTTTAATCATTATTTGCTAAAAAGATCCATCGAAAAGTCAATAAAATATAATTATTAAAGAAAATAATACATTAAAATAAATAATGATTAATTTTAACTTTTTAACTTCTTTTATGCGAAGTATATTTTTTACATGATTAAGATCACAGAAAAATAGCGTTATAAGTTAAATAAAATAACCTCACCTACAAAAAACACTATTTTTTTTAATAAAGAAAAAACCAAAAATTAAATAATAATCAACATTAAAAAATTATTGTAAAAATAATAATTTTTCTATAATTCCCTATTGTTTTTTTTATGATACAAGTAAGTGTTAGTCTTTTCTAATAAATGAAATAAGTAAGTATTAATACAGAGAATACAATTAAAAATATAATGGAGTCTTGTCATGAATCTCGTTGAACGGTTTATTTCTTATACAAAAGTTAACACCACTACAAATAGGGAAAATGGCGCAGCTGGTATCATGCCTTCATCAGAAGGCCAGCGAGTCCTTGCTCTACAATTAGTCGAAGAATTAAAAGCGTTGGGTGTTGAAGATATCAAAATTCGTGATACTGCGATTGTTACCGCAACACTACCTTCTAACCTTGACTATGAAGTTCCAACCGTTGCTTTCTTTGGTCATTTAGATACCAGTGCTGAACAAACGAATGATACTAAAGCGCAAATTCTACCTTATAAAGGTGGCGATCTTTGCTTAAATAAAGAACTTGAGATCTTTTTGCGTCAAAGCGAATTTCCTGAATTAGAAAATTATATTGGTGACGATATTATCGTAACCGATGGTACTAGCTTATTAGGCGCTGACGACAAAGCTGCTATCGCTTCTATTATGGATATGTTGCAATACTTTAAACAACACCCTGAAGTTAAACACGGTACCGTTAAAATCGGTTTTGTTCCCGATGAAGAACAAGGTTTACGTGGTGCTAAAGTCTTTGATACTAAAGAATTTGGTGCCGATTTTGCCTATACTTTAGATTGCTGTGGTATTGGTGAATTAGTGTATGAAAACTGGAATGCTGGCGATGTCGAGATCACCTTTACAGGCGCATCAGCTCACCCAATGTCAGCAAAAGGCAAATTAAAAAATTCACTGTTAATGGCGCACAAGTTCGTTGCAATGTTACCGGGCGGTGAAGCACCGGAATATACCGAAGGTCGTGAAGGTTATTATTGGGTCAAGCAATTAGCAGGTAATAGTGCCCGTACTGTATTAAAAATGGATGTGCGTGATTTCACCGAAAAAGGTTACGCACAACGCATGGCATTTTTAAAACAACTTTCCGATTATTGTGAAGGTTTATGGGGTGAAGGCTCTGTAGCTTGTAAACTTGCTGACCGTTATGCCAACGTATTTAATAGCCTACAAGGCGATAATCGCTATCCTATCGATATTGCTGTAGCTGCTTATGAAGCGAATGGCATTACTCCTCGCCCAATTCCAATGCGCGGTGGTTATGATGGCGCAGCACTCTCTCAAAATGGACTACCTTGCCCTAATATCTTTACTGGTGCTCATAACTTTCACTCTATTTATGAATATCTCCCAGTTAAATCGCTTTACGCTGCCAGCGATGTCTTAAAATCTGTCGTTAAGATCACGGCTGAGCGCTTTGCACCGGGAGCTAAAGCATGATCCAAATTCTTGCGGTCTTAATTGTTGTTGTTATTGTCGCTAGAATGATCTTGAAAGGATATAAAGCAGAGCCTGTTTTGTTAGTGGCGGGTTTAGCCTTAATGGCGCTAACAATGATGTTTGGTTGGGGAGATATTCTTCCTAAAAATGTCAAAACAACAGGTATTGGCTGGTTAGATCCTTTTGAAGTAATGCGTGATCTCTTTAGTAGTCGTGCGGCTGATCTTGGTTTAATGATCATGGCACTGATGGGATTTGCGCATTATATGGATCATATTGGCGCCAATGAGGCCGTTGTACGTGTTGCAACTCGCCCATTGAAAAATATGCGCTCACCTTATGTGTTGCTATTTTTCTCTTTTTTACTCGCTAGTATTTTGCAACTTGCTATTCCTTCAGCAACTGGATTGGCCGTTCTATTAATGGGTACCATGTTCCCGATTATGATAGGACTTGGTTTATCTCCAGCATCTGCTGCGGGTGTGATTGCAACTTCATTGGGTGTTGCTTACACCCCAACTGCCATTGATGCCATTCGTGGTGCAAAAGCAGTTGATTTAGGGGTTGTTGAATATGTGCTTTATTACCAAGGCCCTGCGGCGATTGCAACCGTATTAGCTGTTGGTATTACACATATCTTCTGGCAGCGCCATTGTGACCGCAAAGCCGGATTTGTACCTCAGTTAGGTAAAGTGTCTGAAGAAGCAAAGAGTGATAAAAACGTACCCGGCTTTTATGCCTTACTGCCAATGTTACCAATCATAATGGCAGTCGGTTCATCAAGCCTCTTTGTTGAAGGTATTCACCTTGATGTAGTCACGATTGTATTAATTTCAATGGCAATTTGTATGCTGATTGAAACATTACGCTTACGTGATTTTAAATCAGTGTGTGCAGGCTTCCAGCATTTCTTAAAAGGTATGGGTTCTGCATTTAGTAACGTTGTGGGATTATTAGTCGCAGCGGGTGTTTTTGCTCATGGTATTAAAGTCAGTGGTGCAATTGATAGCCTGATCGTGATGGCGGAATCTGTTGGCTTACCACCATTTGCAATGGCATTGGTCTTCGCTATCGTAACATTAGCAGCAGCGATTATTATGGGTTCAGGTAATGCGCCTTTCCTTGCATTCGTTGAACTTATTCCACAAATTGCCCATAGCATGGGTGTAAACCCAATTGCGATGATTTTACCAATGCAACAAGCATCACATATGGGACGAGGTATGTCTCCAGTAGCAGGGGTTATTATTGCAGTATCTAGTGGCGCGAAATTACAACCATTTGATGTTGTAAAAAGGACTGCAATACCGCTTATGGTAGGTTTTGTATTCCACAGTGCTATTATTGCTATCTTCTATTATTGATAAATATACCTGAAGCAATATTTTTTGCTTCAGGTTATTTTCAAATAATAAACATATTAAAAATAGTCAAAGATATTTTATTGTTATTTTTATAAATAAAAACTAATTATCTATTTTTCTAAACATATATTTAATTACTTATTTAAAAAACAACATCAAAGCTATCATTATGAAAATATTAACAAAATAATAAAGCATTATTCTTATACACTGAAAAACAATGAGCCTATTATCTGCTTTATTAAAATAAAAATTTGATATTGAAAATATTCATTCATTATTTTTATTTTAACGATTCTGAGTTAGCCCACATTAAGTATGATGATTATACTAGCAATAGAATTGTGTATTCGTTCTATTGCCTTTTTATTTAATCTCATCGTTATTTTTTAAATTATCTTATTTACCTTCATTTTTATCCTTCTTAATTTATACATTAGATACAAAGCCTCCCTTCTTTAATACTCATAAATTACATTAAAGAGTCAAAACGTTTGCTTTTATTTCATGTGGAAAAAATTCCCAATACAGAAGCTATAAAGGGTAATATTTTCTCAAAATTTGAACAATGTTAGTAAATTCAGAAAAAACTTTCTCCAATAAATTCAGTATGATGATGATATTAAAAATAGAATAACCCTTTGAATTCTCATACTGTTTATTGGATGCATGCAATGAAAGAACAATTATCTTCTCGTTGGAAAATATTGATAGCGGCAGTTAAGCAACAAGTTAAACCCGCTTTAGGTTGTACAGAACCTATCTCGCTTGCATTAGCGGCTGCAACAGCAGCAAGTTACTTACAACACGCTATTACCCGCATTAGTGCAGAAGTTTCTCCCAATTTAATGAAAAACGGTATGGGTGTAACTGTACCGGGTACGGGCATGGTGGGATTATCCATCGCTGCAAGCCTAGGTGCCGTTGGTGGTGATTGTAAAGCTGGCCTTGAAGTATTAAAGAATGCGACTCCTGATCATGTTGAGCAAAGTAAAGCGCTATTAGCTGCTGGCATTGTAAACGTTTCAATTAAAAAAGCGTGCCAAGAAGTTCTTTATAGTGAAGTGACTGTTGAAGATGGTGAAAATAGCGCAACAGTGATTATTGCTGGTAACCACACGAACATCGTTAAAATTATTCATAACGGCCATGTTGTTCTTGATAACACTTGTGATGGCACAGAACAGTCTGCATCACCTTGTGAAATTAAAGAAACGTTAACTCAAACTAATACCCAAGAAATTTACCAGTTTGTTACCCAAACTCCAATAGAAGAAATTTCTTTTATCCTTGAGTCAGCACACTTAAATGATGCGTTATCAAAAGAAGGTTTGAACAATACTTATGGTTTACATATTGGGCAAACTTTACAACGCCAACAACAGCGTGGTTTATTAGCAAAAGATTTATTATCAGAAATCATGATCCGTACTTCTGCTGCATCTGATGCACGTATGGGTGGTGCCGTTTTACCGGCGATGAGTAATTCTGGCTCTGGTAACCAAGGCATTGCCGCAACGATGCCAGTCGTAGTGGTTGCTGAATATTTGCAAGTTGGCGAAGAAAAAATGGCAAGAGCATTAATGCTTTCCCATTTACTGGCTATCTATATTCACCATAAATTTCCTGCGCTATCTGCATTATGCGCGGCAACAACAGCATCAATGGGTGCTGCAGGTGCAATTGCATGGCTAATGGATGAACGTTATGAATCTATGGCTATGGCAATTAGTAGCATGATTGGTGATATCAGCGGTGTGATTTGTGATGGTGCTTCTAATAGCTGTGCGATGAAAGTTTCAACTGGGGCGAGTGCAGCTTATAAAGCTGTATTAATGGCGCTAGATAACACTTATGTGACAGGTAATGACGGTATTGTCGCTCATGATGTTGACTCTACAATTGAAAATCTGTGTGCATTAGCAAGCCGTGCAATGCAACATACTGATGTCCAAATTATTGAGATCATGGAATATAAAGCTGTTGCTAATGGCTAATTTGAACGTTTAAAAAAAGCACCCCATAATGTTGGTTATTATGGGGTGAAACATAAGATCCTAGGAACAGGATCCTCCTCAAGTCAGGAGCTTATCAATATTCGTTACTGCTATTTACAACTACTATGGTGCAATTACTACGGTTACAGCTCTACTTCTTACTACTTTCTAACACTCACTACAGGGTATTAGGTCAATAAGCTTTTTCTTCTGTGCTAGACATCAATGCATCAAAACTGGCTCTTATCTCTTGTTCTGGTAATTGAATACCAATAAAAACCAATGTGCTTTGACGAGTTTCATCTTCATGCCACGGTCTATCCCAATCTGCACTATAAAGGCGTTGTACGCCTTGGAATAACAAACGATTAGGTTGGTCTTTAATATTTAATATCCCTTTATAGCGCAAAAGATTATCAGCGAAGCTTAATAGTAATTTTTCCATTACGTCTGAAACTTCTTGCAACTCAACGGGATAATCAAATTTTAGTACAATCGAATTGATGTCATCTTGCTTATCAGCCTGATAACGAAATAAAGGCTGTTTTACCTCGAGATTATCGTTCAACATAAAACCTTTTACGTTAAACAGTAATCCTAAATCAATTTGTCCATGAATAACGGTATGCACAGGTGCTCTGGCATTAATACGTCTTAGTCGTGCCATTAGTTCAGGAGAGGCTGGCGCAACATCTGTTTTGGTTAATAAGATGCGATCTGCATAACCAATTTGTGATTGTGCAATCGTAAATTGATCCAGTTGTTGCTGAGCGTGAACATTATCAACAAGCGTGATAATGCCATCTAATAAGTAGCGCTGACAGATAATTTCATGAGAAAAGAATGTTTGGCTAATAGGGCCAGGATCAGCCATGCCTGTACATTCGATAACTAATCTATCAAACTCGATTTCACCGCGATCAAGGCTGTCACATAAGTCTAATAGCGTGTCTTCTAATTCATTCGATTTGCTACAACAAATACAACCATTGGTCAGTGTTTTAATTTGAGTGGCTCTATCACCAATGATTTCATCATCAATCGGTACTTCACCAAATTCATTTTCAATAACAGCAATTTTATAGCCATGCTCTTCATTAAGCATATGACGTAAAAGTGTTGTTTTTCCTGATCCTAAAAAGCCAGTCAGTATTGTCACTGCAATAGGTTCCATCATTTATCTCCTTTACAGATCATTAGCAACAGCGAAAACCGCCTTTACCATCACCACCGCCATAACGGGCTTCCTGACGTTCACGGAAAAACTCGTTATAGGTCATAACTGGCTTATCTGGATGGTTATCTTTCATGTGTTGCACATAATTATCGTAATCAGGAATACCTATTAGCATACGTGCTGCTTGTCCTAGATATTTTCCAGCTTGTCCTAAATTACCAAACATAAGTTTCTCCTAAGCCCCGTACTGGCAAACCAGTACGGGGATTTAACCTATCAACCTGAAGTTAGTGACCTGAGGACACTTTTACATCTTTTGGCATAGGCACATAAGGTGTTTCTTGTGCAGTTGCTTCTGGGTTTTTACGTGCTTTCATTGCGGTACGGAAACCGTAGAAAATGATGCTGTAAACAACCACTAAGAATAGAATACTTAAGCCCGCATTAGTGTAGTTATTAATTACAATATGATTCATATTGGTAATTTCTGCTGCTGTTAAGTCAGCACCACCCGCTAAAATCTTCGCTTTGTATTCATTTGCTAGATAGAAGAAACCTTCCATTTGTGGGTCATCACTCAGTAATTTCAGACCTAATGCCCATGTTGTACAAATTAATAACCATGCTGCTGGAATAACCGTTACCCAGATATACTTAGTACGTTTCATCTTAATTAAGATAACAGTACCTAACACCAGAGCAACCGCTGCTAACATTTGGTTCGAGATCCCAAACAGTGGCCATAAGCTCTTAACACCGCCTAATGGGTCAACTACACCTTGGTATAATAAATATCCCCATAAACCTACACAACCCGCTGTACCAATCACACCTGGAATGAACGAGTCTGTTTTCTTCAGATAAGGGATAAAGTTACCTAACAAGTCTTGGAACATAAAACGACCAGAACGTGTACCTGCATCTAACGCCGTTAAAATAAAGAGCGCTTCGAACAAGATACCAAAGTGATACCAAAAGCCCATATCCGCAGCAGGAATGATTTTATGGAATACCATCGCAATACCAACAGCTAAGGTAGGTGCACCACCAGCACGGTTTAATACAGAAGGCTCACCAATATCTTTTGCTGTTTGTAAGATTTCATCAGGCGAAATAACAAAGCCCCATGAACTAACCGTTGCAGCAGCATGTACGGTAACATCTTTTAGCTGTTCCATTATAACTGCTGTATTCTCACCACCTAACTCATGAAGGTTTGGCATAGTAATACCTAAACCTGCTGGTGGAGTATTCATTGCAAAATAGAGGCCTGGTTCAATAATAGAAGCCGCAACTAACGCCATGATTGCAACGAATGATTCCATTAACATTGCACCATAGCCGATGAAACGTGCGTCCATCTCATTGGCAATAAGTTTAGGTGTTGTACCCGAAGCAATCAGTGCGTGGAAACCAGATACAGCACCACAAGCAATAGTAATGAATAAGAATGGGAATAAAGCCCCTTTCCATAATGGACCTGTACCATCGATATATTGAGTCATCGCTGGCATTTTCAGTTCAGGGTTCAGAATAACAATACCAACCGCTAAACCGACAATAACCCCAATTTTTAAGAAAGTGGCTAAATAGTCACGAGGTGCAAGGATCAACCAAACAGGCAGTAATGCGGAAATGAAAGCATAACCAATAAGACCAAATGTAATTGTCGTATCTTTAAAGGTTAACGCAGGCCCCCAGTACGGATCGCTAGCAATAACACCACCAAACCAAATCGCAGCAATCAGTAATACAATACCGATAACAGAGACTTCACCGACACGGCCAGGGCGGATATAGCGCATGTAGATCCCCATAAACAGGGCAATTGGTACTGTTGAACAAACAGTGAACACACCCCATGGGCTTTCTGCTAATGCTTTAACAACGATAAGTGCAAGCACTGCAAGAATGATGATCATGATAAGGAAACAGCCGAATAAAGCGATAGTACCCGGAATAGGCCCCATCTCTTTCTTTATCATCTCACCAAGTGAGTTACCATTACGGCGTGTTGAAATAAATAACACCATAAAGTCTTGTACTGCACCAGCAAGCACAACCCCAGCTAATAGCCAAAGTGTACCCGGCAAATACCCCATCTGCGCAGCAAGTACTGGCCCCACAAGAGGACCCGCACCCGCGATAGCCGCAAAGTGGTGACCAAATAAAACATAACGGTTAGTCGGAACATAGTTTAAACCGTCATTATTGACAACAGAAGGTGTTGCTCTAGTTGGATCCAATTTCATCACTTTTTGAGCGATGTAAAGACTGTAATAACGATAAGCAACTAAATAAACGGCAACAGAAGCAACAACTATCCATAACGCACTGACGTGTTCACCACGGCGAAGTGCAACCACTGAAAGACAAAAAGCACCGATAATCCCGAGGATCACCCAAGGTACGTGCTTTAAAAATGCATTTTTGTTCATGAGACACCTTTTTTTCAGGCAAGACCGAACAGCCAAAGAGTAATGCGGGACAGCTGAGAATAATTTGAGCGAATCTGAGAGATAACTGCCCGCACCTACATAATAAGAATTCTTACACGGGAATGGTGTGACTAAATCTCTTAGCGGTTGTATAACGAATTAAGCGGTCTGTTTTCTCAGTTAAGTGGTTCTGTTATTTTTAAATGGTGATTTTTTTGTGATCTAGATAACAATTTTATGACTTTCAATAAGTTAGAAAATCTCCAAATAGAAGAAAACCTCCTTTTTTCTAACAAAAAAGGAGGTTTTTTATAACATTATTTAATTAAATGGTAATTATTGGCTAAATTGAACTGATATCAAAAGTACATTACCTTTTCGAGTAGGTGAACCATTAAAACGCCATTGATATGCAGCATCAATAACAGCATCGTCTATGCTCATATCTCCACTACTAGATTTCAATAACACCACAGTAGGAACACCTTGAGGATCAACATCAAGTTGTAAGATCATATCTCCTGTTTTAGGTGCGGAGTCAGGCGCATTCACTTTTGGTAGTGGCTGATTACTACCTTTGATATTCGCTGATGAGAAATCAACACTAAATGTCCGATTTGATTGCTCAATTTTATCGGTATTCAAAAATGAACGAACAACTTTGCTATTCGGATCTGATGCCGGTATTGCACGTTGAGCTAACTGAATTTGTGTTAAGTCATCACTGAGATAATCATCAGAAGGCTTAACTTCAACACCTTCAGGTAAATAACGCATATCCATTCTTGCTCGTAAGGTTTGATAGCGCTCTAAACGAGCACCCTCAAGTGTATTTATCACCATTCTCATTTCTAGCATTTGCATTAAAGAACTAATACTCTCTTTCGATTTTTGCTGTGCGGCTTTCGCAAATGCACCTGCGGCAATTTCTGGATCTTCATCAAGCCATGTTATTCCCCAACCTAACCAGACATCTTCACGCTCAGGATCTAATGCAATAGCTTGTTCAAAATGAGTACGCGCTTTCAATAATAAAGTTTGCCAATATTCTTTATCTTGCGGATAAATATTAGGTGATCTGGTTAAGTTGTTAGTTCCCACGTTGTAATACTGCAACTCAAAACGCGCAACCATTCTAACAACATCATCATTATCTTGATTCATAACGAGTTTTTCATTTAAAAAGCGAATACTGTTATCCCAATTTTCATGATTATTCGCGCCATTAGGCAATGTCTGCAATTCTTTTAAGATTGCTTGTAACGTTGCACGCTTTTCTTGCTGTTTTTGCGATAGTCTAGGGTAATAAGAAGCATAAGGATCATAGCTAGAGCGAGTTACTTCTCTTTCATCGTTTAATTCTGGCGCTTGTTTTTTCAATTCTGAATAAACATTTTCGGTAAGTGTTATCCCTTTAGCTTCTTGTCTTGCGTAAGCTTTAACCAGTTTTATCAATGTTGATTGCAGCTTAACAGAATACTCTTTCCAACCAAGGCGAGTGCTTTCAAAACGCACTGTTACACGTTGGCGATATCCGTCTTTATTTGGCATAAAACGCCAATGACGAGCAGCACTCACAGCTTGATCATCGAAAGCATCAACACCACTACTGTTTTGCACCCAAAGCCCTGAAATACGCCCTTGAGGATCAACATCAACGGATAAAATAACCTCTGCGCGGGGGATATATCTTCTGATGGTTGGATAACGGATCTCAGTTAAGTTTTTCACTTCATGAGGTGATTCAACAATCACTTCTCCAGGATACTCTTTTCCCATCATTGATTGCATTTCAAGATAAGTGGTTAAATCATTATTAATTGCATTACTCACTGGTAATCGCTGATTAGCAAGCTTAGTGACTTCTTCTGGTGGTGTACTGTTTTGTCGATAAAAACGATCTTCGATAACACGCGCTTGCAATATTTGATAAATCTGCCGTTGATTTTCAGTAAGCTCTGAAATTGCTTTTTTCAATAATTGTTGTGCTGAAATATCATTATGCCCTTGCTTAGCCTGTTTCAACGTATCAGCTACCATTAAAGCTAACATCGCTTTTTCAATCTGAGCATCGGGAGAACGATGAGCAATATAAGTCAATGCTAAAACTTGCCATGCCTCAGGTGATAAGGGGGCAACAGCAATAACATTAATACCTGATTGCGTTAATTGAGCATCATTACTATTTGAAAGGGAAGCTAATGCCTGAGCAACCATAATCTCAGGTTGATTTAATAGCCAGTCGCCATAAAAATTGAGTATTTTTGCCGCTTCCGCATATTCTGATGTTCCCTTGGTATGAACTAAATAAGCTTCTTTCGCTTTTGTCGCTACTGCCACATCATCACTAAAATAATCCAATCCTGGTAAAGCAATTCGCGCTTTTTCAATAGCACTAATAGATGCCAACGCTTTAGGTTGATTAGACCGAATAATATTACGGATCTCATCTTCACTATTAACAACAAAATAATGAAAATTTTGCCATTCAGATTGTTCGATATTTTGTAAAACAAAACGACGACGATCTTCTAATTCATTCTTTGGGATCACCGAAAATGACACACCTAGTGCCATTAAAAGCACTAGCCCTCCGCCAAATAAATAGTAAATATTTTTAGCTCTCCACGATTGCAATAACATAACAATCGTCATAATGAGAGAGCCTAGCCATAATCCCAGTAAGAAATTACGCTCATCAAAACGAACTGATGCGGGGAGAATTTTACTATTAAAACCATCAATCAAGCTAAAGGTTGAAACTAAGAAGGCTGGCAACCAAAAAGGGAACAGTAACGTTATAACGCCAATAATAATGAGGATCAGCTTTATTCTTTTTTTCATATTATTTTCCCTAAACTATGGCTTTCTTTTCAAAATATGCATTGAAGGGAAAACAAAAATAACTAACAAGATAATGGCTGAAACCATTAAAAACATCACACTCAACATTGTTATTAGTATTTGTTCAATATAATCCGCTTTGATTAAATCCGAGACCCAATTGGAGCCTAACCCACTACTTATACCCTGCGGAATAAAATTCATCAGCAATAATCCAAATATCACAGGAACCAACATGGCAATTGCGGTATGTAAGATAACCTTAGGGACTTTGCTTATTGCTTGTTTTATAGCAATAAAAATCGCAGGAGGTTGTCTCGGTTTAGGCGGAGCTGTGCGTCTTGTCGCTTGTCTAACAGTAGCATTTTGTACTCTGGTTTGGCCTACCTGCTCTCGTTGCGTTTCATTTTGTTTTTGAGTCGCTGCAACTTGCTGTAATTGAGCTTGCCTTGCACATGCTGCACAGGCTTTACCTGCAAAATGCTGGTGGTTTTTATCTTTCTGACAAGCCACCATTTGCTGTTTTTCAGGTTGTGCATATTCATAAAGCGCTGTCGCCCATGTTTTAGCACTTGGTCTTAATGAAGGTGCACCAGAAAACGCTTTATCAAAAAGCGTTCTTAATCTGTCAGGTAATTGTTTATGTCCACTCGCCACACTGGGCGTAATTAAATTATGTGCTTTTACGCCATAACCATAAAAACGCCCAGCAATACGCCTTGGAATATCTGTAGGCACCGTGTCATTTTTAGGGCGACCACTAAAAGGATGAATACCAAAATTAAGTAATTGGAAAATAATTACCGCTAAGGCAAATCGGTCTTGCCACTCTTCCTCTGCTTCAGGAATAGTTTGCTTGGCTTGAAATTCTGGCGCTAAATATTCGACGGTAAATTGCCCTGCGGGATAACGTGTATTCTCACCTTGAATACTAAATCCGTCACAATCTAGAAGAGACATATACAAACTTGATTTATAAAACCGTAAGTTCAACGGTTTCATATCAATAATGCGGTGCCCTTGTTGGTGTAAAGCATCAATCAATGAACAAAGATTATAAGCAAGGCTAACTTTCGCCCCCATTCCTGTGGGTAGACCATAGGCTTTGGCTTGGCGTTCTTGAAGGATATATTCCAACTCAATTGTATTTTTGACATCAAGCTCAGGCATCACAAAGCCAACAAATTGCTTTTGGCTATTGTATAAACGAGCTTGAGGCCATGCGAGTTGGATAATCGGTGTATCGTTAACAGAGACCGACTTTAATGCAGGTTCTAACTTCTGCATCGCCGTGATCTTTTTCAGATAATAAGCTTTATCAATTTTGTCATGATAAATTTTCGAAACTTGGAAAGGCGCGTTCTTAATATGACTAACGCTACCTGCACCACCGCTTTTTATCAAATTACCTATTTGATAAATCTTGCCGTTTTCATCTTGTAATTGTGTAGATACTGGTTGAGCTATCCCTTTCTTTCTCGCTTTTACCACAACTCTTCATCCCTGATGCAAATAACTAAGGTTTTATCATCGCCTGTGATCGAATGTGTTCGAGGATCAGCTAAAGTCCCTGCTAATGCCTCACTTCCGCTATCTTCTGATACTGTTTTTAAATAACGGATCACGGGAGTGATAAACGGTTCATAAAGGGCATCACACGCTTTATTCATGGCAAAAGGCTGTACACCATCAGACATCAGAATAACTTGTTTTACTGGTTTATTTAGGGGAATAACACGTAAATGCGCTTCCCAATTTTCTGATGTCACAAACCAAGTTTGATTGGCATATTCTCCATTTTCAGGCTGTGATACATAACTTGTACCATCGCAGTATTCCACCACAGCAATACCATCACCCAAATGGAACAAATAACCACTATCATCACCAACCCAACATGCAACCAGTGTTGATGCATATTCATTAAGCGCACACTGTTTTATTTCTGCATATTCAGCGAGCTGGAGGCGAATATCTTCAATAAGTTGCTTAGCCCCTTGTGTTATCTGTTTTTCAGTTAACAAATCAATATTCGGCCACTCTGTAATTCGTAGCGTAAATAACCGAGCAACAAGCTGAGCACCTTGTTCACTATAGCGAGAAGAGCCCGCGCCATCACAAACCGCAGCAATAAGATATTCACCTTTGCGACGAATAAAATAAGCATCCTGACAGGGAATTTGACGTTCTTGATGGGCTATGCCTGTCACTGATGCACCATAAGCTAACCAATCATTCATCAAACAGGTACACTCGCCCAAGAATCAGTTGAAGGTAATTGTGCTGTGCCACCCGGCGTAGATTGAGAAACCACCTGCATACTGGCACTTAGCCATAAGAACAATTCTTTAAATTGTAATCCCTTGAGCATTTTTACACCGTTAACACCATTACGGCTAAAACTTCCCATCACTTCTGCTGATGCACCATCAACCATAATAGGAAATACCGCTGTTTTTTGACTTTCTTCGGCTTGGCGGCAAAGCTGTGCAGCCTGCTCCCATTGGTCTGTCGGGACACCATCAGACATTAAAAACAGCCAAGGACGAGTATAAGCAACACCGGCTTGTTTAAAGCGCTGTTTTTCAGCTTCAATCTCTTCAAGCGCTAGCGTAATGGCTTGCCCCATAGGCGTTGTACCATTTGCTTCTAAAACAGGTGCCGCAAAGTCCATTGCATCTTTCCAATCACCATGAACTGTACATTGGTCATACCCGCCATATTCAATCACTAAAATACGCACACGTTTTGCCGCAATAACATCATTTTTTAGTTCTTGTTCTAGTAGCTTAAGGCCTTCATTGAGTTGTTGAATAGGCTGCCCATACATACTCCCAGAGCTATCCAGTACTAAGATCAGTGGGGTTCTTTGTTCGCTATTATCAACCAAGGCTACGTCAGGGATCATAAGATGCTCCATCATTCAGTTATTATTTTTCATGATAATGATTAATGTAACATAAAGACGCAAAATTCATCAGAAAGAAAAAAGCGATAAAGTGAAGATAAAGATATTTCTTAGAAAAAGCCCGACCTAAAGTGTAATAAGCTAATTTTTAGCTAAAAGTGCGACATTTTTCGAGACTTCAGATGAAAAAAAACACCTCATTACATAAAGTAAAAAGGTGCTTTTTAATAAACTATTTATGATGTTAATAGTGGATTTTTTGGCGTCCAGCGATAGAGTGCGAAAGCGTTGTACCATCGACCATTTCAAGCTCACCGCCCACGGGAACTCCATGAGCAATTCGGCTAGCAGCAATATCATACTGAGCACAAATTTCAGCAATGTAATTGGCTGTAGCTTCACCTTCAACGGTCGGATTTGTAGCCAAGATCACTTCTGAAATAGTCTCTTGGCTTAAACGTTCTTCAAGTCTATCTAAACCAATATCCATAGGCCCAATACCATCTAAAGGGGATAAATGCCCCATTAAAACAAAGTATCGACCCGCAAACTGCCCTGTCTGCTCGATAGCATGAATATCCGCAGGACTTTCGACAACACAAATTTGCCCATTTTGCTGACGGCGAACATTGGCACAGATGGTGCAACGCTCTTCTTCAGTAAAGGTTCGGCAATCACAACAATGACCAATTTCAGACATTGCACGCGTGAGTGCTTGTGCAAGTCGCATTCCACCGCTTCTATCACGTTGAAGCAGTTGGAAAGCCATTCGTTGCGCTGATTTAGGCCCGACACCGGGTAAACAACGCAACGCTTCCATTAATGATTCAAGAAGTGGGCTGGTTTGCATTAGAATGGCATCTTAAAGCCTGGTGGCAATTGCATACCGTTAGAAACAGAGGCCATTCTCTCTTTTTGCGTTTCATCAATACGACGCGCAGCATCATTAAAGGCAGCAGCAATCAGATCTTCCAGCATCTCTTTGTCATCTTCTAGCAGGCTAGGATCGATTTCAACGCGACGGCAATTATGAGCACCATTGATAGTGATCTTAACTAAGCCAGCGCCAGATTCACCGGTCACTTCTAAGTTTGCAATCTCTTCTTGCATTTGTTGCATTTTTTCTTGCATTTGTTGGGCTTGCTTCATCAGATTACCCAAACCACCTTTTCCGAACATAATTGTCTCTCTTTGTAAAAGCCACACAGTATGAAGTCATACAACATGTTGCGATTAAACAGGTCGGATACTCTCTTCATCCAGTTCAGCATCAAAATATTGCTGTAATGTTTGAATCGTTTTATCCGTAATAATCGATTGACGCGATAACGCCAATTTTTCATCATAAATGGCTTGTCGCCACTCCAACGGTGTTTTTACCGCTGGATCATCATCTTCTATAATTGTGAGTGAAATTGCTTTTCCATGCAATTCACTTAACGCATTAGTAAGCGTGCGTAACGCATTTGCTGAATTTAAATGTTTCTGTTTAGTTCGTAAATGTAAAATAACGTTTTCTTCGTTTACTGTCTCTTTATACGCATTTAATGCCAGTTGTTGTACTAATTTTGGCAGTGGCATTTTGTCAATTTCAGCGGCCCAATCATCTCTTTCTTGCGACTCTTTAGCAATTTTTGCTGCTAATTCAGGTGTTTTTTCATATTCGAGAACTTCTTTGATCTCTTTTGGTGAAGAAACAACCTCTTGCGTTGACATTAATTCAGGATTTTGTGGACGCCACTGGTACTCTTCTTTTTTCTTCTTTTCAGGCGCATTAGTCTGGCGCTTAGCAACTTGCTGGCGTTTTTCACTCACGGCTGCTAGCCGCTCTAATGCACTAGCAGCCGGCTTAGCCCGATTAGGCGTCGCCGGTTCAGACTTTTTTGGCGGGGTTTGTTGTTCCGTCCCCTTAATTGCTTGCCTTGCTCTTAAAAGTTGTGCTGCGGGGCTATTGCCTAATGAAGCACTATTTTCCATTGGTGAAGAAGGTTGGTGAGCCATTTGAGACGAATGCGTTTGTGCCACTTGTGGTGCATAATGCTCAGTCATTCTATTCGCCGGCAATGATGCTGACGGTAAAGTTTGTGCTAATGGCGCGGAAGGTATTTCATCAATGACTGTTTTAGGATGAAAAGCAAGCGCACGTAGCAGCGTCATTTCAACGCCCATGCGTCTATCTGGCGCATAAGTCAGCTCTTTTCGCCCTACTAATAAGGTTTGATAATAGAGTTGTAAATCTTGTGGAGAAACAGATTTAGCCAATAAACGTAAGCGTTCTTGAGTAAATTGCTCTTGAGGATTTTCTTCACTAGGCAATAATTGCAACATTGCAATTTGATGTAGCAATGAGAGTGTTTCAACCAAGAAATTTTCCCAGTCAGTACCTCTTGAAGCAACTTCATTAACCAGCGACATAACCTGTTGACCATCAGCTTTTACCAGCGCTTCAATCAATGCTAAAGGCTGAGCATCATCAATAGTGCCAAGCATTTGGCTAACCACTTCTGCACTGACAACACCTTCACCACTTGCAATAGCCTGGTCTGTTAAGCTTAACGCATCTCGCATACTGCCATCAGCAGCACGTGCAATAAGTTGACGCGCTCTTACATCATTTTCAATATGCTCGGCTGAAAGTACTTTTTCGAGTTGTGTCGCAATCTGGTCAATATCTAATGCACGCAGATGAAATTGCAAGCAACGCGATAAAATCGTCACAGGTAATTTTTGTGGATCGGTCGTCGCTAATAAGAATTTAACGTGCTCAGGCGGTTCTTCTAATGTTTTTAATAGCGCATTAAAACTGTGGCGAGAAAGCATGTGAACTTCGTCGATTAGGTAGACCTTAAAACGTCCACGAGCTGGTGCATATTGCACATTATCAAGCAGTTCACGGGTATCTTCTACCTTAGTACGAGATGCGGCATCGATTTCAATTAAATCGACAAAACGCCCTTGTTCTATTTCAAGGCAATTTGCACATTGACCACAAGGTTTACTCGTAATGCCAGTTTCACAATTAAGCCCTTTGGCAAATAATCGGGCAATAGTAGTTTTTCCGACACCTCTTGTGCCAGAAAAAAGATAGGCGTGATGAAGTCGCTGATGATCAAGACCATTAGCTAAAGCCGTCAACACATGACGTTGACCAACAACATCGTTAAAAGTTTGTGGGCGCCACTTACGGGCAAGTACCTGATAGCTCATTGATTCCGCTAAATTTGAACAAGATTTATCTCTATGCTAACACAGGGACGACCTATTGAGCGAGATTTGTAAGAAACAAATGAGATATTGATGAAAGAAGTAGTAGAAATTTAAGATAAATTAAGAGATAACAATTGTGCGGGCAATATACATTTATAAAAATAAAAAAATTTATAAACGATATATAAACACCCGCACTCTTACTTATGTTTATGATAAGAGCTCATTAGCCCTTCCCTAAACAGTGAAGATATTAATGTCCTGGAAAATCAACCAGTGTAAAGCTGTGAACACCTTGTTTTTCTAAGCGTTCGATACCGCCTAAATCTGGTAAGCAGATAATGAAAGCAGCTTCTGTCACAGTGCCACCTAAACGGCGGATAAGACGAGCTGTTGCTTCAATAGTGCCACCCGTTGCCAATAAATCATCAACCATTAATACTTTGTCTTGATCCGTAATGCTATCTTTGTGGATCTCTAAAGTATCTGTGCCGTATTCCAGATCATAAGTTTCACTGAGCGTTTCGCGAGGCAATTTACCTTTTTTACGAACAGGAACAAAACCAACACCTAGGCGTAAGGCAACAGGAGCACCAAATAAGAAGCCACGCGCTTCGGTACCCACAACTTTAGTGATACCCTGACCTTGATAGTGTTCTACCAATAAATCAATGGTTGCCTGATATGCAGCAGGATTATCCAATAACGTAGTGATATCACGGAATAATATCCCTTCTTTTGGATAATCAGGAATGGTTTCAATACTGTCTTTAATAAATTGCAGTTGTTGCGCGTTAGCAGTCATAATCAGTGCCATAATAAAAAACGAAACGATAGAATCTATGCAATATGCCGTTAAAATGCAACAGAAAGCCAATTAACAACTCTTTTTTGTTGCTTTAAGTCAATTCATGTTTTTATCAAAACAGGGACAAGAACCAGATGAATAAACCCGATCCTTTAAGCTTGTTTAAAAAACAGATAGACAATCTTGCCGAAACAGTGGCGCCTATTGCAAACAAAAAAATTGCAGCACCTTGCTTCGACACAGCACTATTCCACCGCCGAAGTGATTCCCTTGGTGGCTATATGCAACAGATCCGCGATAATTTTACCCAGTTAATCGCTTGTGTTGAGGCACAACGAAGCCAGCAGGTTAAATTTCTGGCCACACAAATCCTACAACAAATTGAAGCATTAACTCGTGAATTATCGACACAAACACTAAGAAAGCAAGAGAACCAGCTTACTCAACGAAAAAAAAGTGTCGATTTATACCAAAAGCTTGCCCAACATCAGGATTATGAACGTCGATTACAATCCATGATCCAAGATAGAGAACTTTCATTAACACAAGCACAAAACTTTATAAAACAACAAGAGTTACAAAAAGAGATTGCTGCGCTTGAAAATCGCCTTGCACGCTGCAAAAACGCCCTGTTTTCTATCGAAAAGAGCATTGAAAAACAAGAAGATAAATTTTAAGGGAAGTGACAATGAGTTTAAAAGAAGCACCTGAGTCTGTTCAATTGGCAGTCGATCTTATCTATTTACTTGAAAGCCACCATATTGATCCTAAAACAGCACTGGAAGCGCTTGAGATTGTACGCCAAGATTATGAAAAAAAATTGGCGACACAATCTCCCCATTCATCTCTTTAATTAAGCGAAAGGCGTATTGGCTTCAGGTGTTGAGCCATCCAGAGGTCGTTTTATTTCTTGTATTTCATCACCTTGTTTATTATGTAAATAGACATCAAGTTGGTTAAACGCGATATTGATATTATTTTCATTACATAGCTTATCAATAGCACGGTTAACCTCATCTATTGCAATACTTCTATCACCTAATGTTCTGACATAAAAACGCAAATCATGATTTAGGGTACTTGCCCCAAATTCAGTAAATAGCACCACAGGTTCTGGCTCTGTCATCACTCTGACATTATCTTTAGCGGCTTTCATTAAGATCTCTTTGACCTTATCGAGATCAGAACCATAAGCAACGCCCACTTGAATAATAATACGTGTCACCGTATCAGATAATGTCCAGTTAATAAGTCGCTCGGTTACAAACGCTTTATTTGGAATAATCACTTCTTTTCGATCAAAGTCAGTCACTGTCGTTGCTCTAATACGAATTCGGCTAACTGTACCGGAATAAGTACCAATAGTAACAGTATCGCCAATTCTGACAGGTCTTTCGAACAAGATGATTAAACCAGACACAAAGTTGGCAAATATTTCTTGTAAACCAAACCCTAAACCAACCGTTAAAGCCGCGGCTAACCATTGCAATTTTTCCCATGCTACACCTAATATTCCCAGTGATACGATGGTTCCGATAGCAATAATAATGTAGGTCAAAATGGTTGTGATCGCGTAAGAAGCACCTTGTTGCAGTTTTATACGAGATAAGATTAATACTTCTAATAACCCCGGTAAGTTTCTCGTCATAAACCAAGAAATTGCCATAATGGAAACAGACAATAAGAGATCAGCAACAGTAACTGCCTTAACAACATTACCTAGTTCTGTTGGTAAATTATAACTCCAGAGCGTTATTCCATCTAAATACGTAAAGACAGTAATAAAATCAGACCAAATTCCATAGAAACTAGAAGCAAAAATGATAAATAAAATCATCGTTGTTAGTCTTAATGATTGCTGATTGATTTGATCCATATCCATTGGCGGCTCTTGAATAGGTTCAAGGCTGTTATCTTCACCTTCTTTTTTCTCTTTTAACATAGCTTGTCTACGTTCAAGAGCTCGGCGATAAGCAAGCCTTCTAGCAGCAACGGTTAATCCGCGCAAACTGGCGTGGTATGCAATAAACCACAACATAAGCAGATATAAACTGTCGATCCAACGATTTGCCAAACGTAACGCCGTATAGTAATAACCAAAAATAACCAGCCCCATTAAAATTAAAGGCGAAAACGTTAATAAGGTAATCACAACGGTTCTAACAACATGGTTGCCTTTCTCTTGCCACATTTCACGGCAAAATGGCAGTGCAAAGAAACTAATACCAAATAATGAAATAATCGCAACCAACTGCCCAATAACATCCCCCACCAGCAATAACGGATTATTAATCCCATAAGCAGAAAGCAAAATAATAGGCAACATAGGAAGAGAGAGTCGCAATAAACGTTTACGGTTTTGCTGGACTCGTTCTATTGGAATTTTGAAATGTTTTACAGCAACACCATCGTCAGACATTAAGCGATAAGACCATTCAAACATCAGCCAAAATACCGCAAATTGCCAAGCGAAAGACCAGATAAATTCTTGTTGTACATTGAAGCTATTGATTAGCCAATATCCTATTGCTAAGACGAAACAAGATAGCGGTAATGTTTTTAGAAAGACAATTCCCAGCGCGAGTGGGGTATGTAATTGGGAATCTTTATTGAGTTTATTAATATCCCCATTGAGTTTTGCAAACTGGATATCAAGTTTCTTACGTTGCCAAATCAGTATTGAACCGAACAAAATTAGTGCAATAAGAACAGGAAGTGATTTCTTAGCCCCGATCAGCAGATTTTCATTTGACCAATTAAGTTTAAAACTTTGAAATTCAGCAACAGCTTGAGCAGGGAATGTTGAGAACCAGTTGAGGTTAATTGGCTTATTGCTACTTACCCAGAAAATTTGCTGTGCCAACGTGTTTTCGAGTGAACTCACCACACTGCGTAATTGTTGTTGATCCATTTGTAGGTTAATCGAACCCGAGATTTGATTACCTAATTGATTATTTAGCTTATCAAGTAATTCACGTCGCGCATCAACAAGTAACTCTAATGCACTACGCAGCTCTTTTTGTGCATTAGGTTCTGTCACTTCAGGATGGGTAGCTTGGTACTCATTCATCAATTGATCAATATAAATGCTGGGCTGAATTATCTGATCGCGTTGTTTGTTTATTTCAAACTGCTCTAAACGTAAATCTGCAATTTTATCGGGCAGATTATTAATAAAAGTACCTTCAGGTAAATCGACCTGCTCTTCAAATAAGATACGAGAAAGCAATAAGCTTCCTTTAAGCACATCAATTTGTTCTTTTAAATTTCGTTCAGATTGAATGGCTCTATCTAAACGATTTTTGACCATTAGACTGTGGCGATTTAACTCATTATTATTTTGTGTTGTAACAATCAGCTTATCACTAAGATGTTTATTAATTTCTGTTTGCGCTAAATAAAAAGGATTACTATTAATCGCTTGATTTTCAAGTCCTGTACTTTGCGCTTCTTTCGCCGTTTCTTCTGAACTGTCTAAACGCTTATCACTAATCTCATCTTGAATGAGTTGAGCATGTTCTTGGGAAAGATCAATGTAAGCAGAACTATAATCACGCTGAAGTTGTAATAGGCTTTGCAACTGCACATTAGATTGTAAGGTACGCTTTTGATAATTATTCTGTTGTTGAAGGTAATATTGTTCTAATTGCAATAACTGTACTGCTGAAGGTCGCATTTGTGCTTTATCTGCACTGCTTTTATTCAATAATATTCTTATTTGTTGCAGTCTTTCTGAGTTATTAAATAAAACAGATTGCGCCCTTTCTGGTTGTGTTTGTAACACTATAAGTTCATTGCTGTAATTTGCTAAATCGTCTTGAGCCTTTTGTAATGATTGTAAAACGGTCTCTAATTGTGACTCTAACGTTGCTAATGGTAATACTTCCAGTGACTTTTGATAGTCTTCCGCTTCTTTATTAGCGACTTTCTGTTTTAACTGATTAAGTTGATATTGTGCATTCCGCAATTTTTCAGGTAATTGCTCGACGGTTTTATCATAACTCGCTAATTTTTTTTCTAACTGTTGAATGTTATCAAGTAATAAGAGCGATTGTTCAAAGTCAGCAATCGTTAATTTATCTTCTGCACTTAACTCACTACGTTTATTTAATAAATTAAGCTGATTTTGAATGCTTTCTTGGGTAGGTAAATTACTAGGTGCGGCGGCTAAAACAGAGGTGATGGAGAAACCAAAAAAAATAAACATAATAATCGTGGCGAAGATGGTCGTCATTATTCGATTATTGAACTGAGAAAAAAAAGTTTGAATACGCATGGTTAAGCAACTTGTTCAATTAATATTGAAAAACTGTTTATTATTATAATCCAATTGCTTTAAATTAGCATAATAAACAACACAAGTTGCTTGACTTGTTTCCCGCCTGAGAAAACGAAATAGTGATCAGAAAGTTAGGATTTTATCAGCATCTAATGTCCACTGAGCTAAATCTACTAATGTGCCTAACTCTGCACCATCAACAAGTGGTAAATCACTGATACCACGAGTATCTGTACATGTCTTACAGAGTTTAACAGGAACATTTTGTGCTGTTAGGATTTCAAGCATTTGCTGTAAGTTATAACCTTCTTTAGGTTGTTGGCGAGCTAAAGCTCCTGTTACAGCATCCGACATTAAAAAAATATTTAATTCAGTTTCTGGATGTTGTTCTTTTAATGTGATGGATAAACGCAGAGCGTTAAATAATGATTCATTGCCATAAGCAGCACCATTAGCAATAACTAACACCTTACTCATAAACATCTTCCTCAAGTTTAATAATAAATTAAGATGACGCTGATATTCTCATATTTGCGCTGTGCTTTATCATATCAATAAAGCTATCAATCAAATATTGACTTTCATCTTTGATAGAAAAACTTTCTGGTGAAAATAACCAATTTTCAGCAAGACCTGTCATCATTGCTCTTAACATGATAGCGGCTCTTCTTAAATTAAGGTCGGCAGGAAGTTGTTTTTTTTCAATACAACGGGATAAAGACAGTTCTATTCTAGAGTGATCGGCTGCACACAGTTCTCTGCGAATTTCAACAATTGGTGTCATTTCACCGACAAATTCGCATTTATGGAAATATATTTCTAAAAGTGCATTATGTTTGGGATCTTCGACAATCGATGTCAATATGTAAATAAGCAATTCTCTTAATACAAATAGTGGATCATCTGGGTATTTTGTTTGATACTCTATTTCTAAAGATTCTATTTTTAAGTCGGTGAGTTCGCACGCTTCAGTAAATAAATCCACTTTATTTTTAAAGTGCCAATATATTGCGCCACGGGTAACACCTGCCTCTGATGCAATATCTGAAAGTGATGTGGCAGAAACGCCTTGCACAGTAAACAGCCTAAGTGCAGCATCAATAATCTGCTGTTTTGTTTCTTGTGCCTGCCGTTTAGTTTTTCGTGCCATTAATCCTCGATTTTGACTGAAGTTAATTTACATACATTCATGTATGTTTGTACTATACATCGTAACCAATCATCAACTTAATTATTTTTATCCCGGGAAACAACGTTTGAATAGAGGTTTTCTTATGCGAAAAAACAGAGGGGTTTTGCCTCTGGCTCTGTTAGTGCTATCAGGCAGCTTGGTTCTTGCTGGATGTGACGACAAAGCTAAACAGTCTGCTGGAGGTCCACCTCCTGCACCGGCTGTGGGTGTTGTGACTTTAGGAGCGCAAGCTCTGACAATCACCACTGATTTACCTGGTCGTACATCAGCCTTCCGTATTGCTGAAGTTCGCCCTCAAGTTGGCGGCATTATTTTAAAACGCAATTACACCGAAGGTAGCTATGTAGAAGCAGGTACATCTTTGTACCAAATCGACCCAGCTATGTTTGAAGCAACTTTAAATAGTGCGCAAGCTGAACTGGCGAAAGCTAAAGCTAATGCTGAAATAGCGCGTCTCACTGTGGAGCGTTATAAGCCTCTGCTGGGTACAAACTATGTCAGTAAACAAGATTTTGATACCGCAACTTCTCAGTATGCACAAGCTGTCGCTGCTGTTAGAGCGGGCGAAGCAGCTGTCACAACGGCAAAGATTAATCTTGAATATACGAAAGTAACGGCTCCAATTTCAGGTCGTTCGGGTAAATCAACGGTGACTGAAGGCGCCCTTGTCGCTCCAGGTCAACAAGTCGCGCTGACAACTGTTCAGCAAATCGATCCGATTTACGTCAATGTGACACAGTCGAGTGAAGATTACCTGAAACTCAAAAATGAAATTGAAAGTGGCGTTATTCGTCAAGAGCAAGGCAAACCTGTTGTTCATTTAACACTGACTAATGGGCAAGCTTACGCACAGAAAGGCCATTTAGAATTTTCTGATGTGACTGTTGATGAGACAACAGGCTCAATTACTATGCGTGCTATCGTACCTAACCCAAATGGGGAGTTATTACCAGGTATGTTTGTTCGCACTAAGCTAGAAAATGGTATTCGTCAAAATGCAGTTTTGATCCCACAGCAAGCCGTTATTCGTACAGCGCGTGGTGATGCAACAACAATGGTTGTTAATAAAGACAATGTTGTTGAAGTTCGTACCATCGAAGTATCACAAGCTGTTGGTAATAAATGGCTCGTTAATAGTGGTGTTCAGGCTGGTGAGCGCGTTATCGTTTCTGGATTGCAAAAAGCAAAACCAAAAATGACAGTAACGGCTCAAGAAGAGAATTTAGATGCGAAGCCATCACCTGAACAAACTGAGCCAGCTAAGAATCCTCAATAAGGAGTCGGTGATCCATGCCTAAGTTTTTTATAGATAGACCGATATTTGCGTGGGTAATTGCGATAATTACCATGCTCGCAGGTCTTCTGGCACTCATCAAACTGCCTGTTGCCCAGTACCCAACGATTGCGCCGCCAGCGATTTCTATCTCAGCGGTTTATCCTGGTGCTGACGCCACCACTGTGCAGAATACTGTTACCCAAGTTATCGAACAGAATATGAATGGTATCGATAACATGGTGTATATGTCTGCGACCAGTGACTCAGCAGGTATGATGAATATCACTCTGACCTTTGAAGCAGGTACTGACCCTGATATCGCGCAAGTACAGGTGCAGAATAAACTGCAACTTGCCATGCCGTTATTACCTCAGGAAGTGCAACAACAAGGGATTAGTGTTGATAAATCCTCAAGTTCATTCTTGATGGTTGCAGGGTTCATCTCAAGTGACGGTTCAATGTCACAAGATGATATTGCAGACTATGTGGGTGCAACGATTAAAGACCCGTTAAGCCGTGTAACCGGCGTGGGTGAAACCCAATTATTTGGTACTCAATACGCAATGCGTATTTGGTTAGATCCAGATAAATTGGTGAAATATAACATGACAACACTTGATGTTATTGGTGCAATCAGAGCGCAAAATAACCAAGTGGCAGCAGGTCAATTAGGGGGGACACCTCCGGTTCCTGGTCAGCGTTTAAACGTATCAATTATTGCTCAAACTCGACTCAATACTGCTGAACAATTTGCTGACATCCTGATGAAGGTCAATACTGACGGCTCACAGGTTAAGCTGAAAGATCTCGGTGTAGTTGAAATGGGTGCTGAAAGCTATAGTACCGTTGCTCGCTTTAATGGCTTACCTGCTTCTGGTATTGGTATTAAATTAGCAACAGGTGCTAACGCATTAGATACAGCCACCGCTGTGCGTGCCGCATTAGCTGAAATGGAGCCGTTTTTCCCTGCTGGATTAGAGATTGTCTATCCTTATGACACAACGCCTTTCGTTAAAATCTCTATCAATGAAGTAGTAAAAACACTTGTTGAAGCTATCATGCTGGTATTCGTAGTTATGTATCTGTTCTTACAGAACTTCCGTGCTACGTTAATCCCAACAATTGCAGTGCCTGTCGTATTGTTAGGTACCTTCGCTATACTTTCGGCGTTTGGTTATTCGATAAATACCTTGACGATGTTCGCGATGGTACTGGCTATCGGACTTCTGGTAGATGATGCCATCGTTGTGGTAGAAAACGTCGAACGTGTTATGCAAGAAGAAGGTTTATCACCTAAAGAAGCAACACGTAAATCCATGGGACAAATCCAAAGTGCGCTGGTCGGTATCGCCCTTGTGCTTTCTGCGGTATTTATTCCAATGGCATTCTTTGGTGGTTCAACAGGTGCGATTTATCGCCAGTTCTCTATCACCATCGTATCAGCAATGGTTCTGTCTGTTTTCGTTGCATTGATTTTAACACCTGCACTTTGTGCAACCATGTTAAAACCTGTACCGAAAGGCAGTCATGGTGTACAAACTGGTTTCTTTGGTTGGTTTAACCGTACCTTTGAAAAAAGCAGCCATCACTATACTGACAGCGTATCGCGTACACTTCGTGGTACTGGTCGTTACTTATTGATTTACGTTTTATTAGTGGCGGGGATGGCGTTAATGTTTATTCGCTTACCTGCATCGTTCTTACCTGAAGAAGACCAAGGGGTATTACTGACAATGGTTCAGTTACCTGCTGGTTCTACACAAGAACAGACACAAGACGTACTAGAAAGAGTAAACGACTACTTCAATACCGATGAAAAAGAACTCGTTAAATCTGTCTTTACCGTTAGTGGCTTCGGCTTCGGTGGTCAAGGCCAAAATATGGGTCTAGTTTTCGTTGTATTGAACGATTGGGATGAACGTAAAGCAGATGAAGACAAAGTTCCGGCCATTGTTGGGCGAGCCAATATGGCATTATCCCAAATTAAGGAAGCCTTTGTTTACTCATTTAACATTCCAGCAATTGTTGAGTTAGGTTCTGCGGGTGGTTTCGAATTCGAGTTAGTGGATAAAGCGAACCTCGGTCACGAAAAACTCATGGAAGCCCGAAATCAATTACTTGGAATGGCAGCGCAACAGCCTCAAATGTTAATGGGTGTGCGTCCTAATGGTCAGGAAGATACGTCACAGTATCGTCTGTATATCGACCTAGAAAAAGCACAAGCTCAAGGCGTTGCAGTTAGCGATATCTATTCAACATTAGGTACCATGTTTGGTGGTAGTTACGTTAACGACTTTATCGACCGTGGTCGTGTTAAGAAAGTTTACGTTCAAGCTGAATCACAATTCCGTATGTTGCCACAAGATATTGGTAATCTTTATGTTCGTAACAATGTCGGTCAGATGGTTCCATTCTCATCGTTCATTGATACAAGTAAAGATCCTTGGTTATACGGTTCTCCTCGTTTAGAGCGTTATAACGGTTTACCAGCAGTTCAAATTCAAGGTAGTGCAACACCAGGTCAAAGTAGTGGTGACGCAATGCTGATGATGGAAGATCTCGCAAGTAAATTACCAAGCGGTATCGGTTATGAATGGACTGGAATGTCATATCAAGAACGTTTATCGGGTAACCAAGCGCCTGCGCTATATACCATTTCCTTGATAGTCGTATTCCTTTGTCTTGCGGCTCTTTATGAAAGCTGGTCAGTGCCATTCTCAGTTATGTTAGTCGTTCCACTGGGTGTTATTGGTGCGCTTGCACTAACATCAATAAGAGGCCTTGAAAACGACGTTTACTTTAAGGTTGGGCTCTTAACAACCATTGGGTTATCGGCGAAAAACGCAATCTTGATTGTTGAGTTCGCCAAAGACTTGATGGAGAAAGAAGGTAAAGGACTCATAGAAGCAACGTTAGACTCTGTTAGAATGCGTCTACGTCCAATTCTAATGACTTCACTGGCCTTTATGTTAGGGGTTATTCCTCTGGTATTAAGTAACGGTGCAGGTTCTGGTGCTCAGAACTCAGTAGGTACAGGTGTATTCGGTGGTATGATTGCCGCAACCTCCCTAGCTATCTACTTCGTTCCTATTTTCTTCGTCGTGATCCGTAGACGATTCGCGAAGAAAAATGAAGATTTAGAGCACCCAAATCATTCACACTAATTTGAATGGATTTGAGTAAGAATGCCAAAAAGGTCGCGAAAGCGACCTTTCTCTTTATCTATTGATGTATTGTTTTAAATAAAAACTTATCTCATTATATTATTTTTAGGAAATATCTCTTTAATCAATAAATTCATTTTATTTTTTTTCTTATATGTGACTTTTTGTCAAAATTAAACAGTTCTGTTATTTATAAATAACAGCGATAATTATGCCTCATTTACACGCTTAAACATTCAAATCATAATAAAAACAAAGATAATCATTATGTTAAGAAAAACACTCTTTAATTGAGATTCGCTAATTTTTACGAAAATAGACAAAATTCTGTTGTTCAGATAGTGACTTATGCAATAATAGTGCTATATTAAGCAAAGAAATACTTATTGTATAAATTTTAAACTCATTCGAGTGCAGTTGAGTGCTTAGTATTATCTTTTGATATGCTATTACTTTGTTAGAAATAATAAATATAATTATTAAACTCTTTTAGCATACGAGTAAATATAAACACCCATTTTCAAGTTTATGTTTTTTATTAATCCATTAATGAATTATGTGATGTATCCCGTTAATAAGTTCAACTTTAAGTATTTATCATTATTAATGAATATTTTCTATTAATTCAATTACGATATGTTATGGACGAATATTCACCAGAAAAAGTAGATTTAGCTGAATTGGCGTTTTTATGTGAAGAGCTATTGCAACAAGCTTTAGACTCATTAGATAAAGGCAGCACAGTTTGGCACAACGATCTGAGTAGCACAAAAAGCGTTGACCTTAATGTCCTAATTGAACACATTATGGACTTTAGTTGGAAATTTAAGATTAAACACCCAGATAAACATGTCATTAATACGCTTATAGAAGAGTACCTTGAAGAGACTTATCGTTTATTTGGTAATACATCAATTTCTTACTCAGATATCAATAATTGGAAAGAGTTAAACTTGTCACTTTTAACTCTCATTGCCAAAAACCCAAAAAGTTATATTAAGTAAATTTAATTATCTTTAGTTTTATTTTAATAATAGAGAAAAGACAACATGACTAAGACAGACTATCTAATGCGTTTAAGAAAATGTACTTCAATCGAAACATTAGAACGTGTGATTGAAAAAAACAAATATGAACTCTCTGATGATGAACTGGAGCTGTTTTATTCAGCCGCAGACCACCGTTTAGCAGAACTCACAATGAATAAGCTATATGATAAAATTCCAGCGTCCGTTTGGAAATTTGTAAGATAATCTAGTTCTATTTAATTACCTTAGTTTTATTTTTGCTATTTTTATTTTTTATAGTAGTAGGGTTATTATTTCTTAATTTAGATATCGTTTTATTCACGTTTTCTTATCAGTAGAATGATTACACACCATCATGCCGTTGACTTATTACGGCATGACTGCACTGCTTTGCCCAAATATTCCTTCCATTTATAAACACTACCGTAAATTTTCCAATAATAAATTGATAGATTAAGCATACTATTTTCTATTTAATAAAATTGACTCTCAAACCTAAAGAAAACAGCACTTAAAAACACGTATAGAGAGTGAAAATATACGGGAAATAAATAATCTTAGAAGATAATGATTATGAGAGATTAGAAATTATGAAGGGCTAGAATTGGGTGGGGCCTTGCCAGCGACATCCCGGCACACGCGACACCTGCCATGGCTGCTTCCTTCCGGACCTGACCGAGTTAACAAGTTAGCGTTGCGGGAGAACCAACAAGACCCCATAGATTGTCTTATTGCTAAGACGACACGCATTATGTTTTAAACTGACTCAAATAGCAAGGAAAGCGAGCCTAAGTGATGATTAATTATCCAAATATGCACTCACTAATTATTCAATTGCCTTTAACGCTCTTTTTGCCTCTCATAAATTCATCAGAAAGTATTCAATAAGCCGATAAATAATAATCTCCATCGACTCTGTGCATTTATCATTAGGTAGAGATTTAAGAGAAAAAGGGAGATTATTTTTTTATCTTCTTAGGATTGTATATAATCAACTTTATAAAAAATAACCAGATCTAATGATACAGGTACACTATGAGTCAAGCATTGAAAGATCTCATCAATTTGATGGCACTTGAAAAAATAGAAGAAGGTCTATTTAGAGGTCAAAGCGAAGATTTAGGATTACCTCAAGTTTTTGGTGGGCAAGTAGTAGGACAAGCACTATACGCTGCAAAACAGACAATTGCTGATAACCGTTATATCAACTCATTTCATAGCTACTTTTTACGTCCTGGTGATAGCCATAAGCCTATCGTTTATGATGTGGAATTTATCCGTGATGGTGGTTCATTTAGCACTCGTAGAGTCAGTGCGATCCAGCATGGTAAGCCTATTTTCTATATGACGGTTTCTTTTCAAGAATTTGAAGAAGGTTTTGAACATCAAGATGCAATGCCTGATGTTCCTTTTCCAAATGAACTTATCTCACAACATGAGATTTTAAAGAAATTAGCACCTAAATTACCTGAGCCGATTAAATCTTTAGCACTACGAGAAACGCCTTTTGAGGCGCGTCCTGTGCAATATTTTAGCCCTTTTGGCTACTCTAAAGCACCTGCTGAACGCTATGTTTGGTATCGTAGTCGTGGTGAAATGCCATCAGATCCTTTCTTGCATCAATACTTGCTTGGCTACGTCTCTGATTTTGACTTTTTACCAACTGCTCTCCAACCTTATGGTTTAGGCTTTATGGATACAAGCCTACAAGTTGCTACAATTGACCATTCGATGTGGTTTCATCGTCCATTCCGTGTGGATGATTGGTTGCTTTATGTGATTGAAAGCCCTTCAGCATCAGGTGGTAGAGGATTTGTGAGAGGTAAATTCTTTAATACAAATGGCCAACTAGTGGCGTCTTCTGTTCAAGAAGGAGTTATTCGCCAAAAACGTACTAAACATTCAAAATAATACCTTGACATATTCCCCCCCTCAAAAGAGGGGGAATAGACAATTACTGCTGATAAGCTCTTTCACCATGAGTTGTTAAATCTAATCCATCATGCTCTTCCTCTTCAGAAACACGTAACCCCACCAGCTTATCCGCGATTTTAAAACTGATATAAGCAACAGCACCAGACCAAATTACCGTGATCACAACACTGATTAATTGAATTAAAACCTGTTTACTCAATGTCATACCATCGCTATACCCTACGCCACCTAAAAATGAAGCCGTAAATATCCCTGTTAATAGGCAACCTGCAATACCACAAGTACCATGAATACCAAAAACATCACAAACATCATCAGCTTTTAACCAGCGTTTTAAAACAACAACCCCCCAAAGCCCTACCATTCCCCCCATTACACCAATAAATAAAGCCCCCATCACTCCGACTGTGCCAGCAGCAGGTGTAATCGCCACTAACCCTGCAATACAACCTGAACAACCACCTAACATAGAGGGCTTACCTCTGGTTATCCATTCTGATGCAGTCCAAGAAAGTACGGCTCCCGCAGTTGCAACTACCGTATTTAAAAACGCTAAAGCTGCAATCGCATTTGCACTGCCAGCAGAGCCTGCATTAAAACCGAACCAACCGATATAAAGTACAGCCGTACCTGTAAAAACCATGGGCAAATTATGAGGTTTAAGCGCTGTATGCTGACTATCACGCCGTTTTCCAAGTAAGTAAGCACCAACAAGAGCCGCAATAGCAGCATTAATATGTACGACGGTTCCCCCAGCAAAATCTAATGCACCATCATCGATTAACCAACCACCTTCTCCCCATACCATATGAGCAATAGGGATATAAGAAAAAGTGAACCAAATAATCGTAAAAATAAGCAATGCAGAAAAACGAATGCGCTCTCCTAATGCTCCAACAATTAATGCCACAGTGATAACAGCAAACGATCCTTGAAAAGCAACATGTACATACTGATTAATTGAACCAGAGAGTGAATCTAGTGAGATGTTATTCAAAAAAGTAAGTGACCACCCACCCCAAATTTTATTACTGGAGGTAAATGCCAAACTATAGCCAAATATAACCCAAAGGATCATAACCACACTGAAGATCATCATCACTTGAGTGATCAAAGAAAGTACGTTTTTCCCTCTCAATAACCCGCCATAAAACAGCGCAATACCGGGTATAGTCATAAAAAAAACTAAAGCAGTACATATCAACATAAAACTATTATCGGCTTTATCAACAGTCACTGTTTCAGTCGCAAATACAGATGAAGAAAAGTGTGTAAGCACTAACATTAATAGCAAAGAAAGTAAGCATTTCATCGAATATCTCCTTTAAAGTGCTTCATCACCAGATTCACCGGTACGAATACGAACTGCTTGTAATAATTCCAAAACAAAAATTTTTCCATCTCCTACTTTTCCTGTATCCGTCGCTTGCATAATCACTTGCATAACTGGCTCAAGTTGTTCATCACAAATAGCGAGTTCTATTTTTACTTTCGGAAGAAAATTAACTTCGTATTCTGCTCCTCTATATAACTCTGCATGTCCTTTCTGTCGCCCATATCCTTTTACTTCACTGATTGTCATTCCCTTTATGCCTAACTCAGAGAGTGACTCTCGTACTTCTTCTAATTTAAATGGCTTAATAATGGCGATGATGTATTTCATATAAACCCCTCTTCGATATTTGAAAGAGCAAAGTCTATATAGCAAAGCAAAAGATATGCCATTATTTAACCAATTGATATTTAGGATAAAAAACAAACTTTGAAACTATTAAAATGAAAAGACTCACCGAATTGGTGCAAAAAGATGACAGCTATTTTGCTCAAAGCAAGATAATCGGGAAATAAAAAAGGGCACATACATAAAGATGATGTGCCCTTTAAAATTATATTTTTTATTTAAGCTTATTATTCTACTTCAACAGGCTCTTGTTCTTGTAAAGACTCTCTGACTTGCTGTAATTGATACATATTATAATATCGGCCTTTTTGTGAGAGTAACTTAGCATGACCGCCCCGCTCGACAATTGCACCACGATGAAGCACCACAATTTCATTGGCTTCAATAATAGTGGAAAGTCGGTGAGCAATAACAATCAGTGTTGTTTTTTCCCTAACCACTTTTAACGCCTTCTGTATGGCTTGTTCTGTTCCTGAGTCAATATTTGCTGTTGCCTCATCCAGAATAAGAATACGAGGAGGAATTAATAATACACGCGCCAATGCAAGTAACTGTTTTTGCCCGGCAGATAAGCGACTACCTTGCTCACCAAGTTCTGTTTGTAGCCCTTCAGGTAAGGCTTTAGCCCACTGATCAAGTTGCACTGTCTCTAATACCTGCCATAAATGTGACTCATCACATTCACGCCCTAATGTAATATTGTCATGCAGTGAGCCAGACAATAAAACAGGATCTTGTTGCACCATCGCAATACCACTGCGTAATGCGGTGTGAGAATACGCTTCTAATGGATGTTCATCTAACGAGATACTTCCTTTTTGCCAAGGGTAATTTCCCATTAATAAACTAGCTAAAGTACTTTTTCCGCTTCCTGTATGCCCAACAAATGCAACGAAATGACGAGCAGGAATAGTTAAATTGATATCTTTTAATACCCATTGCTCATCACGATACGCAAACCAAAGAGAGTTAACGTCAATATTACCTTGGGTGATAGTATGTGATGATGAACCGTAGTGCTGCAAAGGAGCATCCATTAGTTCAAAAACACGCTCACCAGAGACAACTGCCTGTTGTAAAATCGACTGCTGAGATGTCAGGGTGATCAAAGGTTCATTCAATCGACCTAAATAACTAATAAACGCATAAATAACCCCAACACCAATAACAGCACTGCCTTGATACCCGAACAGCATTAATAAACCACACAGAACCAATGCAGAGAGCATACTTAGTAAAGGGCGTAATAACAGGCCATCAAGTTTTAACGCTTTCATACGTGCTTGGTAATGCTGCCAGCTATCATCTGACATTCTTTCACCAAATCGAGCTTGTTGCCTAAATTGCTGAATAACAGACATGCCATTGATGACCTCATGGAAACCATCATTTATATTGGCGAGAAAATGACGCACATTACGAACTATCGGTGTGCTAAGTCGCTGATAAAGCATCATTACACCAATAACAGCTGGGAAGATTGTCATCGCGATTAATGCCATTTGCCATTCTAATAAGAACATGGCGATCAGCATTACAACCACTAAAGCAATCGCTCGGAATAATGTTGGTAACACATTCACAAACAAATCTTTAATCGTCTCAGTGTCATTCGTTACACGAGAAATTAATTGCCCTACAGGCTGATTATCAAAAGCACTTAATGGCTGTTTTAGTGCCGCACTCATTACATCGGTACGTAATTGTTGTACAACCCCAACAGCAGCATGATTAAACACAATTGCCTGATAATAGTGAAGTGTGGCAGCTATTATCTGTAAAAGGATAAAAGCTAACGCCAAGCCTAATGATGACATTAACTCCACATTATTTGTGGCAACTTTTGCATCAATAAAATAACCAACAATTAATGGGCCACCCACTTCAGCAACGGCGGCTACCCACAACATAATGACACCCCATGTCATGGGCTTACGATAGGTTTTACCATAAGTCAAAAGACGCTTTAGTGCAGGTAATAGCGCTTTAACGGATTTATTTTTATTCATCGTCATCCAGCGCGGCCTCTAATTGCTGATAATGGTACATATCTTGATACCAACCCGGTATTGAAATTAATTGCTGATGTGTACCTTGCTCTATAATCTCACCCTGTTTTAAAACTAAAATATTCGTAGCACCAATTAATGCAGATAAGCGATGAGCACTAATAATTAACGTTCTATCTTTTCGCCATTGTGACAAGTTTTGCAAAATTTGATATTCAGTTTGTCCATCAACAGCAGATAGAGCGTCATCTAATAACAAAATTTCAGCATCCAATAATAGTGCTCGAGCGATAGAAATACGTTGTTTTTGTCCACCAGATAACATCACGCCCTTTTCACCGACTTGTGTTTGATACCCTTCCGGTAAGCGTAAAATATCCTCATGAATATTTGCCAGTTTCGCAACAGACTCTATTTCTTCTTTTGTCGCATCAGGACGCCCTAAGGCAATATTTCCAGCAATGGTATCTGAAAATAGGAACGGTGTTTGATTAACAACGGCCAATCGCGCTCGCCATTCATCAAGTTTCAATTGATAAATAGGTATAGATTGAAAACAAATCTCACCTTCAGTCACATCATAAAGTCGTTGAATAACGGTAAGTAATGTACTTTTTCCACTCCCGGTCATTCCACAAATCCCCAACATTTCACCGGGTGATAATGTAAAATGAACATTTTTCAGTGTTTCTGTTGTTTGTTCGGGATATTGGAAACGTTTGATATCAACGGATAACACACCTCGACCTTGTTTTGGTGATAATTCGCCATCAACCATATCGAGCTTTTCATCCAATAAACTATTAATTCGGCTATAAGCAGCACTACCACGCTCAACAATATTGAACATCCATGCTAAAGCCAGCATTGGCCAGATCATTTGACCCAAATACATTACAAAGCTGGTTAATTCACCCAACGTCATTTTGCCATTAATAACAAAATAGCTGCCACCCGCAACAGCGAGTAAATTAGCAAAACCAATAGCCATAAAAATAGTAGGATCAAATAGCGCATCGATTCGTGCAACACGCATATTTTGGCGCCCAGTTTCTTTTGCAACATCATCAAAACGGGAAGCATGCTGTTGCTCTAGCCCGAATGATTTGATCATGCGAATACTACTCAAGCTTTCTTGTGCTTGATTATTGAGTGAAGAGAAAAGTGCCTGTGCAGTTTTAAAGCGACTGTGCAGTTTATCGCCATATTGCTTAATCAAAATCGCCATGATTGGCATAGGTAATAATGAAATTAGTGTCAGTTCCCAACTTAACTGAATACTCATCATGACAAGCACAGCAAGCCCCATAACCATAGAATCCACTAAGGTCAGCACACCTTCGCCCGCTGCAAAAACAACTTTATCAACATCATTGGTGGTACGTGCAATTAAATCACCTGTACGATAGCGGTGATAAAATGAAGAGGATTGTTGGTTAAGTTGTTGGTAAATTTGCATCCTCAGTTTTACTGCTAGTTGATAAGATGCACCAAATAACCAAAGACGCCAAAAATAACGTAAAAGATAAACTGCGAGGGCAATTAATACCATCACACCAATCCAATTCATCACTTGGCTAAATGTCAGACTATGGTTATCGACACCATCCACAATGATCCCAACAATCTTTGGAGGGATCACCTGTAATACCGCGATAACCATCAATAAGAAAATGGCACCTACATAACGACGCCATTCACTGAGAAAATACCAACTGAGCTGTGAAAATAGAGCCACGCCTTAAATCCTAAGGTTATACAAAAATAAAAGTGCCAGTTGGTAAAGATGAACCTTATTCAGGTATCGGCATTGCCGTTGTGTATTTAATTTTTTCCATTGCGAAGTTAGAAGTCACATCAATAAGACCCGGTACGCCATTAACCATACGCTTATAAAATAGGTCGTAACTTTTCATGTCTACTACTTCAACATGCATTAGATAATCACACTCACCCGCCATTCGATAGAATGTCAGTACTTCTGGCATTTGCTTAACAAATGAAACAAACTGTTCGTACCATTCGCTATTATGTTGCTGTGTTCTAATCATAACAATAACTGTTAGACCTAGCCCGATTTTTTCACTATCAAGCAGCGCAACGCGCTTACGAATATACCCTTCATCCTCTAGTCTTTTCAATCGTTTCCAGCAAGGTGTTGAGGTTAGGTTAACAGCCTCAGCCAAAGTATTCAGTGAGAGGCTTGAATCTTCCTGTAACAGCGCTAATAGTTTACGGTCAATCTTATCTAACATAGATACTCCTTCAAAATATGCCCCTACAAAAAATAATGATAACCTGCCCCTTACTATAAGAGTAATCATCTAATGATAAATCGGTAATAAATTGCCATAATATATGTACTTTTATGCGTACTAATCCCTATAGAAATTCAATATTCAGGAGTATTCTGATGAAAAAAACGGTCGTTGTCTTTAGTGGTGGACAAGATTCGACAACCTGCCTTATTCAAGCATTGGAAAAGTACGATGAAGTACATTGTATTACGTTCAATTATGGTCAACGCCATAAAGAAGAAATTGAGGTAGCACAAAAAGTTAGTCAATTACTGGGAGCAACTGCGCATAAAGTTTTAGATGTAAGTTTACTCAATGAACTCGCTATCAGTAGCCTAACTCGCGACAATATTCCAGTTCCTGATTTCAAAGAAAGTGAAGAAAGTGATATTCCTAGTACCTTCGTACCAGGTAGAAATATCCTTTTCCTCACTTTAGCGGCAATTTACGCTTATCAAATTGGTGCAGAGAGTGTCATCACTGGTGTTTGTGAGACAGATTTCTCTGGTTACCCTGATTGTCGTGATGAATTTGTAAAAGCGCTGAATCATGCTGTCAGCTTAGGTATTGCTCGTGATATTAAATTTATCACACCATTAATGTGGTTAGATAAAGCTGAAACTTGGGCCCTTGCTGATTACTATAAGAAGTTAGATTTCGTTCGTCACGAAACCTTAACTTGCTATAACGGTATTCAAGGTGATGGTTGTGGTGAATGTGCAGCTTGTCATTTAAGACAACGTGGATTAAGCACTTACTTAGCTGATAAAACACCAATTATGCAGGCGATGAAACAGAAAATGGGCCTTAAATAATCATCATAATTACTTTGCTTATTATCATGACTCCCCACCATTCTATTTGCTTATGCAGTGATAATTCATCAAACATTATCACTGCATTAGATCATATTTAATTAGTCTAATAGCATTGAGTGAGATCTCTCTAATCCTCTCTTTGTGTATTAGGATGATTGACGCACATACTCAAGTTTCTCTCTTAACTGATCTGTTAATGTCAGTGCTTTTTTGGTGTTAATGTCTACAAGAACAAACGTGATTAATGCATCAGAGATAAGTGCGCCATCTTTTTTTCTCACAATCTTCTGAGAAAGTACGCCACTTTTAATCCCTACTTCAGCAACATCACAATCAATCAGTAGCTCATCACCTAAGCTTGCAGGTAAGCGATAATTAATATTGATATTAGCAACCACTAGCGCCAAGCCATTACGTTTAAACCAATCAAAATCTAAATGTTGCTCAATCCAATCCCATCGAGCTTGCTCTAAAAACTCAAGGTAACGTGCATTATTTACATGTTCAAAAACATCTAAATGGAAGCCATAAACTTTAATTAATGTACTCATATCAATTTATTACCTCTTGATTATTCTAATAAACTTTTTATAAAGTTTTTTTGCGATACCATAAATATAGCCAAGAAAATAAATTTAGTAATTTATGATATAGGTTTATTTCGTTCCCTTTCAGAACAGAAAACGTGTTTCTCTTATCAAAAAAATCAAAGAGAAACACGGGGACTTTCAATCAATATTCACGTTTTTTCTATAACTTATACTCAATATCGTATAAGAATGAATACCTTAATTAATAACGATAAAATCACGATTTTGATCAACTAACTTCATACCAATTCCAAAAACTTTTTCAAGTTCATCGATAGAGGTAAAACGGCCTAACTGCTCGCGATAATCAATAATGGCTTGCGCTTTCGCTTTTCCTATTCCTTTTAATCCCATTAGCTCATCTACTGTTGCTGTATTTAAATTAACTTTACCTTCTGTGTTAGCTTTATTTTCTTTAGCATCACGATCAACCGAAGTATGAGTTTCAATAGAAACCGTTGGGGTTGAAGCAGGGTTTTCTTCTGCATAAGAGAGAGGAGAAAGACCTAATCCCAAAGCAAGGCAAATAGAGGCCATAAAACCTGACAACATTTTTTTATCCATTTTCATAATCATAATTTCCTTTTATTCAATAATTTCAAATTCGATGGCATACAGAGATTTCTGAATGCAGAAGAAGAATGCCAATATATTGATAAATCAGCAATTGTATAAAAATAGAACTTCGAGAAAGCAGGAAAAATAAAAATGAACAAAAGAAGCATTGCAAAAAATTGTCGGGCTTGTTCTCAAACATGAACCTTTCGAGAGATGTTTTTATTTATTTAAATTATCAAAGACAGCTATCCATAAAAAAACCCAGCCTTAAGCTGGGTTTTTAATGTAATAACTCGAAATTGATTATTGATAATCTTTATCAAAAATTTCAATTTTAGCGTTATCTTTTAGGTCACGTAACATAAGTTGTAACGCTTCTTCACCCATCTGAGCACGGTAGAGATTAGTCATAAACTCTAGTTGTTCAGATGTTGGTTTACCATCTGTTACGCTATCCAATTGAATGAGGACGACTTTAGTACCAGGTACATTAGTCATGCCATACTCTTTTTTACCTTCAGCTGGTTTTGGCATAGAGAAAATAGCAGTTTGTACTACATCTGTTGCAGATGAGTGAACAATGCTTTCTTCACTACCAAACGAAATATTAGCAGCTTTCAGTGCTTCTTCGCCTTTGCCTTCTTTCAATGCAGCTAAAAGTTTTTGAGCCTGTGCATTCATTGCTTGTGATGCTTTTTGCTGTTTAACCAGCATAACAACTTGATCACGTACTTTATCTAATGGTTGGCTTGCTGAAGGCTTATAACCTTCTACACGCACGATAAACGCACTGTCATTACCTAACGTCACCATATCTGAATTCATGCCTGTTGGGCCATTTTCATCCACTAATGAACCACCAAAAATTAACTGGGTGAGTTTTTCATTATTTAATGGTGCTGGAACTGTGTTTTCATCAAACCAGTCAGTATTAACAACAGTTACATTGCCCGCTTTAGCGGCAGGCGCTAATGTGTCGTTGTCATTAGACGCAGCTTGGCTCACTTTTTGTTGTAATGCGAAGAAATCATCAATTGCTTTGTTTTCACGCATTTTTGCCAGTAAATCTGTTTTCACTTCATCAAATGGTTTTACAACAGATTGCTTAACATCATCAAGGCGGAAAATTGCGTAACCATTGCTGATTTTAACAGGCTCAGAAATTTGGCCTTTTTCTGTCAAACTTGCATTAGCCAGCTCAGGTAATTCTTGTCCGATAGTTATCCAACCTAAAGAACCATTTTGTTTTTTAGAGAAACTATCAATAGATTTTTCTTTCACTAACGAAACAAAATCAGCGCCTTTTTTCAGCTCTTCTTCTGCCGCTTTAGCGGCTGCTTCATCTGCTAATACTAAGATGCTGTATTGTTTTTGTCCTGCAGCTGTGAATTCATCGATATTACTGTCATAGTAAGCTTTCGCTTCTTCATCAGTAATGTTGATGTTATTGAAATCTTTTTGAGCATTTAATTGGATATAGCTAATTTTAAATTGCTCTGGCGCGATGAACATTTGGTTATTTTGCTCATAGAACGCTTTCACTTCTTCATCAGATGCCGTTTCTTTTTCAAGGAATGGCTGAATATCTAATGATGCTAAACGTACATTACGGCTTTGTAGCATTAAGCCTGCAAATTCTTTAACTTCGCTATCTAAGGCAAAATCTGTACCTTGAATAGAAAATTTTAATTGCTGATTGATAAGGTTTTGACGAATACCTTCTGCAAAGGCATCAGCATCAATATTATTGCCTTTCAATAAATCGACATATTTTTTATTGTCAAATTTACCATCAGTTTGAAAGTAAGGAAGTGCAAAAATAGCATCTCTAATTTGCTGATCACCAGCTGAAATACCCAGATTTTGTGCAAATTGATCAAGTAAAGCCTGGTTGATCAGCATATCAAGCGCTTGTTGGCGAATAAGTTTCTGACCTTCTTCCGATGAAGCAAGAGCAGCAAAATTTTCACCCATATCTTGTTGTAATTGAGCACGACGTTGCTGATAAGTTTGCTCTAATTGAGAACGGCTAATTTTATATCCGTTAACTTCAGCAGCATCATTAACGCCTGAACTAAAGAGATATCCGCCCACACCAGTTAGGACGAAGGAGAGGATGATCACAGCTAATAATATCTTTATAAATGGATTATTAGCAGTGGAACGAATGTTGTCCATCATAACGAGACGAGGCTCCGTTTGGTGAAATAAAAATTATTTTTATGGGTGTTACACGACTATTTTGAGCACAGCGAAAAGATAATATGCCCATGCTGGCTTAATATCAAAATGTCGCGACACGCGACAATCATTAAAAACAGCCAGTCCCGTATTAATGCGCAGTCTTAACACGCACTTTCTATAACTAAGAAAAAACTAAACAGCATTATTTGATTCATTGATTACGATAACCATTTAACTCATCACTGAATCATTCATTGTTGTCTATTTCAGTTATAGAACAACGCGTCATTCTATCAAATGACTACTTCAGTTTCACGTCTTATCGCCAGAGAATACAAGGTTTAATCGTGATTTATAACCTAAAAAAAGAAAAGCGCATCTCAAAAAGATGCGCTTCATTTTTAATTGAGTCGTTTTCTGTTTATCCATAACGTTAAGCTAATAACAAATTGGCAGAAAATAAGTTCAACTATTATTGATTAACTGCGTCTTTTAAGCCTTTACCAGCACGGAATGCAGGAACTTTTGCAGCTTCAATTTGGATTTCTTTACCTGTTTGTGGGTTACGGCCTGTACGAGCTGCACGATCACGTACAGTGAAGGTACCGAAACCTACTAATGCTACATCATCACCTTTTTGTAAAGATTCAGTGATAGAAGCAACCAGAGCATCTACAACACGACCTGCTGCCGCTTTTGAGATATCTGCATTTGCAGCAATTTTGTCGATCAGTTGAGTTTTATTCACGCTTTCATCCCCATAATTTTATGCGTTATTTTTCACCATTAATGGCAAATTTTGCAAACGTCGTTATATCAAGCCTTTTTAGATATAGCAAGACCGATAAAACAGCATTTTTAATTAAAATCCCAATTAAATTAGCGACACAAAAAAAGGCTGGCAAGCTTTTATTACTTATCCAGCCTTTTTTTTAGCTATAATTTATGACTAATATCACTCTTTAGTGTGATTTATCAGTCACAACTTCCATGCCAAACGGTGAATTTTGCAGGGCTAGCGATAAAACTTCCTCAATTGTTTTCACCGGGTGAATATCCAGATCAGCAACAATATTTTCAGGAATTTCTTCTAAATCACGCTTATTTTCATCTGGGATAAGAACTGTCTTAATTCCACCACGATGTGCAGCAAGTAACTTTTCTTTCAGTCCGCCAATTGGCAATACTTGTCCGCGTAACGTAATTTCGCCCGTCATTGCAACATCCGAACGTACAGGATTACCTGTTAGGCTTGATACCAATGCAGTACACATTGCGATACCTGCACTTGGACCATCTTTTGGTGTTGCACCTTCAGGAACGTGTACGTGCATATCACGTTTTTCATAGAAATCGCCATTAATACCAAGTTTATCAGCACGAGCACGAACGACTGTCATTGCCGCTTGAATAGACTCTTGCATCACTTCACCTAAAGAGCCAGTGAATGTTAGCTTACCTTTACCTGGTACACTTGCTGTTTCGATAGTCAGTAGATCACCACCAACTTCTGTCCATGCAAGTCCTGTTACCATACCTACTCGATTTTCTGTATCAGCACGACCGTAGTCAACTTTACGAACACCTAAGTAGTCTTTGAGATTATCTTCGTTAATCTCAATATGTTTGATTGTGCTATCCATCAGCAGTTGTTTTACTGCTTTACGGCATAATTTAGAAATTTCACGTTCTAAACTACGTACACCTGCTTCACGCGTGTAATAACGAATAATGCCCATAATTGCGCTGTCATGGATTGTCAGCTCACTTGGTTTTAACGCATTACGTTCAATCTGTTTTGGTAACAAATGTTGCTTAGCAATATTCAGTTTTTCGTCTTCGGTATAACCAGATAAACGAATAACTTCCATACGATCTAACAACGGTGCTGGTATATTCATGGAGTTAGATGTCGCCACGAACATAACATCAGACAGATCGTAATCAACTTCCAGATAATGGTCGTTAAATGCGATGTTTTGTTCTGGATCTAACACTTCTAACAGTGCAGAAGCCGGATCGCCTCGCATATCTGATGACATCTTATCAATTTCATCTAACAGGAAAAGTGGATTTTTAACGCCAACTTTAGCCATTTTCTGAATTAATTTACCCGGCATAGAACCGATATAAGTACGACGGTGACCGCGAATTTCAGCTTCATCACGCACACCACCTAACGCCATACGAACATATTTACGGCCTGTTGCTTTAGCAATAGATTGACCCAGTGAGGTTTTACCTACACCTGGAGGCCCTACCAAGCACAGGATTGGCCCTTTAATTTTGCTAACGCGAGATTGTACCGCGAGATATTCAAGGATACGCTCTTTAACACGTTCTAAACCGTAATGGTCAGTATCAAGAACTTCTTGTGCTTTCACTAAGTCTTTTTTAACTTTGCTACGGCTATTCCAAGGAACTTGAACCATCCAATCAATATAACTACGTACAACCGTGGCTTCTGCTGACATTGGCGACATCATTTTTAATTTCTGAAGTTCCGCTTCTGTCTTCTCTTTTGCCTCTTTCGGCATTTTTGCAGCGTCGATTTTACGTTTCAGCGATTCCATTTCATCAGGTGCATCATCCATCTCACCTAATTCTTTTTGAATTGCTTTCATTTGTTCGTTGAGATAATACTCACGCTGACTCTTTTCCATCTGCTTTTTAACGCGGTTACGAATGCGTTTTTCAACTTGTAGCAGATCGATTTCTGATTCCATCATCGCCATTAAATATTCAAGGCGTTCTGTAACATCAGACATTTCAAGTACAGCTTGCTTATCTTTTAATTTCAGCGGCATATGAGAAGCAATGGTGTCTGCTAATTTCGCTGATTCTTCGATAGCATGTAATGAAGTTAATACCTCTGGCGGAATTTTTTTATTCAGTTTGATATAACCTTCAAACTGATTAATCGTTGTCCGATTTAAGACTTCCTGTTCGCGCTCATCAACTGCTGGCGTTTCAAGGTATTCTGCTTTCGCCTGAAAGTATTCACCATTATCAGATAACGTCGTAATTTTGGCACGACGAATACCTTCGACAAGTACTTTCACTGTTCCATCAGGCAGTTTTAGCATCTGTAAAACAGAAGCAACTGTACCAACAGAAAAAAGATCATTAACACCTGGTTCGTCAGTAGATGCATCTTTCTGCGCAACCAGCATAATTTGTTTGTTGTCGTTCATCGCAGCTTCTAAGCAATGAATGGATTTTTCACGACCAACGAACAACGGGATCACCATATGCGGATATACAACGACATCACGTAATGGCAATACAGGTATTTCAATACGTTCTGGACGCTCAGGATTCATAGAGCTCTCTCTTCGTTTTTAGCTTAACGCTTTTACAGGTAATTTTATTCGCATGTCACCAAATAAAATTAATTCCACGGATTGTCAAAATATATAAGGGCACTTTTCTGACATTCAATAGCATTACCCATTAAAAAAACAAAATGAGGGAAAATTCCCTCATTTTTATTGCGTTGGCGCGCTTTATTTTAAATTTCTCTCTTATTTTGAGAGAAAACTAGATAATGTCAGACAAGAGACATTGCCAAATTACGATGCATTATTCACCAGAAGCCTGATTTTCTGGTTGACTATAAATAACCAGAGGCTCAGATTTTCCATTAATAACGCCTTCATCAATGACCACTTTTTCTGCATTTTCAAATGAAGGAAGGTCATACATCGTATCAAGTAATGCTGCTTCAACAATCGAACGTAAACCACGAGCACCTGTTTTACGTACCATAGCTTTTTTCGCAATTGCAGTCAGCGCTTCCTTACGGAATTCTAAATCCACACCTTCTAATTTAAATAATGCCTGATATTGCTTAGTCAGTGCATTCTTAGGTTCTTGTAAGATCTGGATTAATGCTTCTTCATTTAATTCGCCTAGCGTTGCAACAACAGGTAAACGACCAATAAATTCAGGGATAAGACCAAATTTAATCAGATCTTCTGGCTCAACTTGGGCTAATAATTCACCTTCGCTGGCTTTCTCTTTTTGGCTTTTAACTTCTGCGCCAAAACCAATACCTGAATGTGTATTTAAACGCTGTGCAACAACTTTATCTAACCCGGCAAATGCCCCACCACAGATGAAGAGGATCTTAGAAGTGTCTACTTGTAAAAACTCTTGTTGTGGGTGTTTACGTCCACCTTGAGGAGGAACAGAAGCCACAGTACCTTCAACTAATTTCAATAATGCTTGCTGTACACCTTCACCAGACACATCACGAGTGATTGATGGGTTTTCAGATTTACGAGTGATCTTGTCAATTTCATCAATATAAACAATACCACGTTGTGCTTTTTGCACATCGTAATCGCATTTTTGTAGCAATTTTTGAATGATGTTTTCAACATCTTCACCCACATAACCCGCTTCTGTCAGCGTTGTGGCATCTGCCATAGTAAAAGGCACATCAAGGTAGCGTGCTAATGTTTCTGCTAATAACGTTTTACCGCTACCAGTAGGACCAATCAGCAAAATATTACTTTTCCCTAGCTCAACACCATTGGCTTTATCGCCATTACGCAGGCGTTTATAGTGGTTATAAACGGCAACAGCCAAAACTTTTTTAGCCAATTCCTGACCGATAACATAGTCATCAAGGTGCTTACGGATTTCATGTGGCGTTGGCAATTCACTGCGTTCATGATGAGGTGCCAGTTCTTTTATTTCTTCACGAATGATATCAACACAAAGATCGACACATTCATCACAGATATAAACCGACGGACCAGCAATCAATTTTTTTACTTCATGCTGGCTTTTACCGCAGAAAGAGCAATACAGAAGCTTCCCTGAGCTATCTTTGCGCTTATCTGTCATCAGTCAACCTCACTTAGTTATTCCTCTTATCATTTATAAGAAGAAGAAAGTCTTTTTACATAAATATTGATAGCCGCTTCCTTTGCATTATTGACCAGCAAAGGAAACGTATTAATTCAGTTGCTATTACAACGTGTAATGATTAACTACGTTGAGTATAGACTTTATCCACTAATCCGTATTCTAACGCTTCGTTAGCGGATAAGAAACGATCACGCTCAGTGTCTCTTTCTATTTCTTCAATAGATTTACCTGTATGTTGAGCCATTAGCTCATTCATACGGGATTTTACTTTCAAAATTTCTTGAGCATGAATTTGAATATCTGTTGCTTGACCTTGGTAACCACCTAACGGTTGGTGGATCATCACACGAGAGTTCGGTAAGCAAATACGTTTACCTTTCGCACCAGCAGATAGTAAAAAAGCGCCCATTGAACACGCTTGACCCATACAAATTGTACTCACATCTGCTTTGATATACTGCATAGTGTCATAGATAGACATACCCGCAGTAATTACGCCACCCGGTGAGTTGATATACAGGTTGATGTCTTTCTCTGGGTTTTCTGCTTCTAAAAATAGCATTTGAGCAACGATAAGATTAGCCATGTGATCTTCGACTTGGCCAGTCAGGAAAATAATACGTTCTTTCAATAAACGTGAGTAAATGTCGTAAGAACGCTCTCCTCGCGAAGTTTGCTCTATAACCATCGGCACCAGAGCCATATTAGGTGCGAATTGTTCCTGTGTGTCGTTAAATGACATGTCTGTCTCCTATTGCATTCTTATTGGTGCCAATGACAACAATTTTACTTGAGATAATTGATCATGACCATTTCTAATGATCTAATCTCTCACAAGACATTCAAGGCGCCTCGCGAGGAGTGATAAAGAGAATATAGAATTATCTGGAGATAATCGCTCAAATTTCAAGGCAAAATTTGATAAATATATACAAACTGAAAAAAACCCGTGGTAAAAACCACGGGTTTTTGCTTAAAACCGATATTCGCGGTTAAGAATTAACCCATTTGAACTTCGTTCATCAGTTCAGTGAAGTTAGTTTCTTTTTCAGTTACTTTAGCATTTGCTAATATTTTTTCTACCGCTTGCTCTTCTAACGCAAGATTACGGATGTTATTCATCAGTTGTTCGTTCTTGTTGTAGAACTCAACAACTTCTGATGGATCTTCGTAAGCTGAAGCCATTTCGTCGATCAGTGCATTAACACGATCGTCTTCTGCTTTCAGTTCATTACTATTGATCACTTCACCTAACAGTAATCCAACGATTACACGACGTTTAGCTTGTTCTTCGAACAGTTCACGTGGTAATTGCAGAGCTTGTTTCTCGTCGCCACCAAAACGTTGAGCTGCTTGACGTTGCAGAACTTCGATTTCGCTGTCAACAGCAGCTGCTGGTACGTCAACTTCGTTTGCTTTAACTAAGCCATCAATTACTTGTGATTTAACACGAGTACGGATTGCATTTTTCAGTTCACGTTCCATGTTTTTACGTACTTCAGCACGTAAACCATCAACAGAACCATCAGCAATACCAAAACGCTTGATGAACTCTTCAGTTAATTCTGGCAGTTCACGCTCTTCAACTTTTTTCAGGTTGATAGCGAATTGTGCTTTTTTACCTTTTAGGTTTTCAGCGTGGTAATCTTCTGGGAAAGTCACATCAATTGTGAATTCTTCGCCAGCTTTATGACCAATAACGCCTTCTTCGAAACCTGGGATCATACGACCTTGACCCATTGCCAGTACGAAATCTTCAGCTTTTCCGCCTTCAAATTCTTCACCGTCAATAGAACCGTTGAAATCAACAGTTACGCGATCTTCTGCTGCAACTTCGCCGTCTTTGTCTTTCCACTCTGCTTGTTGCTTACGCAGTGTTTCTAACATGTTATCAACGTCTTCGTCTTTAACAGTAACAACAGGTTTTACAACTTCAATGCTTTCCAGATCTTTCAGTTCGATTTCTGGGAAAACTTCGAATTCTACAGAGTAAACAAAGTCTTCACCTTCTTTGTATTGCTCTGGTTTGTAGTCAGGCGCGCCAACTGGGTTTACTTTGTTTTCGATGATAGCGTTAATGAAATTACGCTGCATCAGGTCACCCAGAACATCATTCAGTACTGACATACCGTAACGCTGTTTAACCATTGACATTGGAACGTGACCTTTACGGAAACCATCAATGCGAACAGTTTTAGCAGCTTTTTTCAGTTCACTGTCTACAGCAGTTTGGATATCAGCGGCTGGTACGGTGATTGTGACACGACGCCCTAGGCCTTGAGTCGTTTCAACAGAAACTTGCATCTTGTTACCTCAAAATAAGTTTTAGTGCTCGGTCTACTTTAAAGGAAACTAACATGATATTGACATGTTTAGGTTTATTTTCCTTTCAGAACCGGGGCCGCCACATTTAAAAAAACGAGGATCCCTGATATCAGAAGCATCCCGAAACCTTACTGAAAATTAGACGCGACATTATAACGATCTAGAGGGGTTGAGTCGAGAAAGAGCCGTTTTATTCCTCAATTTTTTCATAAAATCGAGCAACTCGCCCCTTTTTTCCTCTATAAAGAACAAAAAATACGCATCTTAGGATCTATTTACTTACGATTAACGATAAGGTTGTTAATCTTCTTGGCTTCCGCCACGACACCCAGGAGAGCGTAATGCTTTATCCTGCTGTTCATTCCATTCGCTCAAAGTAAAGGTGTGTAATGCTAATGCATGAACACCATTTTCCATTTCATGAGCTAATGTTTGGTACACATCGCGATGGCGCGAAACACTACGTTTTTCATTAAAATCATCACTAACGATAATGACTTTAAAGTGGCTTTCAGAGCCTTCGGGCACATTATGGCGATGGCTTTCGTTTATTACTTGTAAAAAATGCGGTGAAAAGCGTGAAATCAGCTTATTCTCAATATCATCACGGATCATCTCTGCCCCTAATACTCTAGCCTTTATACCATGGCGAATAAAAAATAAGTCAACCAGATTATATTGATTTAGTCTTTATCAATACGAAATGATGAGCTTATTCTTTTTAATTTTGCTGATGATAATCGCTTATTTTTCATCTTGAGTAAAACCATTGACCGAATATTGTCAAATATATGAGTAAAAATGAGGGTAATTTGAAATAAAATCAATTGATAAAATCAGATAATTTCGTTCGTTAAGGGGATATTAGCAACCTATCAGCAGTGGTATGATAGGCTAAAGTTTGAAGCCTATTCTACTTGTTAACACAACAGACATATTTAACCGAGATTACCTCATGATTAAAAATTTACTCTGTGCTGTTTTTGCATTAACACTGCTTTCAGGTTGTGCAACTCCTAGTAACAAATTATCTATCGAACCTGTGATGTCAGTTCCTGCGGCCGATCCAACAATGCGCCCTATTTCACTGAACATTTCAAGCCAAGACAAACGTGCATCCAAAAACCTAGCGGAAATTAACCGCAACGGTAAATTAGAAATCCTTGTTCCAACTCGTGATATTGCATTTTTAATGCAAGAAGTTTTACAAAAACAAATGACAGCCCGTGGTTTTATGATGGGTTCTCCTGCTTCTGCTGATGTGATTATTGTTATCAATAAACTCAATGCTGATGTGGGAGAAGGAAGTGTTCGTCATAATATCAGTGCGAAAGCGGATATTTCAATTATCGTCACCTTACCGAATGGCAGTTCGAATACTAAAACATTCCGTACTAGCTACAATGTTCAAGGTCCATTTGGTGCAACTAATGAGAAAATTGCCACCGCGATTAACAATGTCTTAAGTGAACTCGTTAGCGATATGGCAAAAGACGCTTCAGTCAGTCAATTTATCAAATCTAACGCTCGTTAATTTTATTAGAATAAACGACCTGTTATTTCAAACAGGTCGTTGAAAGGAATTTTTGCATGGTTCAGCCCGCCTTCAAACAAACCACTTGGTATAAATCATTTATTCTTCTATTACTTGGCTTTACTTCTGGATTACCTCTGGCATTAACCGCAGGTACATTACAAGCATGGATGACAGTAGAAGATATCGATTTAAAAACCATTGGTTTTTTCTCATTGGTGGGACAAGCCTATGTTTTTAAATTCCTTTGGTCGCCTTTTATGGATCGTTATACCCCTTCTTTTCTTGGCCGTCGCCGAGGATGGATGTTGCTCACTCAAATAGGGTTAGTGATTGGTATTGCAGGAATGGGATTTCTAAATCCTAACGATCATTTATGGTGGCTCGCCTCTTTAGCGGTCATCGTTGCCTTTTGTTCTGCTTCACAAGACATTGTTTTTGACGCCTATAAAACAGATATATTAAAAGCAGATGAGCGTGGTACGGGTGCTGCAGTTTCTGTATTAGGCTATCGCATAGCTATGCTTGTTTCAGGAGGAATGGCGCTTTGGTTAGCTGATAAATATATTGGCTGGCAAAACATGTACTGGTTAATGGCTGCCTTAATGGGCATTGGTATTATTGCCACATTACTTGCCCAAGAGCCAGAAACCACCGTGAAGCCACCACGTACACTCTATGAGGCTGTTATTGAGCCTTTATATGAATTTTTCTCTCGTAATAATGCTTGGCTAATTTTACTGCTTATTGTGTTGTATAAAATGGGTGATGCCTTTGCCCTAAGTTTAAGTACCACCTTTCTTATTCGCGGTGCTGGATTTGATGCGGGTGAAGTGGGATTAGTGAATAAAACACTTGGACTTGCAGCCACTATTGTTGGGGCATTACTAGGTGGCTTATTAATGCGCCGTTGGAGTTTATTTAAAGCGCTGATGGTTTTTGGTATTTTGCAAGGTGGGTCAAATATCGGTTATTGGTATTTAGCTGTTTCTGAGCAAAGTATTTATAGCATGGGTGCGGTAGTTGCATTTGAAAATATTTGTGGAGGAATGGGAACAGCTGCTTTTGTTGCCCTCTTAATGACACTTTGTCATCTCTCTTTTTCAGCAACACAATTTGCACTCCTTTCAGCGTTATCCGCGATTGGCCGTGTTTATGTCGGCCCTGTTGCTGGTTGGTATGTTGAAAGCCATGGTTGGGAATCATTTTACCTTTTTTCTATTGTTGCTGCTGTACCCGGTCTTATTTTGCTATTTATTTCGAAAAACACACTTATTTATACGCAAAAAACGGGTGAATTCCTTAGAAGAACTTTATTTATTAAACAGTACCGTTTTGCTATTTATGGTTTGATACTGATGGTTCTTTTCTTTATTTGTAGCTTAATCCTTGTTGTTACAAATTCATTACCCACTTTAGACATGTTCCAGTCTGTCGATTTTATTCAATCAATCGATACAGGAAGATTAAGCTCTTGGGCTTCTACACTCTTTTTATATGGCGTTATTATTGGTGCAGTAAGCCTTGTTTTTGGCACAATTCTAGATTATTTGGCACTGAAAAAAACAACACATTAATTTTATTGCCTTCTCAAGATATGAACCATAAAAAAGGACAGCTTAAGCTGTCCTTTCTATATTCTTAGTAAAGAAAAATTATCTAAACAATCTTACTTTTACTGCTTTACCTTTAATTTTACCTTGTTGCAGCTGTTTCCAAACTTGTTTCGCAATAGATTGTTTTACAGCAACATAAGCATGTGTTGGGTTAATCATAATTTTGCCAATATCGGCACCATTGAAACCCATATCGCCCGTTAATGCGCCTAAAATATCACCTGGGCGCATTTTGGCTTTTTTACCACCATCAATACATAATGTTGCCATTGCTGCTTCAAGAGGCGTAATTTGTAGTCCAGCGGGTACTGGCAACCAATTTATCTTCATATGAAGCATCTCTTCTAGAGCGTTAGCACGCTGAATTTCTTCTGGTGCGCAAAAGCTAATAGCCAATCCACTTTCGCCGGCTCTAGCTGTACGACCAATTCGGTGAACATGCACTTCAGGATCCCACGATAATTCGTAGTTAATCACCATTTCTAACGCTTTAATATCAAGTCCACGAGCAGCAACATCTGTTGCCACTAATACACGACAACTTCCATTAGCAAAGCGAATAAGCGTTTGGTCACGCTCTCTTTGTTCCATATCGCCATGTAAAGCAAGCACACTTTGGTTGCTTTCTGTCAGTGTTTCATACACATCTTGGCAATCTCGTTTCGTGTTACAAAATACGACACAAGAGGCAGGTTGTTCGCGACTTAAAAGCTTTTGCAATAACCCTATTTTTCCATGACGAGATATTTCATAAAACTGCTGTTCAACCGCCGGAAGCTCATCAACAGAGTTTATTTCAATAGTTACTGGATTTTGCTGGATTTTACGGCTAATTGCTGCGATCTCATTCGGCCAAGTTGCAGAAAAGAGCAATGTTTGGCGTGCGGTTGGCATACGAGAAATAATGTCATTGATATCATCAAAAAATCCCATATCCAACATTCTGTCTGCTTCATCCAATACCAATGTTTTCACATCATCTAAAGCAACAGTCTCTTTTCTTAGGTGATCAAGTAATCTACCCGGCGTTGCAACAATAATATGTGCAGCATGAATCAATGAATCACGCTGGATGCTAAATGGGACACCACCACACAGTGTTAATACTTTGATATTTGGAAGATAACGAGCAAGGCGACGTAATTCATTTGCAACTTGATCAGCAAGTTCTCGCGTTGGGCATAAAATAAGTGATTGGGTATTAAATTGTTTTGCATCAATATGTTGCAAAAGCCCCAAACCAAAAGCAGCTGTTTTACCACTGCCTGTTTTTGCCTGAGCACGAACGTCTTTTCCTTCAAGAATGGCGGGCAAAGCAGCTTCTTGAACTGGAGTCATAGTGAGATAACCCAATTCATTAAGGTTAGCGAGTTGTTCAGCAGGAAGTGCGTTAAGTTCAGCAAATGAGGTCACAATGAAAATTCCAAGTAAAGTAAAAACAAATATGAGCTAATGATACTACCCCTTCATTCTTGTGTCGTGAGGTATTTTTGCGCTGTTCATATTACTTTTTCATCTAAGTGCCATTTTCTATCATTATCTCCTTAAATTTCCTCTTCTTATCAAAAACTCCTTTTTTATTTTTGCTATTAATTCAAAAAATAAAATAAAAAAATACAAAATTTCTCATTTTTTAAACTAATATCAAAATTCTAGAAATAGATCCTATTTTAAACTCAAATTTCCATAAAAAGGATTTTTATAGTTTATTATTCTAATAAAAAAGAAAAACTGAACATTCACCGCAACCATAATCGGCCATGAGCCATCGGGATAATTTATGATCAAAAAATCATTTTTGTTTGTCATCGCAACAACATTCTCTTTACCTTCTCAGGCAAGTTATTTAGGAGGATTTGCAAGCGCTAGTATTAACTACTTGGATTGGACAACACATACAACACACAAAACAGGCAAAACTTCCCATAAAGATGATTTTGCCTACTTAGAACTTGAAGGTGCTGCTAATTTTTCATGGGGAGAGTTTTATGGCTTTTTCGATTTAGAGAACCCCTTTAATAAAAAAGAAACTCATCCGGGCGATAATCAGCGCTATACCATTAAAAGTACTGCTCGTATTTATTTAGGCAAAAGTAACTTTAATTTATATGGGCATGTTTATGGTACATGGTCACTCCCTGGTAAAAAATATGGTGGTAACTTCCATGAAGTAAATACACTTTACGGCTTTGGCTATAACACACAAATTGCTAATTTATGGTTTAAACCTTTTATTGCCCTTCATTATGTCGATCAATCTAAATATTCAGGTAACAACGGTTATGTGACTGGTTGGGTTGCTGGATATGATTTTAATATAAAAAATCAAAAGTTTAGCCTAACAAACTGGCATGAAATGGAATTCCAACGACACAAACGTTATGGCAATGGAGGTAAAAATGGCATTAATGGCGCTTTAGCCATTTGGTGGCATCCGACAACATCTATCACTACTGGAATTCAGTATCGTTATGCTTATAAAAAGCTAGGAGAGAGTTTTCTGCAAGATGGCATTGTATATAGCTTGAAATATAACTTCTGATAGGAAATTGTTAATTTTTATTACAGCGGATCGATTTTTATCCGCTGTAACCTCTTTTTATCACTTAATGAAAATATTTCTCATTGGATATAAACATTCATCAAATCACTAATTACCCATATTAAAAATCACACAAGCATCAAATATAGATATTAAACATCAATATAAAAAGGATTTTACCTATCAACTCTCCTCCGACCTCTAATTTGTTACTTTTTTAATCAGAATACGTTTTCTTACACTTTTTATTGCATTTTTATTTGTAAAAATATGTATTTATTTTAAAAACATGGTACTTTATGAAATTATAGTTAATTCACAATAATTAAATTAACATTTATTTAATATTTTGATTACTTGTGATCACATTAACACAAAAGACCAACCAATCACTTACTTACCATTACAATTGTTTACACTGTCGCAACCTTACCGTAAAATGTCCTTACTGATACTGATGAAACAACAATAGAACCTTTGTCATTTGGGTCGTTGGATGAGACTTATGAAATACATAAAAAGTATTGGGACACTCTCGCTATTAGCAGCAGCTCTTCTATTAAGTGGCTGTGATATGGCGTTAATGAATCCCAAAGGCGCTATCGGCGCTGAGCAAAAAACATTAATCCTCATTGCGCTTGGTTTAATGTTAATTGTTGTGATACCGGTAATACTGATGGTGATTGTTTTCGCTTTTCGCTACCGTGAATCCAATACTAAAGCCACCTATCGCCCAAACTGGGCTCACTCAAATAAAATTGAACTCGTCGTTTGGACAGTGCCAATTATCATTATTGTGATTTTGGCGAGCATTACATGGAAAACAACCCATGAGCTTGATCCTTACAAACCATTAGAGTCCACAGAAAAACCTGTCACCATTGAAGTTGTTTCAATGGATTGGAAATGGTTATTTATCTATCCAGAACAAGGCATTGCAACAGTTAATGAACTGGCTTTCCCTACTAATGTTCCTGTTAATTTCAAAATCACTTCTGACTCTGTCATGAACTCATTCTTTATCCCTCGCTTAGGTGGACAAATCTATGCGATGGCAGGAATGCAAACCAAACTTCACTTAATTGCTAATGAGCCTGGCGAATATCCAGGGATGTCAGCAAGTTATAGTGGGCACGGTTTCTCTGATATGAAATTTACAGCGATTGCGACACCTGATCGTGCCGGTTTCGATGCGTGGGTTGAAAAAGTCAAACAATCGTCAGATACGTTAAATACGACCGCTGCATTTAATGAACTTGCTAAACCAAGCCAGAAAAATCCAGTGACCTACTATTCAAGCGTGAAGCCAATGTTATTCCAAGAGACCATCTCTAAATTTGGTCACACAGGTCATGGCGCTCACACCAGTGGCAATCAGACAGCACATGCTGATGCAACAATGAATATGAACATGAGCCATGCGGCGCATGCAGGAGCAGAGGAATAAAGGCATGTTCGGAAAATTAACTCTTGATGCAATCCCGCTACATGAACCAATTATCGTCGTTACTTTACTCGGTATTGTTCTTGGTGGGCTTGCTGTTGTTGGCGCACTAACTTATTTTCGTAAATGGAAATGGTTGTGGACCGAATGGTTAACCAGCGTTGACCATAAAAAAATTGGTATTATGTATATCCTCGTTGCAATGGTCATGATGTTCCGTGGCTTTGCCGATGCGATTATGATGAGAAGCCAACAAGCTCTCGCCTCTGCTGGTGAAGCTGGTTTCTTACCACCTCATCACTATGATCAGATTTTTACCGCACACGGCGTTATCATGATTTTCTTCATGGCAACACCTTTTGTTGTGGGTCTGATGAACCTTGTTGTACCGTTACAAATCGGTGCTCGTGATGTGGCATTCCCATTCCTTAACTCACTGAGCTTCTGGTTCTTTGTAGTTGGTGTGGTACTTATCAACCTTTCTTTAGGTATTGGTGAATTCGCACAAACAGGTTGGTTAGCTTATCCACCACTTTCTGGTCTGGAATATAACCCAGGAGTCGGGGTCGATTATTGGATATGGAGTTTACAGATATCCGGTATTGGTACGCTTCTAACAGGGGTTAACTTCTTCGCGACTATCCTGCGTATGCGTGCGCCGGGTATGAGCATGATGAAAATGCCAGTATTCTCTTGGGCTGCTTTATGTACTAACGTCCTGATTATCGCTGCATTCCCAATTTTAACAGTCACTATTACGTTGTTAACTTTAGACCGCTATCTTGGTACGCACTTCTTTACCAATGATATGGGCGGTAACATGATGATGTACATCAACCTTGTATGGGCTTGGGGTCATCCAGAAGTTTATATCCTTGTTCTGCCAGTATTTGGTGTGTTCTCTGAAGTTACAGCAACATTCTCTAAAAAACGGTTATTCGGTTATACCTCATTAGTTGGTGCAACTGTCGTTATTACCGTGTTGTCATTTATCGTTTGGTTACACCACTTCTTTACTATGGGTTCTGGTGCCAACGTCAATGCCTTCTTCGGTATCGCCACGATGATCATCGCTATACCAACAGGGGTTAAAATATTTAACTGGCTGTTTACGATGTATCAAGGCCGTATCGAATATAAAAGCCCAATGTTGTGGACTATCGGTTTCCTTATCACCTTCTCTGTTGGGGGAATGACTGGGGTTCTGTTAGCCGTTCCGGGTGCAAACTTCGTTCTACATAACAGCTTATTCTTAATTGCTCACTTCCATAACGTTATTATCGGTGGTGTGGTATTCGGCTGCTTCGCTGGTATGACTTACTGGTTCCCTAAAGCATTTGGTTTCACACTGAATGAAAAATGGGGTATCCGTGCATTCTGGTTCTGGTTTATCGGCTTCTTTATGGCCTTTATGCCACTGTACATTCTTGGCTTTATGGGTATGACTCGTCGTATCAGCCAAAACATCAACCCAGAGTTCCATCCAATGCTGATGGTTGCTGCGGGTGGTGCTGCACTGATTGCTATCGGTATCGCTTGTCAAGTTGTCCAGATCTACGTCAGTATCCGTGACCGTGATCAAAACCGTGATTTAACGGGAGATCCGTGGGGCGGACGTACTCTGGAATGGTCAATTTCTTCACCTGCTCCTTTCTATAACTTTGCCGTTGAACCTAATGTTCAAACACGTGATGAGTGGTGGGATCAAAAAGAAAAAGGCACAGCTTATCAGCGTCCAACTAAATACGAACCAATCCATATGCCTAAAAATACAGGCGCTGGTGTGATTATTTCAGCATTCAGCTTAGTACTTGGTTTTGCCATGATCTGGCATATCTGGTGGTTAGCTATCGTTGGTTTCGCTGGCATGATTGTCACTTGGATCGTGAAAAGCTTTGATACAGATGTGGATTACTATGTCCAAGTACCTGAAATTGAAGCTCTCGAGAATAAGCATTATGAAGAACTGAAAAAAGCAGGTGTGAAATAATGTCTACTCAAACTGTAAATAACACAAACGCCCATGAGCATCATGGGCACCACGATGCAGGAGCGACGAAAGTTTTCGGCTTCTGGATCTACCTAATGAGCGACCTTATCCTGTTTGCCAGCTTATTTGCCACTTATGCGGTGCTTGTTAACGGGATTGCGGATGGCCCTTCAGGTAAAGAAATTTTTAGCTTACCGTTTGTTTTAGTTGAAACCTTCTTACTGCTATTTAGTAGTATCACTTTTGGTTTCGCTATGCTGAGCATGAATAAAGGTAGCGTTAGCCAAGTTAATCTGTGGTTATTTGTTACTTTCTTATTCGGCCTAGGTTTCGTCATCATGGAAGTTTACGAATTCCATGAGCTAATCGCAGAAGGTTATGGCCCAGATCGCAGTGCATTCTTATCTGCATTCTTTGCATTAGTTTCAACGCACGGTCTTCACGTAACGGCTGGCTTAATTTGGATTGTTATTATGATGATCCAAGTATCACGCCGTGGTTTAACTGAAGTTAACCGTACTCGTTTAAGCTGTTTAAGTCTGTTCTGGCACTTCCTTGACGTTGTCTGGATCTGTGTGTTCACCGTAGTTTATCTGATGGGAGCGATGTAATGAGTCATCCAAATACTTCTCCTTCAGGCGCAAGCCACGGCAGCATGAAGTCTTATCTGATTGGCTTTATTCTGTCTGTTATCCTCACCGTTATTCCATTTTGGATGGTGATGGAAGGAACAGCGACACCAGCAACAATTCTATGGACTGTTGTCGGTATGGCAGTTGTGCAAATTGTGGTTCACTTAGTCTGCTTCTTGCATATGAATACGTCATCAGAAGAGCGCTGGAACGTCGTCGCATTCCTGTTCACACTGCTTATTATCGGCATTGTTGTCGTAGGCTCGTTGTGGATTATGTACAACCTGAACATCAATATGATGATGGATTAAGAGTTGTCGCTATGATTAAGCAATACCTACAAGTCACCAAACCAGGAATTATTTTCGGAAATTTAATTTCTGTAATAGGTGGTTTTCTGCTCGCTTCTAAAGGTGAGATTGATTACTCCCTATTTTTCGCGACGCTACTTGGGGTGTCTCTGGTCGTTGCTTCTGGTTGTGTTTTTAACAACTACATTGACCGTGATATTGACCGTATCATGGAAAGAACGAAGAACCGCCCATTAGTTAAAGGATTAATTGACCCTCAAGTTAGCCTGATATATGCCTCAGTATTAGGTATTGCAGGTGTTGTGCTGCTCTATGTAGCAGCCAACCCACTTGCAATGTTTATCGCTGTATTCGGTTTTATTATTTATGTTGGGGTTTATAGCCTCTATATGAAGCGTAAGTCTGTTTATGGCACACTGATTGGTAGCTTATCTGGCTCTGCACCTCCTGTTATCGGTTATTGTGCCGTTAGCGGTGAATTTGATGCAGGCGCGGCAATCCTATTACTTATCTTTAGTTTGTGGCAAATGCCTCACTCTTATGCCATTGCTATTTTCCGTTTTAAAGACTACCAAGCTGCAAATATCCCGGTATTGCCTGTAATTAAAGGGATCTCAGTCGCTAAACGTCATATTATTCTTTATATTCTGGCGTTTATGATTGCAACCTTAATGCTGACATTAGTGGGTTATGCAGGCTATAAATATCTGATTGTGGCTTCAGCCGTCAGTATTTGGTGGTTAGGCATGGCTTTATCGGGTTATAAAGCAACCAATGATATTGTGTGGGCACGAAAATTATTTATTTTCTCTATTGTCGCAATCACTTCATTAAGCGTAATGATGTCTGTTGATCCAACTAGCTCAACAGAAGCGGTTCTTGCGTATCTAAGATAATGTATTTATTAAAGTAACCTAAATACCAGTCAGCCTTCTGACTGGTATTTTTTTATCTCTTTTACGACTTCGCATGATATCAGTACAGTTTTGTCTTTTTTGTATCCCATTTATTGATTAACCTCACTAGAAAATGTCATTACAATGGAGGTATCAGTAATACGAGGTAATCCATGAATGATAATAAAATGACCCCATTAGAGCGTAAAGCAACATGGGGACTAGGCACCGTTTTTTCTCTTCGCATGCTTGGCATGTTTATGGTACTCCCAGTTTTAACCACCTACGGGCTTCAACTACAACACGCAACAGAATCTCTCATTGGATTAGCCATCGGTATTTATGGATTAACACAAGCTATATTCCAAATTCCTTTTGGTATTTTCTCTGATAAATTTGGTCGAAAACCTATGATTGTTTTTGGCTTAATTATTTTTATTATAGGTAGTCTGATTGCGGCTCTCAGTGACAATATCTACGGCATTATTATTGGTAGAGCATTACAAGGAGCGGGAGCTATCTCAGCTGCAGTAATGGCTTTATTATCAGATTTAACACGAGAACAAAATAGAACAAAAGCAATGGCCTTTATTGGTATTAGCTTTGGGATAACATTCGCTTTAGCCTTAGTTTTAGGGCCTATTTTAACGCATATTTTTGGTTTACATGGCCTGTTTTGGGGAATTGCCCTACTCGCTTTTGGTGGCATTATTATTACGCTTTTTACTGTGCCAAATAGTGAACACCATATTCTTAATCGAGAGTCAGGTTTTGTTCGTGGTAGCGTAAAAAAAGTTTTATTTGATGCACAACTTCTTAAATTGAATACAGGTATTTTTTCACTACATACTTTATTAATGGCCGCATTTGTTGCACTTCCGCTGGTTATGAGTAGCGCAGGTTTAGCGAAAGAAAAACATTGGATTGTTTATCTAGTCACCATGCTTATTGCCTTTATTACTGTACTTCCTTTTATTATCTATGCAGAAAAAAAACGAAAAATGAAACAAGTTTTCTTATTCTGTATTTCCTTACTTATTGTTGCTCAAGCTATTTTGATTATTTCAGGCTCAAGCTTGTGGTTAATTATTGCGGGTATTCAAGTTTTCTTTATTGGATTTAATATTATGGAAGCACTTCTTCCTTCATTAATCAGTAAAGAAGCACCAGCAGGTTATAAAGGCACAGCAATGGGAATTTATTCCACCAGCCAATTTTTAGGTGTGGCATTAGGCGGAATATTAGGAGGATGGCTTTACCAGCATTATAGTGCGCAGATTGTATTTTTAGGCTGTTTATTGATTGGTCTTATTTGGTTTTTTATTAGCCTAACATTACGCCAACCCTCTTATGTCAGTAGTTTACGTGTTGAATTACCTGAAAGTTTATCTTCAAGCCAACAACAGCAACTACAACAATTATTTAAGCAACAACCTGGTGTCAATGAAGTTGTGATTATGGCGGACGAACAAAGTGCCTATATCAAGGTTGATACTAAACAGACGCCAAGAGCAACATTAGAGGCTCTGATCCCCTTAGTTTGAAGATCAATAAACTTACTAGATGAAATAAAAATGCGCTGGTTCAACAGCGCATTTTTGTATGACTAAAGGGGTAAACAATTAGTCACGGAAATTGTTAAATTGGAATGGCTGCCCTAGCTCGCCTTCTCTTACTAATTTCATCACAGCTTGTAAGTCATCACGCGATTTACCTGTAACACGAACTTGCTCGCCTTGAATTTGGGCCTGAACTTTCAATTTACTGTCTTTGATCAGCTTAACAATTTTTTTCGCTAAGGCTGTATCAATACCTTGCTTTAAGGTAGCTTCTACGCTGTACATTTTTCCGCTGTGAGTCATCTCTTCAGGGATATTTAATACCGCACCATCAATCCCTCTTTTTGCCATTTTCTCACGCAGAATATCTAATAATTGTTGAACCTGAAATTCAGATACACTAGTCGTTTTCACTGACTCTGCTTTTTCGTTTAATTCAAAGCTTGCTTCAACGTTACGAAAATCCCAGCGAGTAGTCAGTTCACGTTGTGCGTTTTCTACCGCGTTACGCACTTCATGTAAGTCAACTTCAGATACGATATCAAAAGATGGCATTCTTTCTTCCTCAATAAATAAATACAACCCGAATAATAGCTTCTTTTAGGGTTGCAAAAAAGCATTGCACATTCAATAACAAATTTATCCCTTTACAGTAAAGCGCAAACATACTTTAAACAGAGAAGTGTAATCAATGTTATAATTTTAGCTAAATAGTCTAATGACCGTCAGTAGCCCCCTTACGCTATTACGATTTGTAAAAAGAGGCACAATGAAAATTACCGTTTTAGGGTGTGGTTCGATTGGTAAACTTTGGGTTGCCGCTTTAACACTTCAATCTCATGAAGTACAAGGTTGGCTAAGAGTGCCTCAGCCTTTTTTAGACGTGAATGTTGATAACATTAATGGCGAGCCTTTTTATCAACGTATTACCGCAAATCAACTTGAATGGTTAAAACAAAGCGAATTATTAATTGTCTGCTTAAAATCTTGGCAAGTATCAGATGCGGTTAATGCGCTACTACCTTATCTTTCTGCACAGTGCCCTATTTTACTAATTCATAATGGTATGGGTACTGCTGATGAATTAACCGCAACCAAACACCCTGTTATCAGACCTATTTTACAAGGCATTATTACTCATGGTGCTTACCAACAAGGCCAAGATGTTATTCATACAGCAACTGGAATAACACATATAGGTCCATTAAATCATGCAGCCCAACAATACAGTTATTTAGCAGAAATCTTGCATCATGCCTTACCTGACGTCGCTTGGCATAATGATATCCATACGATTAGTTGGTTAAAACTTGCAGTTAATTGCGTTATTAACCCTCTTACCGTTTACTATCAATGCCGTAATGGGGATTTATTGCGTTATCCTGAACATATTCAAAAAATATGCGATGAAGTTTATTTAGTAATGGAGCGTGAAGGAGTTGTACCAACGTCTCAAGCCCATCTTCATGGCTATATTATTGATACGATAGAACAAACAGCAAATAATTATTCGTCTATGTATCAAGATGTGAGATATCAACGCCATACAGAGATTGACTATATTACTGGTTATTTATTACGTCGAGCTTCAGAGCAAGGGCTTGTATTACCCGAAAATAACCGCCTTTTTCAATTTATTAAACAACAGGAAGGCAATTATGACCATATCAGCGCTCATCTGCCTAGCTAATGGAAGTGAAGAAACCGAAGTCGTTACCACCGCAGATTTGCTGGTAAGAGCCGGTATTAATGTTGTGCTTGCAAGTGCAGAAGATGATGTTGATGATCTTGTTATCACTTGTTCTCGTGGTATTAAAATTGTAGCTGATGCACCTTTAGTTCGTGTCGTTGATCATCACTACGACGTTATTATTCTACCGGGTGGTTTACAAGGTACTGAAACCTTAAGAGACAGCCCTTTAGTGGTTGAGAAAGTGCGCCGTATGCACAGTGAGAATAAACTTGTCGCAGCCATCTGTGCAGCACCAGCCATTATTCTTGAGTCTCACAATATTTTCCCCATTGGCAATATGACGGGTTTTCCTGCATTAAAAGATAAAATATCACCGAAAAAATGGGTTGATTATCGAGTCTATTTTGATGAAAGAGTTAACTTAATTACTAGCCAAGCGCCTGCAACATCTATTGATTTTGCACTAAAAATTATCGAACGTTTAAAAGGTAAAGAAGCTGCCGCAGATGTTGCTAAACAACTTGTATTGCCACCCGGTATTTATAATTACCAAGATGAATTTACAGGGTTTGGGGATAGGTAATTAAGTTACACATATACTAAAAAACATCCCCACTAAATAAAATCACATTATTAATTAATATATTATTTATTAGTTGGGGATTAATTTTTAAGACTTATTTCGGTTGTTATTTCTGCTTATCAGATTTAAAAATAATTCTTAAGAGGCTAAGATAGAGCCAATTTCTAAAGGAAGTGGCAAAATGAAAACTCTGCAATCTCATAAAAAATTACCTAGACTTGTTACTTTAATTTCTATGGGATTAGCCACTGTCCCAGCGGAAAGTTTTAGACATAAACAATCATTGTTCCCCCCTAATGTTCAATACTCTTTTGCATCCCCTAAATCTAATCAAATTATTGCTATTCCGATTAATGATGCTACTGAAAAAATGAACAATTTAGCTGAATTACTCAATAGTGATTTAAACAGATTAAGAGAAGAGTGGGAAAATCATGAAAGTTTATTTATTAGCCAACACATCTATGAACAAATAAATAAAAATATAAAAGATATAGATACCTCTTTAGGTGATATAAAAAATGTCCTTATCTCATTTTCAAATAATGATATCTCAAAAAAACAGAGTATTCTTTTATTTGGCCACTCATTAGCAATATATAGAAGTGCATTAGCTGAGATTGTTTCATTTATAGAACAAACTCATCAGCCATTAAAAACAACGAATAAAAAACCCAATATAACAGATGCTGAGATGAGAAAATTAATACAATCTGAGCATACTAAATTAGGGCTTGATACACCTAAATTTGATAGCAATTAATATTTTATGATTCAAATATCAATACATCCTGATATTGAATATAAAGCTATCGCTAATGAGTATGCTCTCTTATTAAAGCTCTGGAAAAAAGAGAAAATATTATCTAATTATTTAGGTGCTGATGGTCGATGGGAAAGTAATGCTAAATTATGTCAATCTCTCATTTCTAAAATACATATTAGAATGCCAATTGAGCCTGAATGTAATAAAAGAACACCACAAATACAAAGAAAATCTAATCATTACTTAGTTTACTGCCAGCATTGGCTCAACCCTGACAGATATCAAATTATTGCTATTATGTCACCGAATGCCCATGAAATAGCAAAAACATCATTTTTAGCTGTGCTAGAAAAAGAGCTGAAGAATTTCAAAGTCTCTTTTAATAAATCATTATCAACAACCAATTAAAAAGCCACTTATACTTATATAGTGGCTTTTTTATCAACAATATAAATGTTATATATTATTTTTTACGATAGACTTTAACGTTCTCAAAACCTTGTTCGCGTAAATAAAGCGCCTGTAAACGGCTCATCATTCCACGATCACAATAGAGTAAATAGGTTTTTGCTTTATCTAAATCACCAAACTGAGTGCTTAGTTTATAGAAAGGTAGTTCTTTAACATCGATACCTTCTATCTTTAATGGTGAATTCTCTTGCTCTTCTGGTGAGCGAATATCCAGAATAACGTCGTTAGCACCAAACTCAGAGACCATCTCAACTTCAGTAACTTGCTGTACGGTTTCTTCGGCAATACGACGAATATCCATATTCTTAGCATTTTCAACAACGCTATCAAGAATAGAAAAATCAAACTTCTCTTCTTCTGCTTCGATCTTCGCTTTTACCGCTTTCACTGTTGGGCTTTTTGAAATCACACCACAGAATTCAGGCATTGTGCGAGCGAAATCTTCTGTACCAATTTGACGTGCGATATTGATAATGTTTTCTTTATCATGAGTGATAAGAGGGCGTAAAATTAGCGTGTCTGTCGCATTATCAATTAAACGTAAGTTAGTTAAGGTTTGGCTAGAAACCTGCCCTAATGCTTCGCCTGTAACAATTGCTTGAACACCATAACGCTCTGCCACTCTTGATGCTGCACGTACCATCATACGTTTTAATACAACACCCATTTGACCATCATCGACTTTTTCTAAGATTTCTGCGACAACAGGCTCAAAATCAACAGCAACGAAATGCACTTTATGTGAACGACCAAAACGGTTCCATAAATAATGCGCAACTTGTTTAACACCAATTTCGTGAGCAGAACCGCCTAAGTTAAAGAAACAATAGTGAACTCGGCTACCACGACGCATTAACATATAGCTCGATACACCTGAATCATAACCACCAGAGATCAGTGATAAAACATCCTCTTGTGTACCAATTGGGAAACCGCCAATACCTTCATAACGCGCATTTACCAGAATAAGTTTGTCATCTTCAATTTCCAAATTAATGGTGACATCTGGACGGGTTAATTTCACTTTTGCGCTTTCAATGTGTTGGTTAAAACCACCACCAACATAGCGCTCGACTTCATTTGAAGTAAAACTGTGTTTACCACGACGTTTGGCACGAACACAAAATGTTTTGTTTTCAACTAAATGCTTAAATGCTGCAAAAGTTTGCTCAAAAATATTGTGTAGATCAGTATACGGATGCTCTTCTACTTGTAGAAAGTGGTGAATACCAGGAATACGTGTTAATGCATCACATACTGCTTCACTTTTGCTTTCATCCTTGCTGACAACAACAATGTTATCCCAATTACGGACAACAGTGATTTCATCACCTAATGTATTAAGTACATTACGAATATTGCTAGTGAGGATCTTGATAAAACGTATACGAACTGATTGGCTTTTGATCGTAATTTCGGGGAATAATTTAATAATAAACTTCATAGTCAATGGTCATAGGTTATTAAGTAGAAACATAAACTACAGTGATGTAAATTGACTGGAGTTTATAAAAGTCACAAAGTATATCACCAATATTTAGGGCTCACCCGCAAAAATCATCGACTGAATAAGAAATTTTCTTCTTAATTGTAGTAAGATGATCGCTATTATTCAGTGCTAACATGCTTTATTATCAAAAATATTATGGCTAAGAAAACGACACCAATTAACGAAGACATCGCACAAGCACCAAGTTTCGAAGCGTCTATGCAAGAACTTGAGCAAATCGTAAACCGTTTAGAATCCGGTGAACTCCCTTTAGAAGAAGCGCTTAATGAGTTTGAACATGGCGTTCGTCTAGCCCGTGTTGGACAAAAAACATTACAAGACGCTGAACAGCGTGTTCGTATTCTTCTTAAAGAAGATGATAACGCAACTCCTGATGATTTTATCCAAGAGGCAGAATAATTGAGTAACGCAACTTCAAGTACGGATGCGTTCCGTCATAAATTAGATTCCGCCCACCAGCGAGTTGATGATGCATTAAACCAAGCGCTATCCGCTTTGCCTTTTACCGACATGCCTCTGGCTAAAGCCATGCATTATGGTGCTCTTTTAGGTGGAAAGCGCTTACGTCCTTTCCTTGTTTATGCTGTGGGGGAAATGTTTAAAGTCCCTACACTTAACCTTGATGCACCTGCCGCCGCAGTAGAATGTATCCACGCCTATTCTCTTATTCATGATGATCTGCCTGCGATGGATAATGATGATTTACGTCGTGGTAAACCTACATGCCATATTGAGTTTGGTGAAGCCAACGCAATTTTAGCAGGCGATGCATTACAAACACTCGCCTTTGAGATCTTAGCAAAAAATCCAATGCCTGATGTTGCAATGGCCGATCGTGTTGCAATGATTGCTGAATTAGCAACAGCCAGCGGACTTGCTGGTATGTGCGGAGGTCAAGCACTTGATCTTGAAGCCGAAGATAAATCGATAGATCTCGCATCTCTTGAAAAAATCCATTTACACAAGACAGGTGCATTAATTCGTGCAGCTGTTCGCTTAGGCGCATTTAGTGCTGGCTCAAAAGGCCATGATGTATTACCCGCACTAGATAAATATGCCCACTCTATTGGCCTTGCATTTCAGGTACAAGATGACATTTTAGATGTCATTGGCAGTACTGAAGAAACTGGAAAACGTCAAGGTAGTGACCAAGAATCAGGAAAAAGTACATATCCTGCACTTCTTGGGTTAGAACAAGCTCAAAAGAAAGCACAGGAATTGTATAACGAAGCACTGGATGCCTTAGCGTTTCTTGAGCAATACGAGTACGATACGACCACGCTTAAACAATTAGCGAGTTTTATCGTCGAACGGAAAAACTAATAAAAAATAAAGAGAGCAGCTTACCTGTTCTTTCCCTATTACAAGTGATTAATTAATAGGCATCACATGAGCATTGATATCGAAAAATATCCCACATTGGCGTTGGTTGAAACACCAGAAGATTTGCGCCTATTACCAAAAGAGAGTTTACCTAAACTCTGTGATGAGCTAAGGCTATTTCTTCTTAACAGTGTCAGCCGCTCAAGTGGTCACTTCGCCTCAGGTTTAGGTGCTATTGAGTTAACGGTTGCTCTTCATTACGTCTATAAAACCCCTTTTGATAACCTTATTTGGGATGTTGGTCATCAAGCCTATCCCCATAAGATCTTAACAGGTCGCCGTGACCGCATTGATACTATCCGTCAAAAAAATGGGTTGCATCCCTTCCCTTGGCGAGAAGAGAGTGAATACGACAAACTTTGTGTTGGTCACTCTTCAACCTCTATCAGTGCAGGTTTAGGTATGGCTGTTGCAGCTGAACAAGAAAAGCTGAACAGAAAAACAGTTTGTGTGATTGGTGATGGTGCAATTACTGCGGGTATGGCTTTTGAAGCAATGAACCACGCAGGTGACATTGAGCCAGATATGCTCGTTGTACTTAATGACAACGAGATGTCAATCTCCGAAAACGTTGGTGCATTGAATAATCATCTTGCTCAGTTGCTATCAGGCAAACTGTATACCACCTTACGTGAAGGTGGAAAAAAGGTCTTTTCTGGTATTCCACCAATTAAAGAATTACTGAAAAAGACAGAAGAACATATTAAAGGCATGGTTGTTCCCGGCACCATGTTTGAAGAGTTAGGCTTTAATTATATCGGCCCAGTTGATGGTCATGATGTTATTGCTTTAGTGCAAACACTCGCCAATATGCGTGATCTAAAAGGTCCTCAACTTCTGCATATTATGACTAAGAAAGGTCGTGGATATGCACCTGCTGAACGTGATCCTATTAGCTGGCACGCTGTACCTAAGTTTGATCCACAAGCAGGTACATTACCTAAAAGCCCTAATGCACGACCTACATTTTCTAAAATTTTTGGTGACTGGTTATGTGAAGAAGCCTCAACCGATCCAAAACTCATGGCAATTACCCCTGCTATGCGTGAAGGCTCTGGTATGGTGCGTTTTTCAAAAGAATACCCATCACAATACTTTGATGTTGCGATCGCAGAACAACACGCTGTTACCTTTGCTGCGGGTTTAGCAATTGGTGGTTATAAGCCTATCGTTGCTATCTACTCAACATTCTTACAACGCGCTTACGATCAAGTGATCCACGATATTGCCATTCAAAAACTGCCTGTTTTATTTGCTATTGATCGTGGTGGTATTGTGGGAGCTGATGGTCAAACTCACCAAGGTGCTTTCGATCTCTCATTCTTACGCTGTATTCCTAATATGGTTATTATGGCACCAAGTGATGAAAACGAGTGTCGCCAAATGCTTCACACTGGTTATCACTATCAAGATGGCCCTGTTGCAGTGCGTTACCCAAGAGGCTCTAGTGTTGGTGCGCAATTACAACCACTCAGTCCGCTGCCTATGGGTAAAGGTATTATTCGCCGCCAAGGTAAAGGGATTGCTATTCTAAACTTTGGTACATTACTACCCGAAGCGTTAGAAGTAGCTGAAAAACTTGATGCAACTGTGGCTGATATGCGTTTTATCAAACCTCTTGATAAATCCCTTATCCTTTCTCTGGCAGAACAACATGATATGTTGGTAACACTAGAAGAGAATGCCATTATGGGTGGCGCTGGCAGTGGTGTTAATGAGTTATTGATGCAAGAACGTTGCTTAGTACCTGTCTTAAACTTAGGTATACCTGATCTATTTGTACCACAAGGTGGACAAGAAGAAATCAGAACTGACTTAGGATTAGATGCTGAAGGTATTGAAAAGTCGATTAAAGCTTATCAATCTAACTAATTGAATTTAAATGATTAAAAAACCTCTCCTAATTAACTATAGGAGAGGTTAATGTATTTTCTAGGCTGAATTTTATCTACTTTTATATACAGGTTTACACTTTCACGCCTCATATTTTCCCCTTCATTATAATCTTGTCCATCATCACATTTTTATGAAACTCACTGAAAACAACTGCTTTTCTCATTGAATCCATTCAGCTTTAATTTATTCAATCAGTTATATTTTTCTTTCTTTTTGTTTGCCAACGAAACGTTTCGATCATGCTCACAATATGAATAAATCAAACTTGTTTTCACGCCTTTCTTTTCTACTATGTAGACAGCGAAACGTTTCGCTGAGGAGAAAACATGAAAAAAGGTGTATTACTTAATAGTCCTATTTCGAGTGTAATTTCACGTTTAGGACACACTGACAAAATCACTATTGCAGATGCCGGATTACCTATTCCCTCCTCTGTTGAACGTATTGATCTTGCTCTCACTCAGGGTATTCCGGGCTTTATGTCCGTGTTACAAACAATCACTCATGAGATGCAAGTTGAAGCCGTGATGCTGGCAGAAGAAATTAAAACCATCAATCCCTCTCTTTTTAATGAAATCCTCTCTTATCTCTATTTATTAGAGCAAGAGCAGAAAAAGTCTATTCAAATAATGTATGTTTCACATGAAGCATTCAAAAAGCAACTTACTGAAAATAAAGCTGTTATTAGAACCGGTGAATGTACGCCTTATGCCAATATTGTGTTGTTTTCTGGTGTGACTTTTTGAGGACAATATGAAACCTTTACTTGAACTTAAAGATATTGATAAGTCATTCCCCGGTGTAAAAGCACTATCAGGTGCAACGTTACGAATTTATTCTGGTCGAGTGATGGCTTTAGTCGGTGAAAATGGCGCAGGAAAATCAACACTGATGAAAGTACTCACTGGGATCTATAAAAAAGATGCTGGCGAAGTGATTTATCAAGGTGAAAGTTGTGCTTTTAATGGTCCCAAATCGTCTCAAGAAGCAGGGATAGGTATTATTCACCAAGAGCTTAACCTTATTCCTGAATTAACCATCGCAGAAAATATCTTCCTAGGTCGTGAGTTTACCCATACTTTTGGCGCCATTGACTGGAAGAAAATGTATGCAGAAGCCGATAAGTTATTAGCTCGATTAAACCTTGCTTACAGTAGTCACCGTTTAGTGTCTGAATTATCGATTGGTGATCAACAAATGGTAGAAATTGCCAAGGTGCTTAGTTTTGGTTCCAAAGTCATTATTATGGATGAACCAACAGACGCATTAACTGACACTGAAACTGAATCGCTATTTAGTGTTATTCGTGAACTAAGAGATCAAGGTTGCGGCATTGTTTATATCTCTCATCGTTTAAAAGAGATCTTTGAGATTTGTGATGACGTGACTGTACTGCGAGACGGTCAGTTTATTGGTGAAAAACCTGTTGCCTCATTAAAAGAAGACACTCTGATTGAAATGATGGTTGGTCGTAAGTTAGAAGACCAATACCCTCGTATTAATATCCCTCAAGGTAAAACCAAACTCAACGTCATTAACCTCAGTGGCGAAGATGTTCATGATGTCAGCTTCTCATTACATGAAAGCGAAATTCTTGGTATTTCAGGCTTAATGGGGGCTGGTCGTACTGAATTAATGAAAATTATCTACGGCGCATTACCCAAAACCAATGGCACCGTTGAGTTAGATGGTAAACCCTGCCAAATCAAAAAGCCGGCTGAAGGTTTAGAACAAGGCATTGTTTACATCTCTGAAGATAGAAAGCGTGATGGTTTAGTGCTTGGCATGTCAGTGAAAGAAAATATGTCTCTGACTGCACTACGCTATTTTAGTCGCGGCATGGGTGTGCTTAATCATAAAGAAGAACAGCTCACTGTTGGCGATTTTATTAAGTTATTCAATATAAAAACCCCTTCAATGGATCAAACCATTGGTTTCTTATCAGGGGGAAATCAACAAAAAGTAGCTATCGCAAGAGGCCTAATGACTCGCCCTAAAGTACTTATTCTTGATGAACCCACTCGTGGCGTTGATGTGGGCGCTAAAAAAGAAATTTATCAGCTAATTAATAAATTTAAACAAGAAGGATTAAGCATCATCTTAATTTCTTCTGAAATGCCTGAGGTAATGGGAATGAGTGACCGTATTTTGGTTATGCATGAAGGTCGTATTAGTGGTGAGTTTTCCGCTCACAATGTCACACAAGAAATGCTAATGGCTGCGGCTGTTGGTAAACAATATGACGCTAAAGTAGGAGTTTGATATGAGCACAAATTCAATTCCAGCGTCAAAACGTTGGTTCTCAAAAGCTTGGCTATTAGAGCAAAAATCACTGATTGCTCTGCTTATTCTGATTGTCGTCGTTTCCACACTCAGCCCTAATTTTTTTACCTTAAATAATATTTTCAACATTCTCCAACAAACATCGGTTAACGCCATTATGGCCGTTGGGATGACTCTGGTTATTTTGACATCCGGTATCGACTTATCTGTTGGTTCATTGCTTGCATTAACAGGTGCTGTTGCTGCTTCTATGGTAGGTGCTGATGTTAATGCACTTGTTGCTGTTGTTGGAGCATTGGCGTTAGGTGCGGCTATTGGTGGTGTGACAGGAATTATCGTCGCTAAAGGTAAAGTTCAAGCCTTTATTGCTACGCTAGTCATGATGTTATTACTGCGTGGCGTTACTCGCGTCTATACCGACGGTAGTCCAATTAATACCGGCTTTAGTGATAATGCTGATCTGTTTAGCTGGTTTGGTATTGGCCGCCCATTTGGTATTCCAACCCCTATCTGGCTGATGATGATTGTCTTTTTAAGCGCATGGTATTTATTACATCATACCCGTTTAGGCCGTTATATTTATGCACTTGGGGGTAATGAATCAGCAACACGTTTATCTGGTATTAGTGTCGATAAAATCAAAATTATTGTTTATGCACTGTGTGGTTTATTAGCTGCCCTTGCCAGTATTATTGAAGTTGCTCGCCTTTCATCAGCACAACCAATGGCAGGTAATGGTTATGAGCTAGATGCTATTGCCGCAGTTGTTCTAGGTGGTACCAGTCTTGCTGGTGGTAAAGGTCGTATTATCGGTACATTAATTGGTGCGCTTATTCTAGGTTTCTTAAATAATGCACTGAATTTATTAGGAATATCATCAAACTATCAAATGATCGTAAAAGCGGTGGTCATCTTACTTGCTGTTTTAGTAGATAACAAAAAATAACTCTCTATTCTCTTAATCCGAACCCCGACAGGAACTTATATTATGAAACTCAAAAAAATGGCGACACTCCTTTCTGTTGTTGCATTAAGCGCCACAATCAGCACCAATGCATTTGCAAAAGAGTCGATCGCACTTGTTATCTCAACACTTAACAATCCTTTCTTTGTCACCATGAAAGACAGTGCGCAGAAAGAAGCTAATCGATTAGGCTACGATCTTGTTGTTCTAGATTCTATGGACAACCCAGCTAAAGAGCTTGCTAACGTGCAAGATCTGACAGTAAAAGGCACACGTTTAATGCTTATTAACCCGACAGACTCTGATGCTGTGGGTAACTCCGTTATTTTAGCCAATAAAGCCAAAATCCCTGTTATCACCTTAGACCGTGTTGCAAACAAAGGTGAAGTCGTCAGCCACGTCGCTTCAGATAACCGCCTTGGCGGTAAAATGGCGGGTGATTATATTGCAGAGAAAGTGGCTAGTGATGCCAAAGTTATCCAACTCGAAGGGATCACCGGAACATCCGCATCTCGTGAACGTGGAGAAGGCTTTAAACAAGCAGTTGATGCCCATAAACTGAATGTACTTGCTAGCCAACCCGCTGATTTTGACCGTACAAAAGGTCTTAACGTGATGCAAAATCTATTAACTGCTTATCCTGCGGTTCAAGCTGTTTTTGCACAAAATGATGAAATGGCATTAGGTGCATTACGTGCATTGCAAACTGCCGGTCGTACCGATGTATTAGTGATTGGTTTCGATGGCACAGATGATGGAATCAAAGCGGTAAACCGTGGCATGTTAGGCGCAACCATTGCTCAACGTCCAGACCAAATTGGTATTATCGGCATTCAAACCGCAGATAAAATTCTCAAAGGCGAAAAAGTGGATGCAACAATCCCTGTCGAACTTGAGTTAGTTATTAAAAAATAACAACAATAAATACCACGGGGTAATATTGCTCCGTGGTAGCTTTAATCATTAAAACACGTCTTCACAAGGATAAAGGCTATGACAACACCTCGCCTTGCTGTTCTAGGTAGCATTAACGTTGACCACATTATGAATATTTCACAATTTCCAAAACCCGGTGAAACCATTATTGGTCATCAATACAAAATAGCCTTTGGTGGTAAAGGTGCAAATCAGGCCGTTGCTTGTGGTCGCAGTGGCGCCGATATTACCTTTATTGCTTGTGTCGGTGATGATGCGATTGGTAGTGAGATAATTTCACAGCTTAAAACAGACAATATTCATATCGATGCTATTAGTATTATTCCGCAAACACCAACAGGTGTGGCGATGATCCTTGTTAATGAACAAGGTGAAAACGTAATTAGTATTGTTGCAGGTGCGAATGGCGCACTAACACCTACACATTTTCAGCAATATCATCATGTTGTTGAGCATGCTGATGCCTTGCTGATGCAATTAGAATCACCATTAGAGACTGTTTTTGAAGCCGCAAAACTGGCAAAATCACACCAAACGAAAGTCATTTTAAACCCAGCACCAGCACAACCTTTATCTGATGAATTTCTGAGTTTTATTGATGTTATCACTCCAAATGAGACGGAAGCCGAAATATTAACAGGCGTTTCTGTGCATGATGAAGCGGGTGCGGCAAAAGCTGCCGAAATTTTACATCAAAAAGGTATCAAACAAGTGCTTATCACTTTGGGTAGCCGTGGTGTATGGTTTAGTGAACAAGGAAAAGGCATGATAATTCCTGGATTTCGTGTCGATGCTGTTGATACCATTGCCGCAGGTGATACATTTAACGGTGCATTTGTCACTGCAATATTAGAAGGGAAACCTTCCGTTGAGGCTATCCGTTTTGCTCACGCAGCAGCTGCCATTGCAGTTACACGTCATGGTGCGCAATCATCTGTTCCTTGGCGTCATGAAATCGAATCATTTTTAGCAGAGCGAGCATAGTACTTTGGCAACAATGAAAGATGTCGCCCGTTTGGCGGGCGTTTCAACATCAACTGTTTCTCACGTTATCAATAACAATCGCTATGTTAGCGAAGGTATTCGTAAAAAGGTTAACGATGCTATCGAAACCTTAAATTACGCACCTTCAGCTTTAGCGCGCAGTTTAAAAATGAACTGTACTCACACTATTGGTATGTTAGTAACAGCCAGTAGCAACCCTTTCTATGCAGAAGTTGTGCGTGGTGTTGAACGCAGTTGCTACGAAAAAGGCTATAGCCTAATTTTATGTAATACCGAAGGGGATTACGAGCGTATGGATAGTAGCCTTGAAACGTTGCTACAAAAACGTGTTGATGGCTTATTATTGATGTCAACAGAAGCTAGAGCGCCCTCTCATGAAGTGCTAAATCGTTATCCTCGTTTACCTATGGTCATGATGGATTGGTCTCCGTTTGAATACGGCGGAGATATTATTCAAGATAACTCCCTACTTGGGGGAGAAATCGCCACCAATTATCTGATTGAAAAAGGCTTTACTGAAATTGCCTGTATTGCCGGTCCACAAGATAAACTCCCAGCAAAACATCGTTTGCAAGGCTATTACAATGCGATGCAAAAAGCAGGGCTCACTATTCGAGAAGAGTTTGTGTTAACTAGTGATTTTGAATTTGCAGGTGGGTTTAGTGCAATGCAAAAATTACTCTCACATTCTGTCTTACCACAAGCGGTTTTCACCTGTAATGACGCAATGGCTGTTGGTGCTTATCAAGCTATTTATCAAAAAGGCTTGCGTGTACCTGATGATATTTCAGTCATGGGCTATGACGATATCGATCTAGCCTCTTATATGATCCCTCCTCTTTCTACCATTCACCAACCTAAAGATGAGTTGGGTAAACTTGCTGTCAGCCAATTATTACATCGTATGGAAAATATCGACGCTGATGACAATGTTTTGGTTCTTACCCCCAAACTCATAGAGCGTGGTTCGGTGATAGAAAATAAAAAATAATCTATTAACATTAAAGTGTTAAAACTTTTAGTATAGATTTCATACAACTCATTTGGTATCCTTTCTAAACTGCTATATACTTATGCCATATAGCAGTTATTGAGAGGAGGCTATCATTATGATCCAGCATGGCAAAGTATTTATGAGCAATAGAACACAAAATGTTCGTTTACCTGCTGATACTCGTTTTCCTGATGATGTAAAAGACGTTGTGGTTCGTGTAAAAGGAAAAGAGAGAATTATCACACCGATACAGAATGCATGGGATAGCTTTTTCTTATCTGAAAAGTCTGTAACAGATGATTTTTTATCTGAAAGACCAGATCAAGTCACAAGCGAAAGAGAATCCTTTGATGATTAAATATCTGCTAGATACGAATATTGTTATATTTACAATTAAACGTAGACCTGAGTTTCTGTTACCAAAATTTAATCAGTATGTTGAACAGCTAGCTATTTCAACGATAACACTTGCTGAACTACTATATGGTGCTGAAAAAAGCTCAAATTCAGCAAAAAACTTAGCTACCGTTAATGATTTCGTTTCTAGACTAAGTGTTTTGCCTTATGACGAGCTTGCTGCCTTTCACTATGGTGATATAAGAGCAACACTGGAAAAGCAAGGTAAACGTATCGGTGATAATGAATTACATATAGCAGCACATGCTAGAAGCAAAGGATTAATCGTCGTTACAAATAATACCAGAGAGTTTGAGAGAGTTGATGGTTTAAGAATTGAAGATTGGACTCATCATTAACTCAAATACAAAACTGATAGAGCGTGGATCTGTGAGTAATTTTGTAAAATCATGATAAGAAGATTAACACTATTATTGATGATGCTCTCTTTTAAGATGAGGGCATTTATTTTTAGTTATATTTATTAAATTATTACTTTAATATCATGAGATTAGGAAATATTTAAAACTACTTTTATTTATCTTTATTTTCCATTTAACTCTCTATATTTAGCCTACTTTTCCTCACTCTTTACGTCATAACCTGTGAAAGATGCAAATTTCCATCAAATCCATTATACTATTGCCCTTTCGCATTATCAGAGGCAGTACCATTTAGGGGATTGCTTAGAACTTTCACTCTTAAATGATAATGTGTCCTTTAATTTATGGGGCAAGTGTTATCCTCATTGTGACGATTAATCACTTCCCATTTTGATAAAATTTGAGAGTATTATTATGTCATTACCTTCTTGTCCTAAGTGCAATTCCGAATACACCTATGAAGATGGTGCAATGTATGTTTGCCCTGAATGCGCACACGAGTGGAACGATGCAGAACCAACTGTTGATAATGATGAGTTAGTGGTTAAAGACGCTAACGGTAATTTATTAGCTGATGGCGATTCAGTGACTGTCATTAAAGATCTCAAAGTCAAAGGTAGCTCAACCATGCTGAAAATTGGTACTAAAGTAAAAGGTATCCGTTTAGTGGAAGGCGACCATAATATTGATTGTAAAATTGATGGCTTTGGACCAATGAAATTGAAGTCTGAATTTGTGAAAAAGAACTAAGATAATAGATTATTAATAATCTATTTAAATATAGATTTAGATATTATAAAGATCATTAAAGGCGCTAATAAAGCGCCTTTAAATTAAAGTAAGGTTACTCGTTAGACTCACTAAAATGATCAAACCCTTTGAGATTAGGGTAAACATCTTTGCCATCACGTAAATAACGAATACCTTCAGCAATTGGCATAATTTGCCCTATACAATGAAAATCTGCCCCAGTATGCGCTAATGCAATCTCTAAAGCGCCACGGTTAATCTCAGGCACTGTAAAGCATAACTCATAATCCTCACCACCACTTAATGCCCAAACCTCCGCTTGCTCTTCGCTCACTTGTGCTTTCATCGCTGGCGAGTAAGGTAATGCATCTAAATTTAAACGCGCCCCACAACCACTTGCTGTGAGAATATGGTTTAAGTCTGAAATAAGTCCATCAGAAATATCAATCGCCGATGTCGCTAAATGGCGCAATGCTTGACCTTGCAGTAAACGAGGCTGAGGACGAAAATGCCTTGCGACAAAATAATCACTATGTTCTTTTTCTGTCGGCTGTAATCTATTTTGTAATACAGCAAGTCCCGCTGCGCTATCACCTAAGAAGCCCGTAACATAGATCCAATCACCAATTTTAGCGCCAGAACGAAGTAATGCGGTTCCCTGTGGAACAAGTCCTTGTATGGTGATTGTTAGACTTAAAGGGCCGCGAGTAGTATCACCGCCGATTAGCTGAATTGCATAGTAATCAGCTAACGCAAAGAAAGAACGACTAAATGCCTCAAGCCATTCACTGTTTGTATCCGGTAGTGTTAAAGCTAATGAAGCCCAAGAGGGATCTGCGCCAACGGCAGCTAAATCACTAATATTTACAGCAAGTGCTTTATAGGCTAAATCTTCAGGAGAGATAGAAGGAAGAAAGTGAATACCACTCACTAAAGTATCGGTACTAATAGCGACTTGTTGCTTTTCAGGTACCGTCAATATTGCGCAGTCATCCCCAATTCCTGTACTCACATCTTTTCGTTTTACAGGTTGTGAAGTGAAATATTGCTTAATAAGGGAGAATTCACCACAAGGCATTATCTATTTCCTATTGAGCTATGCATACTAGACTAGCTTTATTAAACAAAAGGCCGGAAATACCGGCCTTGAATTATTTACCATAGAGGAAACGTGAAAAACGTTATTTTTTACGTACAGTTGGTGCAGCTTTATCAAGCACGCCATTAACAAATTTATGGCTATCGTCAGCACCAAATACCTTAGCCAGTTCAATCGCTTCGTTAATCGCAACTTTGTAAGGAACATCTTCACGAAAGCTAAGTTCAAACATTGCTAAACGTAAAATAGCTTTTTCAACTTGACCTAATTCTTCAAGCTGGCGGGATAAATAAGGTTCCATTGCCTTATCTAAACGTGTTGCATTAATGGCAACACCCACTAAAAGCTCACGAAAATAAGCAATATCTACACCTTGGGTATCCTGCTCGGATAAAAACTCCAATTCCACATCCGCGATGTCATTTCCGGATAATTGCCATGAGTAGATAGCTTGAACAGCACACTCACGAGCACGACGACGAGCAGCAGGTTTCACAAAATTCCCCTTAAGTTAAAACAGATGATTAGCCTTTTATGGCTTTAAGTACATTGATCATTTCAAGTGCTGTCATTGCCGCTTCAGCACCTTTGTTGCCCGCTTTAGTTCCAGCGCGTTCAATGGCCTGTTCAATGCTTTCAGTTGTTAATACACCAAAAGTCACAGGGATCTCGCTTTGCATTGCAACTTGAGATAGACCAGAACTACATTCGCCAGCAACGTATTCAAAATGTGCGGTTCCACCACGGATAACAGTACCTAATGCGATAACTGCATCGTATTTGTCGCTTTCAGCTAAAGCTTTAACTGTTAACGGTAGCTCGTAAGCACCTGGAACCCAAACGACGGTAATATTTTCAGAGGAAACTTGTCCAATACGTTCTAATGCATCAACCGCACCTTCTAATAAGCTGTCATTGATGAAATTATTAAAACGGGCAATTGCAATTGCTACGCGTGCGTTTGGCGCCGCGACAACACCTTTGATTACGTTCATAGGTTACCTTTTTCTCCTATCCGCGGGGCGCGGATTTTATCATATTCTTTCCCTTACTGCGCTCTGTTTTATTATTACACAGTAAAGGAGCCAAAAACCCTTGATAAATCAAGGTATTTAGTTGGCTGATAACGATGTCGTAACGACAGGAAATAACACACACGGCGCTATTTTACTACAAATAGCGCCGTAGACACACTTATTTGCGTCTATTAATAACGAGGTTTTAAACAAATTCTGATATCAGAGCCAATTTGTTGGAGAGAATCTACTGTAAATTCAGGTGCTTCGGATAATGATGATAGTGGAGAAAGTGCAAATAATCCTCGAGCATCATTCCCTAAAATTTTAGGCGCAATATAAATAATAAGCTCATCAACAAGCCCTGCCTCTAATAATGCACCAGCAAAATGAGCGCCACTTTCAACCCATACGGTATTGATATTGCGTTTACCCAATTGCATCATTAATAAAACTAAATCCACACCACTGTTTTTGCCATTCGTTGGCAATAGGATTTCTGATACATTCCCTTGCCAGTCACTTGGTTGTGATTTTGTACGCGCTAACCAGCATTCGCCTTCAATTTGAGTAATTTTATGATTTTCACTCACTCTATTTTGGCTATCAGTAACAATACGAATAGGTTGACGTAACGTTTCTTCAGGGTAGATAGCTTTGATTTCATCTGAAAGCTCATCCCAACGAACATTCATCGAAGGGTTATCAGCAATTACTGTTTCACTAGTCGTTAAAATGGCGCTAGCTTGAGCTCGGAAATTTTGCACATCTCGACGAGATGCTTTAGAGGTTATCCATTGGCTTTCACCTGATGCTAATGCCGTTTTACCATCTAAAGATGCACCTAATTTTAGCTGGATATAAGGGAAGCCTGTTCTCATTCGTTTAAAAAACCCAACGTTAAGTTTTTCAGCTTCTTGCATTAAAACGCCGTGTGAAACATCAATCCCCGCTGATAATAATTTGTGCAAACCACGGCCTGCAACTTGAGGATTAGGATCTTGCATCGCAGCAACAACTCGTTTTACACCTGCATTAATCAAGGCATCAGCACAAGGTGGTGTTTTACCAAAGTGACTACAAGGTTCAAGTGTGACATAAGCCGTCGCCCCTTTTGCTTTATCCCCAGCCATTTTTAATGCATTAACTTCAGCATGAGGGCCACCTGCGTGATGGTGATAACCTTCACCAATAATCTCACCCTCTTTTACAATCACACACCCCACATTAGGGTTAGGCGATGTTGTAAAGCGACCTAATGCTGCAAGCTCAATAGCTCGACGCATATAGTGTTCATCATGCAGGCTTTCATTTTCACTTGGATTGTTGCTGTTGTTATTTGTCATAATAATTACATATAATTTTATTATTTATCGTTATTTATCAAATCATTAAATAAATCACAGTATTAGCGCATTAATCCTGTAATTTTGCGATTTCTTCACCAAAATCACGGATATCTTCAAAACTACGATAAACTGAAGCAAAGCGAATATAAGCCACTTTATCGAGTTTCTTTAGTTGTTCCATAACAAAATTGCCAATTTCTTTTGAAGGTATTTCTCTTTCACCCGTCGCTCTTAGTTGTGATTTGATATGGCTTATCGCAGCTTCAACATCATCTGAACTAACTGGGCGTTTTTCTAATGCTTTAAGCATACCTCGACGAAGTTTCTCTTCATCAAAAGGCTCACGTATTTCATCACTTTTCACAACACGAGGCATCACTAACTCTGCTACTTCAAAGGTAGTAAAACGTTCATGACAAACAAGACATTGGCGACGACGGCGCACTTGTGAACCATCACCAACAAGTCTGGAATCAATTACCTTGGTATCTACGGCTCCACAAAATGGGCAATGCATAGTTATTCCTACTTTTGACAATACTCATAAACAGTGTACCTGTTCAGTGAACAAAAAACACCCTGTCAGTATACACTGGCAGGGTGTTTGCGATGTTTTATCAGAAAAACGCTCTATTATGGTAAGAGTGTTGTCTGATCGGCACCCTCTTTTTCCACTTTTTGTACAATCAAGTGTTCACGTTTCATTCCCATTTTCAGTGCTAATGCAGAAGCCACATAAATAGAAGAAATAGTACCGATTGAAACACCGATTAACATAACTAAAGAGAAGCCTTGAAGCATTGAACCACCGAAGATATACAGCATTAATACAACGAGTAATGTTGTTGCTGATGTCATGATGGTACGGCTTAATGTCTGTGTCAGAGAAACGTTCATAATTTCATATGAAGTACCTCGACGAATTTTACGGAAGTTCTCACGAATACGGTCTGATACGACAATACTATCGTTTAGTGAGTAACCGATAACAGACATCAATGATGCCACAATGGTTAAGTCAACCTCTATGTGGAATAGTGAAAGCACACCCAGCGTAATAATCACGTCATGCGCAAGTGCGATAACAGCACCTAACGCTAAACGCCATTCAAAACGGAATCCGACATAGATAAGAATACAAATAAGTGCAGATAATAACGCCATTGCACCTGTTTGAGCCAATTCACTACCCACACTTGGCCCAACAAATTCAATACGTTTTACCACAGCATCGTTATCAACTTCAGCATTAATAACATCGATAACTTTCTTACCTAATTCTTGACCTGCCTGCCCTTCAACAGGAGGCATACGCACCATAATATCGCGACTGCTACCAAAGTTTTGTAACAGAGGATCTTTAAAGCCCGCTGCATCTAGGCTATCACGCATTTTATCAAGGTCGGCTGGTTGGCTGAGATTGATCTCAATTACTGTACCACCTGTAAAATCCAGTCCCCAGTTAAATCCTTTCACGGAAATGATAGCAATTGATGCTATCAAAAGCAGAAACGAAATACTAAAGGCGACGTTGTCCCAACGCATAAAGTCAATGACTCTACGACCATGGTTTAATTGTTCAACAGTATAATCCTGTGCCACAACGTGCTCCTTAAATAGACAGTTTCTTAACGCGTTTACCACCATACAACAGGTTTACAATCGCACGAGTACCGACGATAGCGGTAAACATGGATGTTGCAACCCCGATTGCAGTTGTGATAGCAAAGCCTTTGATTGAGCCGGTACCGACTGCATAAAGGATCACAGCTGTAATTAATGTGGTTAAGTTCGCATCAATAATACTGGAGAAGGCACCTTTATAACCTTCATGGATTGCTTGTTGTACTGATCGACCATTACGTAACTCTTCTTTGATACGTTCGTTTATCAATACGTTGGCATCGACGGCGACGGCAAGTGTTAATACGATACCCGCAATACCCGGCATGGTTAGTGTTGCGCCTGGTAATAGTGACATTACCCCAACGATTAACACTAAGTTTGCCATTAATGCAGTACTCGCAATCACACCAAATTTACGATAATAAATTATCATAAAGGCAACTGACGCAATCAGACCCCATAAACACGCTTCTAAACCTTGGGTAATATTTTGCAGACCCAAAGTTGGGCCAATCGTTCTTTCTTCAACGATTTGAATAGGTGCAATCAACGCACCAGCACGTAATAACAGAGATAATTGACGTGCTTCATTCGCATTTGAAATACCCGTAATACGGAAGCTATTTCCTAAACGACTCTGAATATTCGCAACGTTGATAACTTCTTCACTTTTAACCAATACAGCACGGTCATTCTCATCGCGTTTACCGCTGTCTTTATACTCTACGAACAGTGTTGCCATCGGTTTACCGACGTTGTCTTTCGTAAAGTTAGACATGATGGAACCACCAGCGCTATCAAGTGAAATATTCACTTGAGGTTGACCATATTCATCAGCCTGAGAGGTTGAGTCAGTAATGTGGTCACCTGTTAAAATAACGCGTTTATAAAGAATAGTTGGTCTACCTTCACGGGTATATTTCACTTCTGAATCGCCCGGAATACGACCTGTTTCTAAAGCAGTAGGATCAACGCTAGTATTGACTAAACGGAATTCTAATGTTGCTGTCGCACCTAAGATTTCTTTAGCGCGAGCGGTATCTTGGATACCCGGTAATTCAACAACAATTCGGTCAGCACCTTGGCGTTGAACTAATGGCTCTGCAACACCTAACTGGTTAACACGATTACGTAAGATGGTGATATTTTGCTGTACCGCATAAGTACGCGCATCACGTAAACGTTCGTCAGTAAAAATAGCTCTTAGTGAGTTATTTGCGCCATCTCTAAAAATGAGATCTTGATTACGACGAGTTAGGTAATCTGAAGCTTTAGAGCGATCATCCGAGTTACGGAAACGGATTTCAACACCATAGCTATCCGTTTTACGGATAGATGAATACGGAATGCCTTCGTCACGTAATAATGTACGCAGACTTTCAACATTTTGTTCCTGAAGTTTACCTAGCGCAGTTTCCATATCAACTTCCATCAGGAAGTGAACACCACCACGTAAGTCTAACCCCAGTTTCATCGGCTCACCGCCAATGGCTTCTAACCATTTTGGTGTTGCCGGTGCAAGGTTAAGTGCAACAATGAACTGGTCACCTAATGCAGGTAACAACACTTCACGGGCACGTAACTGAATGTCAGGGTTACCGAAACGAGCCAAAATCGCACCATTTTCAAGTGCAATAGATTTCGCTTCAATTTTTTCTTTATCTAATAAAGATCGAACTTGATCCAGTGTTTGCTCATTGGCGGCGGTTCCCCGCGCGCCAGTGATTTGAACAGCCGGATCCTCACCATATAGGTTAGGAAGTGCGTAAAGCAGACCGATGAGGATAGCGGCTATCAACATCAGGTACTTCCACAAAGGATAACGGTTTAGCACGGCAGTTCCCTTTTCCCTTTGGGGAAATGTTATTAAATAGCTTTCATTGTGCCTTTAGGTAATACAGCGGCAACAAAGTCACGTTTGATAGTTACTTCAGTTGTTTCATTCAGAGCAACAACGATATAGCCGTTATCTGAAACCTTAACAACACGACCAATTAAACCACCAGTCGTTAAAACTTCATCACCTTTACCGATAGAATCCATCAGTTTACGATGTTCTTTAGTACGTTTTTGCTGTGGACGTAGGATCATGAAATAGAAAATCAGAATAAAGATCACTAACATCGGTAAAATAGACATAAAGCTAGCTTCAGGTGCTGCTTGTCCAGCAGAAGCTACAGCATCAGAAATGAAAAAACTCATTCACTTTTCCTCATTGTTGTCGATATCGACGATATTCAAGTTATAAGCCCAATATCATACACAGAATTGGGCTTTCTCGTATACATTATTCACACTTAGTCGCACTGCCATTTAGCGGTGGGACGGGTTTTCCGATACGTTCGTAGAATTCGTGTACAAACTCTTCAAAACGTGAGTCTTCAATAGACTGACGAATTTCAGCCATCAAACGTTGATAATAACGTAAGTTGTGAATAGTGTTCAGCCTTGCACCTAAAATTTCGTTACAACGATCAAGATGATGTAAATAAGCACGGCTATAATTTTTACAGGTATAGCAGTCACAATGTTCATCAAGTGTTGATGTATCAGAGCGATGTTTCGCATTACGAATTTTAATGACACCATCGGTTACAAACAGATGACCATTTCGTGCATTTCGTGTTGGCATGACACAGTCAAACATATCAATACCACGACGAACACCTTCAACTAAATCTTCTGGTTTACCAACACCCATTAAATAACGCGGTTTATTCGCAGGAATTTGAGGGCAGACATGCTCTAAAATACGATGCATATCTTCTTTAGGCTCACCGACCGCAAGGCCGCCGACAGCGTAACCGTCAAAACCAATTTCGACTAGCCCTTTTACAGAGATATCACGTAAATCTTCGTAAACACCGCCTTGAATAATACCGAATAATGAATTTTTGTTATTGAGTTCATCAAAGCGCGCACGACTACGTTTAGCCCAACGTAATGACATTTCCATTGAGTTTTTTGCATAATCCCAATCTGAAGGATATGGCGTACACTCATCAAAAATCATCACAATGTCAGAACCCAAATCGTATTGGATTTCCATTGATTTTTCTGGGCTTAAGAAAATCTTTTCGCCATTAATAGGGTTACGGAAGTGGACACCCTCTTCTTTAATTTTACGCATTGCGCCTAAACTAAAGACTTGGAAACCACCTGAATCCGTTAAAATAGGACCTTGCCATTGCATAAAATCATGTAAATCACCATGTAATTTCATGATTTCTTGACCAGGACGTAACCATAAGTGGAAAGTGTTACCTAAAAGAATTTGTGCACCTGTTGCTTTTACTTCTTCAGGCGTCATTCCTTTTACTGTGCCGTAAGTACCCACTGGCATAAATGCAGGTGTTTCAACAACACCACGATCAAAAATAAGGCGACCGCGACGAGCATTACCGTCGGTTTTGTCTAATTCGTATTTCACTAATCCTCCAAGCATCAGAAAAACAGTCCAATGCACAATAAAAAACAGCACATTCTAATCATTTGTTAGACGGCTGTATATGTTACTTCAACAAAAACCCGTGCTTAGTCAAAGGGATTAAGTCATAAAGTTGAAATAACAATTCATAAAACGAAGAAAAACGTTAAAAAGAATAATAAATCTTTATTCTTGCCCTACTTTTTCATTAATAGCTAAAGGATTACGAGTAATAAACATCGCATCACCATAACTGAAAAAGCGATACTCTTGCTCAACGGCTTCTTTATATGCATTCATGGTATTTTTATACCCTGCAAAAGCGGAAACCAGCATGATTAAAGTTGATTCAGGCAAATGGAAATTCGTAATCAATGCATCAATAATTTGATATTGGTAACCCGGATAAATAAAGATTTGGGTATCATCGAAGAAAGGCGCAATTAACGCATCTTTTGTTGCTTTCGCAGCACTTTCTAAAGAACGAACAGAGGTTGTACCCACTGCAATTACTCGATTACCACGCGCTTTACATGCTAATACAGCATCAACCACGTCTTGTGGTACTTCTGCGTATTCAGAATGCATTGTGTGTTCTTCGATGTTATCAACACGCACTGGTTGGAAAGTACCCGCACCAACATGCAGTGTGACAAATGCCATCTCCACACCTTTTTCTTTTAAGGCTTGAAGTAATGGTTCATCAAAGTGTAATCCCGCAGTCGGAGCGGCAACAGCGCCTGGACGCTCATTATAGACCGTTTGATAAAGCTCTTTATCAGATTCTTCATCTGGGCGATCAATATAAGGAGGTAAAGGCATATGCCCAATGCTATTTAGGATAGTGAGAACATCTCTTTCATCATCAAAGCGAATTTCAAAAAGTGTGTCATGACGCGCAACCATAGTTGCTTGTACACTTTCATCTTCACCTAGCACAAGTGCAGCGCCTTCTTTTGGTGATTTAGATGCTCTAACATGGGCAAGCACACGATGTTCATCCAGCATACGCTCAACTAACACTTCGATTTTACCGCCTGACGCTTTACGGCCATAAACACGCGCAGGGATCACGCGAGTATTATTAAAAACCAGTAGATCACCAGCATTTATTTTATCTAACACATCGGTAAAAATACCGTGTGATAAAACACCAGTTTCACCTTCTAAAGAGAGCAAACGACAACCACTGCGTTGAGGCTGAGGATAGTGAGCAATCAAGGCTTCTGGCAATTCAAATGTAAAGTCTGATACACGCATAATTAAACGACTACTTTCATAAAAAACAGGCGGACTAGTCTAGTGCTGCCAGCTTATCAGTGCAACAAAGAAGCCCTTTTTTATTCAAAAAGCGCTATGATGATGAGATGAATTATCTTGCTCACTTACATCTAGCCTTTAGGGCAAAAAGCTCTCTATTAGGCAATATGATGGCAGATTATGTCAAAGGCGCACCTAGCTCTGATTACAGCCAAGCTGTTATTGAGGGCATTCGTATGCATAGACGTATTGATGTACTCACTGATACTCACCCATTAGTCAAACAAGCTCGCCTTTTATTTCCTGATGAATATCGCCGAGTTTCACCGATTACCTTAGATGTTTTTTGGGATCATTTTCTTTCTTTAAATTGGTCAAAATTTGAACCACATATACCGTTAACTGAATTTGTCACTAAGACTCGAAATATTATTGAACCAGATTTATGGCAAACACCTGAAAAATTCCAAGAGCTCAACGAATATCTATGGTCACAATCTTGGTTAATTCGTTATGCCGACAAGGCATATATTGCTCAAACATTGAAAGGAATGGCGAGAAGAAGACCACGATTAAGCGCACTTGCAGGCTCTTATATCGTACTCGAAACACATTACGATGAATTAAGTGAAATTTTTTGGCAGTTTTATCCACAATTGCTAGAAAGAGCACAGCAACACCAACTTGATGACTGATACATTAAACTGCCATTTTGAGTTTCATCTTTTTGTCATATTGTCGAATTACATTTGATATATCAAAGAGATGCTAAGTCAATTTATCATATTATTCGTAACGATTTGTTAACAAGCATAGTATTCATTTCCAAAGTTGATTAGAATGAATCGTTATACAAGGTGTCATAAATAATCCTACTTTATTGTATTAAGCTGATAGCTATAATCTATCAAATAGATTGTTCTGTTTGACTTTATCAATAGCGATTGATTATTTATGCTGTATGCAACATTTAAAAACAGGGTATACACCCTGAATTTACTCTAAATAGTTCGAGGTGTAGCTAGGCGACAAGTAAATGAGTCGCTAGGAGCATACAAAAGTATGTGACTAGTGCGAATGAACGCAGTCAACAACGCTACAACTTGGAAATATGACGAATATAAACAAGGTATACACCCTGAATTTACTCTAAATAGTTCGAGGTGTAGCTAGGCGACAAGTGAATGAGTCGCTAGGAGCATACAAAAGTATGTGACTAGTGCGAATGAACGCAGTCAACAACGCTACAACTTGAAATATGACGAATATAAACAAGGTATACACCCTGAATTTACTCTAAATAGTTCGAGGTGTAGCTAGGCGACAAGTGAATGAGTCGCTAGGAGCATACAAAAGTATGTGACTAGTGCGAATGAACGCAGTCAACAACGCTACAACTTGAAATATGACGAGTATAACCTCTTTCAATTTACAGGAGTACATTATGGTTCTGGTTACTCGCAAAGCCCCTGATTTCACAGCTGCTGCCGTTTTAGGTAATGGTGAGATTGTTAATGATTTCAACCTGCATTCATTTATCAAAGGCAAACCTGCCGTTATTTTCTTCTGGCCAATGGATTTCACTTTCGTTTGCCCTTCAGAGCTGATTGCATTCGATCACCGTTTTGAAGAATTCAAAAAACGTGGTGTTGAAATCATCGGCGTTTCTATGGACTCAGAATTCGTTCATAACGCATGGCGTAAAACTCCTATTGATGACGGTGGTATTGGTGAAGTTAAATACCCAATGGTTGCTGATATCAAACACGACATCATCAAAGCTTACGGCATCGAACATCCAGAAGCAGGCGTTGCGCTGCGTGGTTCATTCCTGATTGACAAAGAAGGTGTTGTTCGTCACCAAGTCGTTAACGATCTGCCATTAGGCCGTAATATCGACGAAATGATCCGTATGGTCGATGCACTGCAATTCCACGAAGAGCACGGCGAAGTTTGTCCTGCACAGTGGGAAAAAGGTCAAGAAGGTATGGGTGCATCTCCAGACGGCGTTGCTAAATACCTGAAAGCAAACTCTGGCAAACTGTAATAGTTCAGTAAGCTAACGCATTTTTAAAAGCCTGTGAAAACAGGCTTTTTTTGTTTATTCCGCACTTATCTTTTCATTTCATATCAACTCTATTTATTGCTGTTATTAGTTATACATAAGCTTATTGTTTATCTGCTTAAAGATAATTTTGTGATCATCACATCAAAAAAAATTCTCATCACTAATAACCTCTCTCTATACTTATTGTTACGCAATTGTTAATTTATATTAATAACAGCGTATACCACTCCTATTTTACTTGTCTTTATTCAAGGTAACTCACTGTTATTTATGGAGATAATAATGATTACTATAAAAAAAACTCACCTGCTATTACTCACTACCCTTTTTTCTCATTCACTTTATGCAGCCTATGAACCCGCTGTTGAAGCACAACATGGCATGGTTGTCTCCTCTCAACACCTCGCATCACAAGTCGGGAATGACATTTTACAAAAAGGAGGTAACGCGATTGATGCTGCGGTTGCCGTCGGTTATGCACAAGCTGTCGTAAATGCTTGCTGTGGTAATATTGGTGGCGGTGGTTTTATGACAATACACCTTGCGGATGGTACAAATACTTTTATCAATTTTAGGGAAACTGCTCCCTCTTCTGCTTCTAAAAACATGTATTTAGATAAAGATGGAAATTTGATTAAAGATGCCAGCCTATATGGTTATCTCGCTTCAGGAGTACCTGGCACAGTTAAAGGACTGAATTCAGCATTAGAGAAATATGGTACGCTTTCACGCCAAGATGTTATGGCGCCTGCAATTAAGCTTGCAAGAGAAGGATATATTTTAACCCGCGCTGATACTGATGTGTTAGAAACGACAACTGAGCGTTTTAAACAAGATCCTGAGTCTGCAAAAATTTTCTTAAAACCAGATGGAACACCGTGGCAACCCGGTGATCGCCTAATTCAAACTGATTTAGCTAATACATTGGAACTCATCGCAAACCAAGGTTCTGATGCATTTTACCAAGGAGAGATCCCTAAAAAAGTTGAAGAAGCTTCGAAACAACATAATGGCCTGTTAACTCAAGAAGATTTTGCTAATTTTACTATCACAGAAACCAAACCTATCACCTGTACTTACCGAGGCTATGAATTTATTTCTGCACCGCCTCCAAGTTCAGGCGGAGTTACTATCTGCCAAACGCTAAATATTCTGGAAGGTTATGATCTCAAATCGATGGGCTTTAATTCAGCTGAATATGTTCATACTTTAACAGAAGCAATGCGTCATGCTTATATGGACAGAAATACTTTTCTTGGTGATCCCCAATTTATTAAAAACCCCACAGAAAAGTTATTGAATAAAGCTTATGCCACAGAAATACGCCAACAAATTAAACCGAATGAAGCCACACCATCAGAAAATGTACAGCCCGGTATCGCTCCTCATGAAAGCCCTGAAACAACACACTATTCAGTTATTGATAAAAATGGTAACGCTGTTTCAACCACTTATACTATAAATGGTCGCTTCGGTGCCGTAGTCATCGCACCGGGAACTGGATTTTTCCTCAACAACGAGATGGATGATTTTACAACCAAAGTCGGCGAAAAAAACCTATATGGCTTAGTGCAAGGTGAGCGAAATAGTATTGCACCATTAAAACGCCCATTATCATCAATGAGCCCAACGATTGTGACCAAGGAAGGTAAACCTTTCCTTATTTTAGGATCACCGGGAGGTTCTCGCATTATCTCAATTACCTTACAAACGGCACTGAATATCATTGAATTTGGTATGCCACCTCAAGAAGCAGTTAATAGTCCTCGTATTCACCATCAATGGTTACCGGATGAGGTTTATTATGAGCAACGAGGATTATCAAAAGACACTTTAGAAAAACTCTCTGTCATGGGATATAAAATGGTAGAACAGACTCCATGGGGAGCGGCTGAACTTATTATGGTCGGACTCCCAGGAGAAGAAGGAGTGATCCCATCATCATCAGGTAATGATTCCGCTGTTTCTGGTGCAGTACGCGAAGGTTATCTTTATGGATCAAATGATGTTCGTCGCCCAGCTGGTAAAGCAGTGGGTTACTAACAATAAAGCTATCGAATAAAACAACAAAAGAAACCTTCTCTTGATTAGATAAGGTTTCTTTTTTTATAAAAATGATCTAGTCATGGTTTTACAATTTATTCATATTTTATTCTATTAATAATAATCAATATCTATTTTTGATTAGATATACATTTAATATTGAATATCAAATTATTATTAAAATAATTATATTAGATAGAATATAAGAGCAAATCACTTTTAATTTAATTTCAATGAAAGAATATATATAAATGGTATTTATTCTCCTTCTTAATTACAGATAAAAACAATAATCATTTAATTAAATAAAATTAATAACACTCTCTATTTTTATTTCTATGATAGTAATCACAGAATAAATTTTTTAATAACCACACTATCAGAAAGGATAATGAAAATACGTAAAAACTGGAGATAACACATTGTAAATACAAATATTTAACATTTCGTCACAGTGTGTTTTTATCATAAAAATAGTTAAATCTTATAATATATCCCTTAACGATAGCGTTATTATATTTTTTATATAACGGTAAGGCAAGCGGATAAATAAAGAATTTATCATCACAACTTAATTCTTATATAAATTAGTTAAGCGGAGATAAATATTAATGTCTGATACACATCACCGTCCAATATTAGATATTGGACTATCAAGACTAGAGTTTCTGCGAATATCCGGTAAAGGGCTTGCAGGGATCACAATAGCACCCGCATTGCTTTCTCTTTTAGGTTGTAAGCAAGAAGAAATAGATAGCGGAATAATTCAATTAACCACAACTCCTAAAGGCGTTTTAGTCACAAATAGAGCGCGTTGCACTGGATGCCACCGCTGCGAAACAGCATGTACAACATGGAATGATGGAAGCGTAGGTTCATTCTTCTCGCGCACCAAAATCCATCGTCATTTTTATTTTGGTGATAAAGGTATTGGCTCCGGTGGTGGACTTTATGGCGATTTAAACTTTACAACGGATACATGCCGCCAATGTAAAGATCCTGAATGTATGAAGGTTTGCCCAGTAAAAGCTATCCGTTATCAAGAAGAGTTCGGCTGTATTGTCGTTGATACACGTCGTTGTATTGGTTGTGCCGCCTGTACAACAGCTTGTCCGTGGATGATGGCAACCGTCAATCCACAAACTAAAAAATCCGGCAAATGTAATTTATGTGGTGAGTGTGCGTCAGCGTGCCCAACGGGTGCATTGCAAATCATTGAATGGAAAGAAATTACTGTTTAATAAATCCAGACAATCACATCACTGAACCACATTTAGATTAGGAAGCAATATTATGATTAACGGCTGGACTGGAAACATTCTAAGAATCAATTTAACTACCGGTGCCATCACTCGTGAAAGCTCAAGCAAATATAAATCCTTAATTGGAGGCATGGGCTTTGGTTACAAGATTATGTACGAAGAGGTTGCTCCCGGCGTTAAACCTTTTGATGAAGAAAATAAAGTTGTTTTCGCTGTAGGACCTCTAACTGGATCGGGCGCACCTTGTAGCTCACGCGTCAATATTACCTCTCTTTCCACTTTTACTCGTGGCAATCTCGTTGTTGATGCCCATATGGGGGGATTTTTTGCCGCTTGGATGAAATTTGCAGGCTATGACTCTCTGATTATTGAAGGTAAATCAGATAAGCCTGTTTGGATCCATATTGATGATGACCAAGTTTCTATTGAAGATGCCTCTTTCTTATGGGGTAAAGGTGTTCGTCAAACCACAGAAGAACTATGTGCTCAAACAAGCCCAGAAGCTTGTGTCGCGACCATTGGTCCTGCGGGTGAAAACCTTGTACCTTTATCCGGCATTATTAATAGCCGTAACCACAGTGGTGGTGCTGGTGTTGGTGCAGTCTTAGGTTCTAAAAAATTAAAAGCCATTGTCGTCGAAGGTAGCCGTGGGGTTAACGTTGCCGACCGTAAAGCGTTAAAAGAACTTAACGACTACATGATGACACAATTGATTGGCTCTAATAACAACCACGTTGTACCAAGTACGCCACAATCATGGGCTGAATATTCACACCCAGGATCTCGTTGGACTGCACGTAAAGGACTGTATTGGGGAGCGGCTGAAGGCGGCCCAATTGAAACAGGCGAAATTCCTCCTGGTGATATCAATACTGTTGGTTTTAGAACCATGAAATCAACCTTTGACTTAGGCCCAGAAGCTGAAGAATACACCGTGAAGATGGGAGGTTGTCACTCTTGCCCTATCCGTTGTATGGCCCAACTCAATGTTCCACAAGCGAAAAAATTTGGAGTACCACAAACAGGTGGTAACACTTGTGTTGCTAACTTCGTTCACACAACCATTTTCCCTAATGGCCCTAAAGATGTTGAGAAAAAAGGGGATGGCAACGTTGTTGGTAACTTAGTCGGTCTGAATATTTTTGATGATATGGGACTTTGGTGTAACTACGGTCAGCTTCATCGCGACTTCACTTATTGTTATACCCACGGTGTGTTTAAGCGTGTACTTTCTGAAGAAGAATACAACGATATTCCTTGGGATAAACTGGAAGAAGGCAATCCTGAATTTATTAAAGATTTTTACTATCGTTTGGCGCATCGTAAAGGTGAATTTAGCCACCTTGCAGATGGCTCTTACCTGATTGCACAACGCTGGAATTTAGGTGAAGAATATTGGGCTAATAAGAAAAATAAACTCTGGTCGCCAATGGGCTTCCCAATTCACCACGCAAATGAAGCTTCGGCTCAAGTGGGTTCTATCGTTAACTGTATGTTTAACCGCGATGCGATGACACATACACATATCAACTATATCGGTAGTGGTTTACCTCTCAAACTACAAAAAGAGATTGCAGGTGAGCTATTTGGTTCTGGTGATGCATTTGATGAAACCAAAAACTATACACCTATCAACAAAGCTAAAATTGCTTATACCAAATGGACACTTTTACGTAGTTGCTTACACGATGCGGTCACCTTATGTAACTGGGTATGGCCGATGACGGTTTCTCCTCATAAAAGCCGTAATTATCGTGGTGACTTAGAAATGGAAGCCAAGTTCTTTACCGCTATCACAGGTGAACCAACTACTTCTAAAGATCTGGATTTAGCCTCAGAGCGTATCTTCACTTTACACCGCGCTTATACCGTTAAGTTAATGAACACTATGGATATGCGTAATGAGCATGACCAAATCTGTTCATGGGTATTCGATAAAGATCCTGATATTCCAGTCTTTACTGAAGGTACAGACAAAATGGACAGAGTCGATATGCAGCTTTCTCTCACCATGTTCTATCAAGAAATGGGCTGGGATCCTCAGTTAGGCTGCCCAACAAAAGAAACTTTAGTTCGCCTTGGATTACAAGATGTTGCAGACGATTTAGCGTCTCGTGGTTTATTACCAAGTTAATAGGTAAAAGAAGGAGATCATGATGATAGAACAAAATGCATCAGCTTCTATACCACAAGATATCGCTGATGATGCAGATATTGCTTTAGAGCAACCTGATATCTCTCGTCGCCGTTGGTTACTGCCATTATCAGAAACAGGTGTTGGACGTAGTGCTAACACCTCAACAGATATCGCAGAAGAACCGGTTGCAGAAGTAGCAGAATTATCTGCCGAACAACATCTAGCGAATGCGATACGTCAATGTTCAAAAGAAGGTGAACTATTAGCAATTTCAACGCTGTATGATGCGCCCTATTCTCTGACTGAAGAGGACATTGCGCAGTTAGAAACCGCGTTAAAGAGCGACGAGTTTATTGATATCGCCCATTTAAGTCTCAATGGTGAGGATTATTATTACTCTGATGAATTTATGTCAGATAACTTCGCACAACTGCAATTATTAAACCGCCATGCGGATATTTGTACAGCAATTGCAGGTGTAGTTCGTTTTGAATGCGAAACCTATCCTCGACCATTGAAACAAAGCATGTTGATGTCTGAACCCTTTAAATACACGGCTTCAGAGATTGAAGATGCACTGACACTGATGAAAACTCACCCTGATTTTCAGGATATTCAGCAAGTTTTAGCATCCAACGATGCCCCTTATCTCTTTAGCAATACGTTAATGAGTTACGGCAAAGCACGAGGCTTAACTGAATGGATTGAGGTTGAACAACATGAAAACCCTTAATGTTCTGCCTTATCAACGAAATTCGATGTGGGTATTACAACATCATCAGACTGAGGAGCAAAAATAATGCGTGTTTCTCGCCGTAAATTTGTAGCAGGTATGGGATCGGTCATTTTTTTCAGTGCGCCACTAGGAAGTGCGCTTGCGGCAACTGCAGAAAAAAAACCTATCCGTTATGCCATGATCCACGATGAGACGCTCTGTAATGGCTGTAATATCTGCGCCACTGCATGTCGTCGATTAAATAAAGTACCCAATGGTATGGCACGAATGGATATTGCTCATATTCCATTAAGCCTCAAAGAAGACAACGATAAATACCATTTCTTTAGACACTCTTGCCAACAATGTGAAGATGCCCCTTGTATTCCGGTTTGCCCTACGGGTGCTTCTTGGCGTGATGAAAGCAATGGCATCGTTCGTGTTAATAAAGATAAATGTATTGGTTGTAGCTATTGTATATCAGCATGCCCATACCAAGTCCGTTATCTTAACCCTGTGACACATGTTGCTGATAAATGTGATTTCTGTCTTGAGTCTCGATTACAAAAAGGTTTCCCACCGATTTGTGTGAGTGCTTGTCCACAAAGTGCCTTGTTATTTGGTAGAGAAGACAGCCCTCAAATTCAAGAATGGCTCAAAACACACGATTACTATATTTATCAACTTGATGGTGTAGGAAAACCGCACCTCTATCGTCGTGTAGGGCCTCATGTACAAGAGGAGGGTAAAGTATGAGTATCGTCAATACAATGCCAGATAGTGCTCAGTTCCAAGCCGCACTAAAAGAGTATGTTTTAATCTATACTCCCGACTATTTACCTCTTTGGCTAATTGTTGCAGGCGTATTATTTATTGGCATGCTACTTGTGCTCGCACTACATGGCTTTTTACGTTATCGCTTTGCCACACCACATGGTGAATCGCATAAAGAAGAGAAACTCTATCTTTACTCTAAAGCTGTTCGTTTGTGGCACTGGAGTAATGCCTCTTTATTTATTCTGTTACTTCTAAGTGGTGGCATCAACCATTTCGCCCTACTTTCAGCCCACGATACTGCGTTATTAGTCAGTGTGCATGAAATCTGTGGTTATCTGCTCTTGGTTTGCTGGTTGTCCTTTGTTCTTATTAATCTTGTTGGTGGTAATGGCAAGTTTTACCGCATTGATGGTAAAAACTGGTTTCAACGCGCCTTTATGCAAACTCGTTTTTATCTCTACGGTATTATCAAAGGAGAAGGTCATCCCTTCCCAGCAACACCTAATGTTAAGTTTAATCCACTGCAACAAATGGCTTATTTAGGTGTGATGTATGCGTTAGTTCCACTGCTTTTGATAACCGGTGTTTTACTTCAAAATCCAGCATTCATTCCTGCTGATGCCGTCATGTTTAAAGCTTGGTTATTAATCGCACACCAAATATTAGCTGTATGTAGTGTCTTTTTTATCATTGGTCACCTTTATCTGTGCACAACAGGAAAAACACCATTCCAAACATTTCGCAGTATGGTTGACGGTTACCATAGACACTAATTAATACATGGATTAAGGAGCTTATATGTCAGTCCCTTCAAAGGAAAATATTAGATTAACAAAAGAAGACTTACGACAACTGCATGTTTCAACTTCGCTTTATCGTTGGTTTTTACGTTATTTTCCTGATGGAGGCACTTACAGTGCTATTCATAGTGAGTTAATAAAACAGCGCCGTACACAGTGGATAGAAAGCTTTATTCAATATATTTATTTACGTCATTTTAGTGAAGCATCCTTTGCCAAACAGGAACAAGAAGTCATGGAAAACATCTTGTTCCTGCTCGGCAATGAACAACAACAAGGCGTGACATTACAACGTCTGCCCTATCACAACACTTTACCAACCTCTGAAAATATTCAATTTTCTACCGAATGGCATCAATTAATCCTAAAAAGCCAGCAATTAAGCACTGATCTTGCTTTATGTGGCAGTAATAACATCGTCGCTTTTTCTGGTGATGAAAATAGCATTTCTAACACGGGTTATAGCAATCAATTGATGAATACGGGTTTTGCTGGAAAAGTGTGTAATACGGGTAATCAGTGTCGTATTGGTAGCTTAGGTGGGCGCTCTCGCATTTGTAATAGTGGCAATGATGTCAAAATTTATGCGTCAGGTAATGGTGTTCATATCGCAAACAGTGGTATACGTAATTTCATTACCGCCTCTCAAGACCGCGCAAAAGTCACTAACACTGGTGATTTAGCGCAAATCAATGTTACTGGAAATAACTCTGTGGCAATTAATACAGGTGATAACTGTAAAGTCACGGTATCTGGCGACAACAGTATTTGTATCTCAACAGGTGAGCTCCATCAGTTCTGCTTAGGAAAAGGCGGTAGTGCTGTTATTGCTTATCATGACGGCAATCGTACCCGCTTTAAAATCTTCTATGAAGGTGAGGATGGTATCGTCGCCGGAGTTCATTACTATTTAGATGAAAATCAGCATCCTATTGCACATATAAAACAGAACTCGACTTCTGTTAATTAATACCTCAAATATATATTATTAAAAAAGGGAAACTTTCGTTTCCCTTTTTATTTTTGCAATCAATGTACTTTATTGCTTATTGATGGCTTCAGTATGGATCACTTTTTTACTCTGTGAGCCTGCGACTCTATCGTAAATAGCACACACAACAATCGTCACTAATACTGGGATCAACCACGCTAAACCTTGCTCACTTAGTGGCAGTTTTGTCGCCCATTCTGGTAATAAATGTTTCAGATAATCAGACGCTTTTATTGCATCAAAAATACCGAAAAATAAGCTAACAACCATTGCTGGCGCGATAATACGGCTTGGGTTATTCCACAGACGTAATGTGAAACTCATTAAAATAATCACAATACAAGGTGGATAAATCATTATCAGTACAGGAATAGAAAACGCGATCAGCTTACTTAACCCTAAGTTTGAAACAACGGCTGAAAATATCGCTAAAATCAACACTAATACACGATAAGAGATAGGCAAATAACGGCTAAAAAACTCTGCACAGGCACAGGTTAAACCAACAGCTGTCACCATACAGGCTAAGAAAATCAGTACGGCTAAGAAGAAGCTACCAAAATTGCCGAAAGTGTATTGAACATAGGCATGTAAAATATCGGCTCCATCTTGAGCGCCCGGAATGATACTGCCACTGCTAGAGCCTAATTTAAATAAACTCAAATAAATCGCAGTTAATAATACACCCGCAATAATTCCTGCCCACATGGTATAACGTGTTAACAGTGATGAATTATCAATTCCTCGAGAGCGGGCTGCATTAACAATAACAATACCAAAAACCATAGCGCCCAATGTATCCATGGTAAGGTAACCGTTAATAAACCCCTGAGTCAACGCCATATCACGATAAGCTTCAGTCGCAGGAATAGCGCCACCAGCAGGCCAAAATACCGCAGCCACACCTAATATCGCTAATGCCAGAATTTTAATCGGCGCAAGAATATGACCAACACTGTCTAGCAATTTCCCCGGATAAAGCGAAATACCAATAACAATTAAGAAATAGACAATGCTGTAAATTAGCAATGATATTTCTGTATCACCCACTAAAGGAGCAATACCCACTTTAAAAGAAACCGTTGCAGTACGAGGGGTTGCAAAAAGAGGTCCAACAGCAAGATAGGCAACAATGGCTAATAACAATCCCATTGATTTACCAATAGGTGTGCTTAATGCCTCAATGCCACCACCGACTTTTGCCAGTGCAACAACCGTTAAAACAGGTAAACCCACACCGGTGATCAAAAAGCCAATCGCAGCAGTCCAAACAAATTCGCCTGACTGTAAACCGACCATTGGAGGAAAAATAATATTGCCAGCGCCAACAAACAGGGCGAATGTCATAAACCCTAATGCCAGAATATCTCTGGAAGTTAATCTATGTGCCATAAGTTTTGTTAATATGTAGTTACAATAATGGTTAAATCACGCCAAGATAGCGCAACATAAAATCAACAATATCTATTTAAGCTCATATCGTCATTATTCAGGATAATATCCATATATAATCATTTCATGCAGAGCAATTAGGTACTAAATAGAAAAAATTGCCGATAACTGCTCACAAGTAAAACTTTTATAATGAAAAAAGGCAATAGCCAATCCTAAAACCAGAATAATCATCTAAACTATTTTTCAGCACTAGTTATAACTGTCATATATCATCGAATATACATGATATGATTTGTGCATTTTATCACCAATAATATTGTTCGTTGGTATCATTTAAAGTTACCATTAATTAATAATATTAAAATTTAACGCTACGATATTAGTTTTTATTGATATTAAAAAGATCAAGAAAGGGACAAAAAAACCTTTATCACAGATTAAAGACAAGTGATAAAGGCTTTAAAAAAGACATACTGCTAGTGTGTTTTTTTAGCAGTAAGCAATGTTTGAGGAAGGATAAAAGAGAACGTACTCCCAACACCAACTTTACTTTCAATATTCAATTGAGAGTGATGATGGAGCAGTGATTTTTTCACAATAGCCAAACCTAACCCAGTACCGCCCGAATGACGAGAGCGAGCTTTATCAACACGATAAAAGCGCTCTGTTAAACGAGTTAAGTGTTCAGCGCTAATCCCCGATCCATTATCTGAGACACTAAATAACATGCCTTGGGGAATTTTCTTCCAACTGACGTTGATTGTTGTACCTTCTTCAGTGTGATTAATGGCGTTATACACTAAGTTAGAAACCGCACTACGCAATTGCTCTTCATTACCTCGAACAACCCATTGTTCATCAACATCAAAAATAATATGGTGTTGACCTTGACTCAATGAGTCTGCTTCTTGTTGTAATAAAGCCAGAATGGCAGGAATATCAACAATCTTATTTAAATCGATATGAGGATCAGATTCGATACGAGAAAGCTGTAAGAGTTGTTGAACAAGCGTATCCATACGTTTAGCTTGCTCTTGCATGGTGACTATTGCCTTATGCTCTGCAGGTTTGGCAACATAATTTTCTTCCATCATTTCAAGATAACCTTGAATAACGGTTAGCGGTGTTCTTAACTCATGACTGACATTAGCAAAAAAATCTCGCCGTGAATTTTCCAATTTATTTTTTTCTGTTACATCGCGAGCCACCATCAAGCGCTGATCTTCGCTATACGGCATCACACGAAACTCCACAATAGAACCATTATTGAGTGAAAGGGTTAAAGGTCGGCTAAAATCACTTGCGGTAAAATAGTGCAAAAAATCTGGGTAACGTAATAAGTTAAAAATAGTTTGCCCATTGTCTTCCGGCCACCGAAAACCTAACAAGTGTTGAGCAAGGCTGTTACACCAAAAAATATTACCTTCATTTGTCATCATCACAACAGCATCAGGCAAGCTTTCAGCGCCACTTCTAAAACGTTTAATTAAGTCGCCTAGTTCTCGACGCCGTTTACGGTTGCGTTGTTGTGTTTGTCGAATGCCATAAAAAATAGGCTCCCATCCTCCTCTGCCTTCTGGTGGTAAAACAGAGCGATCTAGCCATAACCATTTAGACAATTTCATCAAATTATAAGCATGCCAGACCAAAGCACTGAGGAGTGATACCACCAGCAACCAAGAAAGATGCCCGATAAAAAGCGATAATATAAAAGCAGGTAAGCAAAATAGACATAGCCCCCAAACGAGGGCTTTCCACGATAGTCGTTCTAACACCTGACGATTACTCCCATATTGACTTAGAAACGGGCAGAGAAACGATATCCCGTTCCACGTACTGTCTGTATCATTCTGTCATGACCATCTTCTTCAATGGCCTTACGTAAACGACGAATATGCACATCAACAGTACGGTCTTCAACATAAACATTCGTTCCCCAAACGTAGTTTAGCAGTTGTTCTCTGCTATACACTCGTTCAGGATGTGTCATAAAAAAGTGCAGGAGTTTAAATTCGGTGGGTCCCATATCAATCGGTTTATCTTGACTCGTTACTCGATGAGAAACAGGATCAAGTCCTAATCCATTGAATTCAATAATATCTTCCGCAGACATTGGTGATAATCGTCGCAAAATTGCTTTCACACGAGCTACAAGCTCTTTAGGTGAAAAAGGCTTAATAACATAATCATCAGCCCCCGTTTCTAGCCCTTGGACTTTATCTTCTTCTTCCCCTTTTGCCGTTAGCATAATAATTGGAATATCACGGGTGTTACTTTCCCGCTTCATCTGTTTTATTACCTGCAAGCCTGATCCACCGGGGATCATCCAATCTAATAAAACCAGATCAGGGTAAGGATCAATAAGAAAGCTCAATGCAGAATCATAGTCTTCTGCTTCAATAGGTTGAAAACCATTTTGTTCCAAAACAAAACAGATCATCTCTCGAATTGCGGTTTCATCTTCAACAACAAGAATACGCCTTGCCATACTCTATCCTGTGTAATGTATATAGAGGGTCAAAATGATTATGATGCAGTTTTATGACAGATTTATGACTAACCTTAACATTACTGAAATAGATCCCTGTTGTTAAGGTAAATAAATCATTTTTCGGTGAAATATCACTCAAAAAGAAGGCTTGTTGCTGGGTTTTCACTAAAAAAGTAAGGTGCGCTATACTCTTCATCAAATAAAAAAGAGGGATAGCAATGCGGATTATTCACACATCAGACTGGCATTTAGGGCAATATTTTTTTACTAAAACCCGCTCACAAGAGCATCAACAGTTTCTTGATTGGTTATTAGCACAAATTAAACATTATCAAGTTGACGCATTGATTGTTGCAGGCGATATTTTTGATACTGGCTCCCCTCCGAGTTATGCCCGAGAGCTTTATAACCGCTTTGTTGTTGCTATTCGAGATACACAATGCCAGCTCGTTATTCTAGGTGGTAACCACGATTCTGTAGCGACACTAAATGAATCTAAATCATTATTAGCATGTTTAAATACAACGGTTATTGCCAATGTTCATGCTGAAACACCACAAGCCCCGCTCATTCTTCCTCAAAAAGATAATACTCCGGGAGCATTACTTTGCGCGATCCCTTATCTACGCCCTAGAGATATGATAAGTAGTAAAAGTGGGCAATCAGGTGCTGAAAAACAAAATATCCTAAAAGAAGCGATTGCTGATTATTATCAAGCTCAATATCAAGAGGCTCTCGATTTACGTAAGCAACTGAACGTCAATATTCCTATTATCGCAACAGGTCACCTTACAACCATTGGTGCAAGTGTAACGGACTCTGTACGTGAAATTTATATCGGTACTTTAGAGGCTTTCTCTGCAACACTGTTTCCTGAATTTGACTATATTGCTCTTGGTCATATTCATCGCCCTCAAGTGGTAAATAAATCAGGCCATATTCGTTATAGCGGCTCTCCTATTCCTTTAAGTTTTGATGAAAGTGGTCAACAAAAAAGCGTCTGCCTTATCGATTTTGAACAAGATAAATTAAATAACCTCACACTATTACCGATTCCTGAATTTCAGTTACTACGCACTATCAGGGGGTCATTAAAAGAGATAGCCATACAACTTGACGAATTAAAAAAACAATACGATGAAACAGATACCACTATTTGGTTGGATATCGAAGTTTCAACACAAGATTATCTCAGTGATATACAAACTCGTGTTCAAGAGCTAACTAACGATCCCCTTTTTGAAGTGATCTTATTAAGAAGATCCAGAAAACAGCGCCAAGCATTCACGCAAAATGAGAACGAAACACTGACCGAATTAACGGTTTATGATGTTTTTGAAAGACGCTTAGAACAGCATGAATTTGATTCAGAAGAAACTAAAACACGATTAACAACATTGTTTAAACAAGCTGTTGAAATGGCAGAACAAGAGGATAACGAAGCATAATGAAAATCTTAAGTCTGCGATTTAAAAATATTAACTCTTTAAAAGGTGAGTGGAAAATCAACTTTGACCAAGAGCCTTTTGTTAGCAACGGATTATTTGCTATCACAGGTCCTACGGGGGCAGGAAAAACCACACTATTAGATGCGATTAGCTTAGCGCTTTATCATCGAACGCCACGATTAGATAAAGTCACACAATCACAAAATGAATTAATGACGCGTCATACTGCAGAGTGCTTGACCGAAGTTGAATTTGAAGTCAAAGGTGTGGCTTATCGTGCATTTTGGGAACAACGCCGTGCCAATTATAAAGAAGATGGCAATCTTCAAGCACCACAGGCTGAACTCGTTAAAATAAATACAACGGGAGGCGAAGACAAAATCTTAGCCAGCAAGATAAGCCAAGTAAAAGAGATGATCATTAATATTACGGGGCTTGATTTTGATCGTTTCACTAAGTCTATGTTGCTTTCTCAGGGACAATTTGCCGCCTTTTTAAATGCAGATGATAAATCTCGCGCTGAATTACTCGAAGAACTGACTGGCACAGATATTTATCGCCATATCTCCCAATCGATCTTTAAACATTGGCGTGAAGAAGAACAAGCCTTAAAAACACTAAAGCAGCAAGCCGAAATGATGGCGTTATTAGATGAAAATGCTCGCCAAGCTTTATTAACTGAACAAACTGATCTTTTTGCCAAAGAGAGCCTATTACAAAAAGAACAACAGGAATATCAAGCAGCAAAGCAGTGGCAAGAAAAAAACATTGAAATCAATAAAAACAATCTATTAGCACAAAACGGAGTTAACTTAGCACAAGAAGCATTAGTTGCTGCCAAGCCCGATATTCAACGTCTTGAAAATAGCGAACCCGCTGAAAAACTCCGTCCAATTTATGACGAAAAAAATCGTCTATTAAAAGAACAAACCTATATTGAGTCACAACTCTCAACCCTGAAAGCAGAAAAACAGCTTATTGAACAACAAAGCCAACCTATTAATCAGCATCTAGTGGAGGCTCGTGACACATTTAAACAACACGATGAGAAAAAACAGCAAATATTACAACTTATTCGTGAAAAAGTGACGCCATTAGATAATCAGTTAGTCTTGCTACAACAAGATATTTCAGCAAAAACACAGCAAAAGAATACGCTGGAAAAAACACAGTCAGAATATCTGGGAAAAATACAATTAGCAGAAACTCAATTAACTGACTCACAAAAGCAATTAAATGAATTAAGTGAATATCTAAATCAGCATACAAGTCATGCTCAACTTGCTGAGAATTTACCTTTATGGCAACGCTATTTTGAGCAATATGATGAAGTCACAGAAAAATATCTTATTAGCAAAAAAAGTGAAAAAACAGAGCAAGAAAAAGAACACACTCTCAAACTTGCCTTAGAAAAAGCAACTAAAGCGTTAGAGCAACAACAACACGCTCTTAATTTACAGCAACAACAATTAAGTGAATTACAAACACAACTTGAGCAACAAAATAAAGCCAATGTCATTGCAGATATTCCTCATCGCTTGCAACAAATTTCTCAGCAAAGAAATACGCTCGCAAAAATAATGGGATTACAGGCTCAATTACAGCGTGCTCTAAAAACTGAACATCTGTACCAAAAAAGTCATTCAGAAAATCAGCAAAAAATATCTGTGCTGACTGAAAATATCAGCAAAAATGGCATCGTTTTAAAAGAGAAAGAGCAACACCTTAAAGATTTAAATGACAATTATCTTTTAATTCGGAAATTAGCAGAATACGAAGAAGAGAGACAACGTTTAGTTAAAGACAATCCATGTCCTGTTTGTGGTTCAACTGAACATCCTTATGTTGAAAAATATAAAGAAATAAAACCAGATGAAACAAAAACACGATTAGATATTTTAACGCAACAAGTTCATACATTAACCATAGAGTTAGTAGAACAAAAAACACAGCGTGCTAACTATCAAGCTCAAAACGAAAAATTAAGTAGCGACCTTGAGCAACTAACACAAGATATTTCGTCATTAAAACAACAATGGCGAGTCTTAGCTCAAACGCATGCATTACCGGATGTTGACTGCGAAGAAACAGTTTTAATTCAATTAGATGCAATACTTGAAAAAGAAGATAATTTACTGACGCAAAAACGAGTAAGTTACCAAGCATTAGAAGCAAAAATTCAGCAAGAATACAAACTGTTATCTGATAGCAAAGAACAATTTTATCAACAACAGCAAGCTATTTTTCATCAACAAAATCAATTTGCTCAGCAACAGAAAGAAGTTTTCAATAAACAACAACAAACAGTGCAATATCTTCAACAAAAAACCCAATTAGCGCTAGATATTCAATCTCTTGTCAAACAACAAGGTTATGAGTTACAGTCGTTTGAAGATAAAATTCAATGGATTAATACACGTAAAGAAGAAAGCCAACAATATCAATCGACATTAAAAACACATCACGAATTACAACAAACAATCCGCGAATTATTCTTAACGCAGGAAGAGAGAAAACGCTATTTAGCAGAAGTTCAAAAAGAGCTTGATGCTGTTTTAGTCCATTTACAACAACTATATCAACAACAAGAACAGCTAAAAGCACAACGCCAAGCTTTATTCGGCACACAAACCACCGAAGATGCTCGCAATGATTTGGA